>CAJGCD010000059.1 GCA_904501715.1 uncultured Clostridia bacterium
GTTGACTCGTTAGCCTTCCCCAGCGGGGAAGGGGGACCACGATAGTGGTGGATGAGGAGAGCTCTGAGAGCACTGTGTATTGCTCACGTTGAGGGAACTTATATCTTCCCCAACAATGAATGTGAACATAGGCTACACCCGGGTTCTCCTCATCAGTCTCGCTATTTGCTACGCAAATAGCGAGACAGCTTCCCCGCTGGGGAAGCCTTTAAGAAAGTGCGCTGTTCGTTTATTTGTGATACGTTGTCACGCGCGGATTTGTGGGACGGCGCGCCCAGTGGGCGATAAAGCCGTCACTCAAATCCCTCGCCGGGGGTTCGCCCTTCCCCAACAAGCTCTCCCAATAAACGAGTCCAAACAACGTCCCGCTCGATTATCTGTCTTTATTATACTCCCACGAAAAAATTATGTCAATACACCCACAAAAAATATTGTTAATATATAATAAATATTTGAAGAAAAAACTTGCAAAATAAGCGTGAGTGTGATATAATTATTGTGTAATATTATAATGTGGCGCATTGTACGCTTTTTGTGTGATTTTATTCTATTTTACCTATAATTTTCTGTGAAAGGAGAGCTTGATATGTCCTTTATAAACGACCTTGAGGATATCTGGGAACAGATAAAGATATCACTTCAAAAGGATATAACTCCCAGCAATATGGACCTTTGGTTCGGCACGATAAAAATACATTCCTACGAAAACGATACCATAATTTTTGAAACTACCTCTGCCTTTAATTATAAGGTATTTACAAAAAGATATATTCCCATTCTTAAAAAAGCCTTCTCGGAGCATTTCGGCTTTGAGCAAGAGGTTGAGGTCATCTTTACAGGCGAGCCCTCAAGCCCCGAAAAAATCAAAAAGCAGCTTGGTCTTGATAAAAAGCCTGATGAAGCGGAAAATCCTCAGGAAGCAGCTCCCGAGGAAGATAATAAGCACAGCACCCTCCCTATGAACTATAATTTCCAGTACACCTTTGATAATTTCATAGTGGGAAGCTCAAATAAATTCGCTCACGCCGCCTGCACAGCGGTTGCCGACGGAGCGGGAGGAGCGTATAATCCTCTGTTCATATACGGTCCCAGCGGTCTTGGAAAGACTCACCTTATGAGTGCTATCGTCAACGAGATAAAGAAAAAAGACCCCCGCGCGAGAGTAATATACATAAAGGGCGAGGAATTTACCAATGAGATGGTAAGGTGCCTTGGCAGCAAGGAAATGGACAAATTCCACGAGAAATACAGAAGCTGCGACATTCTGCTCATAGACGACATACAGTTTATAGCGGGAAAGACCTCAACTCAGGAGGAATTCTTCCACACCTTCAACACTCTTTATGAAAATCATAAGCAGATAGTTCTTGCATCCGACCGTCCTCCAAAGGATATACAGCCCCTTGAGGAGCGTCTGAGAAGCCGCTTTGAGTGGGGAATAATCGGAGATATACAGCCCCCCGACCTTGAGCTGAGAATTGCGATTATCAAGAAAAAGGCGGAGCAGGTGTCCATAGAGCTCTCAGATGATGTCCTTACCTTCCTTGCTGAAAATCTGCGCTCCAACATACGCCAGATAGAGGGTATGATAAAGAAGCTCAGCGCAATAGTTTTCCTTGAGGGCAAGGAGATAACCATGGAGATAGCGGCATCCTGCCTTCAGGAGCTGACGGGAGGAGTTCTGCCCACTCAGGTAATCGTGGATAAGGTATTTTCAGCCGTCTATAATAAATACGGAATATCTAAGGCAGATCTCCTTAGTCCAAAGAGAACTAAGGATATAGCCTTTGCCCGTCACGTGAGCATATACCTTATAAGAAGCGTCACAGAAATGTCCTTCCCGGGTATAGGAAAGATATTCAGACGTGACCATTCCTCTATAATTTCCTCGGTTGAGGTAATAAATAAGAAAAAGAACACCGACCCTATGTTCAACGTGGAGCTCGCAGAGCTCTTAAAGGAAGTTTCAACAGGAGTTTGATAGTTAGTTACTCTTTTACCGTTTTTTCCACCTTTCTTTTGAGAAAGGTGGAGCCAAAGAACTTATTGACGGGTTTATTATAAGGGTTAGCACAAACCCAATTATGAAAGTTTTGGTCGAGCTTTTTCAAAAGCTCGTGGGTTCTTAGGGCAAAGCTCTAAGTCGCTGACCGCAGTCAGCGAAACACCCAATCGGTCATAAAACGCGGGAAAGGTGAATTGACTCGTTTACGAGGCAAGAGGAAAACCCACGTATGGGGTTTTCCTTGTTAAACAAAATCTAACTTTAAACGGACAGTCGAGGACGCCTGTCCCTACAATGTCAAATATATTCCTGATTCAGTTTGTTTAAACATAGCGGAAAAACTCACCTTTCCACATACTTTTCCCTACGACATTCCACAGCCCTTGTGGAAAACGTGATTTTTTCCTCATAGCTTTCCACACAAGAAGTGGAAAAGTCCGAAAACCCTTGATTTTATTGAGTTTATCGGCTGTTAAAAAATCACTTACTGCTCTTTCTTCTGTTGAAAACTACGCCAAAGACCATCACTTTTCCCCAATTTTACTATGACATTTTGAGACGGTGTGACACGGTTTTATGTCTTGAGTTTTCCACAGATAAGGAAAATTTTCACTTATTTTTTAAATTCTCTGTTTTTACTCTTTTTTGAATTTATAAAAGCCCAAAAAAAATTTTTTGACTGTGGAAAAGTGTATTTTTGATAACATACTTTCAACAACCTGTCCAAAGGCTTTTCAAAAATAAAAACAGCCGCCCTGCCTTATATTTCAAGACATGCATAGCTTTTCCACATTTTCCACATCCCCTAAAGCTAATACTAATACTATTTATAATTAATATATTCTATTCTATTTATCTAAAGGAGAAAACGCAATGAAGATAATTTTCAACCGCTCGGCGGTAAGCTCGGCTATCGCTCCCCTTATGTACACTGTATCGGGTAAATCTACCCTTACCTCTGTTGACGGAATACTCATAGAGGCTAAATTCCCCGACACCTGCGTTCTTACCACCTTTGACCTTGACAAGGGTATAAGAATAACCATTGAGGCTAAGGTCCTTGAGGAGGGCTCCTTTATAATCAACGCTCAGAAGTTCAATCAGACTCTTCGCGTCATGGACGGAGAGGAGATAATGCTTGAGGTTGACAATAAGATGGTAGCAAGCATTATAAGCGGTAAATCCTCTCATAAGATGAGCGCTCTGGCGGGAAGCGATTTTCCCTCTATCCCCGACCTTGTAAGTGACAGAAGCTTTATTATAGGTCAGAGTATAGTTAAAAAGATGTTCTCTCAGGTATCCTTCGCTATGGGTAACAACGACCAGAGAAATATCCTTAACGGTACCTTCGTTAAGATAGACGACGATTCCATAACTATGGTAGCCTGCGACAGCTTCAAGCTTGCTAAATGCCGCCGCGCTACCGAGCTTACGAATAAGAATACCAACGGCAAGGATTATCTTGAATATGCCTTTATAGTTCCCGCAAAGACCGTAAACGACCTCTCTAGACTTCTTTCGGACGACGAGGAGGCACTGACTCAGATATACGTAACCAGAAAGCACATAGTTTTCGTTATAGGCGAGCTGACCTTCTTCTCCCGCCTTGTTGACGGAGAGTATATAGATTATAACAGAATAATAGTAACAAACCATCCCATAACCGTTATAGAGGACAAAACAAGACTTCTCTCGGCTCTGGAGCGCGCGGCTCTTATTACAGAGGAAAAGGTAGCGGGCAACGTAAGAGCTCACGTAAAGCTCAACGTAAACGAGGGAATTCTCCGTATATCGGCTATATCCGCCATAGGAAGCACCTACGACGAGCTTGCGGTGGAGCATACGGGAAATGATATAGTTATTGCGTTTAACAACAGATTTCTTATTGACAGCATACGCTCCTGCGACACAGAAAGAGTTATGCTCAGCCTGACCTCCGCTCTTAACAGTATGAATATAACTCCCGTTGAGAACGGATACGAGGAAAAGGGAGTTGAGGAGCTCTTTATGCTCCTTCCCGTAAGAACTAAGGATTAAAGATGTACGCCAGAAGAGCCTCGGTCAAGAATTTCAGAAATATAAAAGAGGCAGAGGTGGGCTTTTGCCCCGGAGTCAACGTGCTGGTGGGCGAGAACGCTCAGGGAAAGACCAACCTTCTTGAGGCTATATTTTACGCATCCGTGGGCAGAAGCTTCAGAGCCGCCAACGCGGGTGAAATGATAAGCTTTGGGGAGAAGAGCGCCGAGATATCCATAGATTACAGACGCGAGGAGCGCGAGCGTGACGATAATCTTACCATAAAGCTCTTTACCGATAAAAAGAAGATAGTTGAAAAGAACAATCTTCGGGTGGAGCGAATGTCCGATATAGTCGGAAGCTTCCGCGCTGTGCTCTTCTGTCCCGAGCATCTCTCGCTTATAAAGGCGGGGCCCTCTGAGCGGAGAAATTATCTGGATATTGCCATCAGCCGAATATCGCCGAAATATATATACTCTCTTCAAAGATATAACTATTTTTTAAAGCAGAGAAACGCTCTCATAAAGACCGCGTATGGTAACAGAGCATCCTTTGACGCCACGGTAGAGCTGTGGAGCGAGAAAATGGCTGAGGAAGCGGCTGTTATATCGGCTATGCGGCTTGAATTCGTAAGACGTGTGTCAAGCCTTGTGGAAAATTATTTTCGTGAGATGACAGGTGAGCGCGAGCGCACAGAGGTCATATACAAGGGCAACGCGGGACTTGAGGAGGAGCTGTATCTTGACGCGAGGAGAGTAAAAGAGAGATATCTTGAGCTGCTTATGTCCGCTCACGACAGAGAGATAGCTCTTGGAGCGACTCAGTACGGAATACACAAGGACGATGCCGATATCAAAATAAACGGAAAAAGCGCGAGAATTTACGCCTCGCAGGGGCAGCAGCGCTCCTTGGCTCTGGCTATGAAGCTGGCTGAGGGCGAGATATGCCGAGAGGAGTTCGGAGATTATCCCGTATTTCTGTTTGACGACGTTTTATCCGAGCTGGATGAGACTAGGCGGGACTATATGATATTGCATTCGACGAATAAACAGGTTATAATAAGCACGTGCGAGAGCGAGTTTATTAAAAGGATGCAGGCGGAAAAGCGGATATTGGTCAAAAACGGGACTTATACCGAGATTTAAGGAAAAATATCAGGTTTTTAATATTGATAAAATCTTTACATTAAAGCCTTCCCAAGCGGGGAAGCGGTGTATGAGGAGAACGAGATTTGATATTATAAAAGGTCAAAGCTCTATGCTATATTGCTTTTCAAATAGTAAGCAATACATAGAGTACTCCCGAGCTCTCCTCATCAGTCGCTGACGCGACAGCTTCTCCAGCGGAGAAGCCTTAGGTTAAGTGATACTCTCGGGTCACATCTCACCCGTAGGTGCGCACATTGTTCGTTTAGCCTTCCCCAGCGGGGAAGGGGGACCGCAGAGCGGTGGATGAGGAGAGCTCGGGGGGAGATAATGTGAGCATTGATAAGGGGGGAATATCATTATAATGATTTATAACTACAAACAACCCTTGGTAAAAAATGCTCAGACCCTTAGAAAAAATATGACTCCGGAGGAAAAACATCTTTGGTATGACTTTTTAAAAAAATTACCTATAACTGTAAACAGACAAAAAAATATAGGAAACTATATAGCCGATTTCTTTATAGCAAAAGAAAGAATAGTAATTGAAATCGACGGAATACAGCATAAAATGCCCGAAGCAGAGAAAGCGGACAGGCAAAGAGATGATGATTTTACGCGTCTTGGAATAACCGTATTGAGATATAACAATAAGGATATAAATAAAAATTTTAATATGGTTTGTGAGGATATATTAAAGTATCTTAAATTAACAGCAAAGGACTTAAAGTGAGTGCGTGAGGTGTTCTCCTCATCCACCGCAAGCGGTCCCCCTTCCCCGCTGGGGAAGGCTTATGGAGATTTATGTTTTTACACGTAGGAAACAACAAGAATATAAGGCTATCGGCGGTGGTTGGTATATTTGATATGGATAATGCTACCCTGTCGGCTGTAACGAGAAAATATCTGAACCAGAAGCAGAGAGAGGGACTCGTGGAGTCGGCAATAGAGGAGCTGCCGAAATCATTTATCCTATACCTTGATAAAGGGGAATATAAAATTTGCTTCTCACAGATATCAAGCTCTGCTCTTAGGGGCAGGATGAACGAAAATTGATTGGGGCTTCAACATAATTAAAGAAGCCGCCCTGCGTCTTTATCTTTTTTCTTTGACGCTAAAGGTGCAAACAAAAAAGAAACACCGCTTCCTTAGGGCGCTGCCCTAAGACCCGCGAGCTTTTGAAAAAGCTCGACCAAAACTTTCATAATTGGGTATGTGCGAACATTGCGAATAAATCACAGAATTTGGCGGGACGTAGGGTCCGACAAATTCTTCTAAAAACGGGTCGTCGAAGGCGCCGACCCCTACCAAATTGGATATGCCCTCTTAATAAAACCCCTTTTTCAAGTTCTTTTGGTTCTTTTCTTTCAAGAAAAGAACAGAAAAATTCGTTTATAATTCTAACTATTCAACATACATCAGGAAGGTAAAAAAATGGAAAACAACACTCATCAGACGTATGATGAAAATCAAATTCAAGTCCTTGAGGGACTTGAGGCGGTCCGTAAAAGACCGGGTATGTACATTGGTACTACCTCTCTGCGCGGTCTGCACCACCTTGTTTACGAGATAGTCGATAACTCTATCGACGAGGCTCTGGCGGGCTTCTGCGACAAGATAACCGTCACAATAAACAAGGGCGACAGCGTCACCGTTGAGGATAACGGACGCGGTATCCCCGCGGCGATACATCCAAAGCAGGGTATTCCTACTCCCGAGGTGGTCTATACAATACTTCACGCGGGCGGTAAATTCGGCGGCGGCGGATACAAGATAGCGGGCGGTCTGCACGGAGTGGGCGCGTCGGTAGTTAACGCGCTTTCCGAATGGGTAGAGCTTGACGACTGCTACGAGGGCAGACGCTATACCGAGCGTTTTGAGCAAGGAAGAGTGGCAAGACCCTTCCGTGACGAGGGTGAATATCCACAGCGTCCTCACGGTGTGCGCGTTACCTTTAAGCCCGACCCCACCATATTTGAGGAAACGGTATTTGAATACGATATCCTTGCAAACCGTATGCGCGAGCAGGCGTTCCTCAACGGAGGAATACGCATAGTTCTCCGTGACGACAGAGGAGAAGAGCCCATAGAAACAGAATTTCATTTCGAGGGCGGTATCAGGACCTTTGTTACACACCTCAACGAGCAGAAGGCTTGCGAGCTGATACATCCCGAGGTAATATATATGAGGGGCGAGAAGGGCTCCAGTGTCGCAGAGGTTGCTCTCCAGTATAACGACAGCTATAACGAGGTCGTAATGACCTTCGCAAATAATATGAATACCATCGAGGGCGGTACTCACGAGACGGGCTTCAAGTCGGGTCTTACCAAGGTACTCAACGATTACGCCCGCAAGGCGGGAATACTTAAGGACGCAGACAAGAACCTTTCGGGCGAGGACGTCCGAGAGGGTATATGCGCTATCGTCAGCGTAAAGCTTGAGGACGCACAGTTTGAATCCCAGACCAAGGCGAAGCTCGGTAACTCCGAGATACGTACCCTTGTTGAGAACACCGTAGTTGCAAAGCTGGGTGAATACTTTGAGGAAAATCCCTCTGTAGCCAGAGGAATTCTCGATAAGGCGTTGGCGGCATCCCGTGCCCGTGAGGCGGCAAGAAAGGCGAGAGAGCTTACACGTCGCAAGGGTCTGCTTGAGGGCTCTACTCTCCCCGGTAAGCTTGCCGACTGTCAGGAAAAGGACGTAAATCTCACAGAGGTATATCTTGTAGAGGGAGATTCCGCGGGAGGCTCCGCAAAGATGGGACGCGACAGCCGTTTTCAGGCTATACTTCCTCTTCGCGGTAAGGTGCTTAACGTTGAGAAGAACAGACTTGACAAGGTCTACTCCAACCCGTCACTTATCCCAATAATTCAGGCTCTTGGCTGCGGTATCGGTGAGGACTTTGATATAAGCAAGCTCCGTTACGGTAAGATAGTAATTATGGCGGATGCCGACGTTGACGGATCTCATATCAGAATATTACTTCTTACATTCTTTTTCAGACATATGCGTCAGCTTATAGACGACGGTCATATTTATCTTGCTCAGCCCCCTCTTTACAGAATTTTCAAGCGCAGCGGCAAGGGACCCGAGAGATACGCATTCTCGGATGCCGAGCGTGACGAGATAATCAAGGAAATGGGCTCGGGCGTGGAAGCAGACCGTTATAAGGGTCTTGGAGAAATGGATGCCGAGCAGCTTTGGGAAACAACCATGGACCCCGAAAGAAGAACACTGCTTAAGGTTACTGCTGAGGACGCTATGGCGTGTGACGCAATGTTTTCCTTGCTTATGGGTGACAGTGTTGAGCCCAGACGTGAGTTTATTGAGAAAAACGCAAAGTTTGCCGAAAATCTTGATATTTAACATTGTGTCAAAAAATGACAAAAGGTATAAAAATTCGACATAATATTCAGACGACTTTTCCACAGTTTGTGGAAAAGTGTGTTGATAACTGACAGAAATCTGTCAGTAAAGGCACATAAACCAAGGGTCAAAAAAATATTTTAGTGAACTAAAGTCGAAAATCGTGTGCGGAATATTTTTTTGGGCGAGTGTTGAATTTTACAAATGTATGGAAAGCCCTCCTGTGTCGGGAGCTAAGGCTTGTGCGTTGCACCTTTCTTATTGTAGGGACAGGCGTCCATGTCGCAAGCGACAGACTGTCCGTTTTTGCGAATTTAAAAATTTTTTAATAAAAAACGGCGAGAGATAAACTATCGCCCTACCGCACGAAAGAAAATGTGTGAACATAGATGCTTGCACGGCATTTTGTCTTTGCGGACAGTCGAGGACGCCTGTCCCTACAATATTGGGTCTGTGCGAAGATTACAAATAAATAGAAACTCGCGGTAGCGAAGCTGTCCGAGAGTTTCATACGGTCAAAAACATAGTCGTCTATGACACTGCCGTGTCCTATACTCCTTGTTTTTTCCTATTTGAGTGACGGCTTTATCGCCCACTGGGCGCGCCGTCCCACAAATCCGCGCGTGACAGCGTGGCACAAATAAACGAACAGCGCACTTTCTTAAAGGCTTCCCCAGCGGGGAAGCTGCCGAGCGTACATTTGCGTAGCAAATAGCGAGACTGATGAGGAGAACACGGGTGTAGCCTATGTTCACATTCATTGTTGGGGAAGATATAAGTTCCCTCAACGTGAGCAATACACAGTGCTCTCAGAGCTCTCCTCATCCACCACTATCGTGGTCCCCCTTCCCCGCTGGGGAAGGCTAACGAGTCAAC
>CAJGCD010000060.1 GCA_904501715.1 uncultured Clostridia bacterium
ACTCGAGCAGACGGTACATTTCCTTAACTGCCTGACCGAATACTGCAGCCTGGGAGTTGAAGTGAAGCTCGCTGTCAAGACCAAAGTTCTTCTGGTTGACACCGATGGTAAGAGCGATGCCGAGTGCATAGCCGTTCTTGAGTGCAACTGCGCTCTCGATGCCGGTAACGTCGGTGGTAACGCTTACGTGGTAATAGTCGGTGGTAAAGAGCTCCTTGAGCATCTTAAGGGTTTCAATGTTTCTTCCGCAGAAAGCGACCTCGGTCTGGTCGTGAGCTACAAGCTCGTAGCTGGTGCAGGGACCGCCGATTGCGTTGAGAGAGAGGGTCTTGCCAAGCTCACGGCACTTAGCTTCCCAAAGGTCGGGATATGTAAGAAGCTTTCCGTCGGGAGTGTCCATAAGACCCTTGGTAACGGTAATTACGGGAACGCTTTCGGGAATAAGAGGAAGAATAACGTCAGCAAACCAATCAACGCCAAAGCTGCTTACGCCGCCGACGATAACGTCGCATCCGTCGATTGCCTTTTCAACGTCCTCTATCTGATAGAAGTCAAGACCTGCGGGGAAGTCCTTTACAAATTTGGGGTGTCTGTTGGTCTTTTTCGAGGTTTCGATTATGTCACGGTCAAGGTGTGTACCTACAAGGCGAACCTCATTTCCGTTCTCGCGAAGGGGAAATGCGAGAGCTGAGCCCATCATACCGGCTCCGATTATCGTTACGATAGCCATTTTAAAATCTCCTTGTTAAAAAATTATCAACTCATCTATTATACAGTTTTTTTAAAATTTGTCAATAGAAAAGGGAAAAATATTTAAAAATATGGGCTTTTAATATCTAACGTAAAAGCAGACGCATTTTCTTGTCAAAAAAGACTCTTTTATCGTTGACAATAGAATGGTTTTGGTGTATAATAACTATGTATTACTATCTATATTATATAATATCGCGGAGAAGGTCCATGTCATATATAAACGATAAAGAAAAAATGAACAAAGAGGCACAAGAGCACAGAAGCCGTGTTTGGGCGGTAATAAAGATTACTTTTATTACCTTTGCGGCTTTTCTTCTTGTTTTTTGCGTTACGCTCATAGTAAGTCTTATGTTCGGTAAGGATTCATCCAAGGACAAGGAAGCCCCCGTAATATCTGGTTCGAGGCGCGTTATTGGATACGTGGGTGAGTCTCCGACCTTCAAAAAAATGGTGTCCGTGTCGGACAACGCAGACCCCGCCCCTCATCTTGAGGTCAACGCAAAGGCTGTTGATATAAACAAGGAGGGCGAGTATAAGGTGTTGTATCGAGCTACCGACGAGTCCGGAAACGTCAGCGAAATTTATACCGTTATATACGTTGTAAAATCCAAGGAGTATCATATCGACACTCTTATGGAAATGATTGCAAAAAAAGCGGAAAGCTTGGGAATAACCAAGGATATGACCGATACTGAAAAGGTAAGAAAGATATATTCCTACGTTAACAAGCAAGAAACCATATTCTTTACCGATGAATCCAACGTTCCCAATATCAACAGAAACAATTGGGAGACCGACTGGATAGAGGAAGCAATACTCACCCTTGAATCGGAAGAGGGGGATTGCTATTCCTATTATTCCTTGTCGAAGGCGTTCTTTGAATATTTTGAGATAGACAACGTGGGCATAAGACGTTCTGAGAATTATCAGGGCGCTGAGGACGACGGAACTCACTTCTGGAGCGTTGTCAAGGTAGAAGAGGGCTGGTATTACTATGACGCAACAAGACTTGCGGGAAGCTTCAAAAACGCCTGCCTTATTACCGAAGCAAAGCTTAAGAGCTACGTTGGCTCTCACGGCGAGGATTATTTTTACAATATGGTAAAGCCCGCGGGATTTCCCACGGTAGCCACTAAGGAGCTTCAGTAATATGCAGAAAAATATTCTTGAATATCTGGAGCAGACAGTAAAGAAATATTCCCATAAGACCGCCTTTTCAAACGGCAAGGAGTCAATGACCTTTGAGGCGGTGTATTCCGAGGCGAGAGCCATAGGAAGCTTTCTTGCGGGAGAGGGATATTACGGCGAGCCCATAGCGGTGATAATGGACAAGCATCCCCGAACCGTTACCGCGTTTTTCGGAATTATATACGCGGGCTGCTTCTACGTATGTATTGACGAAAAAATGCCCGAGGCAAGAATGAGAGCTATTCTTGACAAGCTTTCACCAAGGGCAATTATATGTGACAAAAAGAATATAAAGACCGCTCAAGTCTTAGATATACCAAGCGTATATTTGTATGATGAGCTGTCAGATACCGAGATCAACTCTTGCGCACTGACCGAAATCAGACGGAAGCAGAGCAGCACGGACGCTATTTACGTGGTATTTACCTCGGGCTCTACGGGTACGCCGAAGGGCGTTGTAGCCTGCCACCGCTCGGTGATTGACTATACCGAGACCCTTTGCGAGGCACTTGAATTTTCCGCCGATACCGTCTTTGGAAACCAGACGCCCCTTTATTTTGACGCCCCCCTAAAGGAAATAATGCCCACGCTGAAGCTGGGGGCTACTACCTATTTTGTACCCAAAATGCTCTTTTCCTTTCCCGTTAAGCTGGTGGAGTTTCTGGATGAGCATAAAATAAACACTATTTGCTGGGTAGTATCCGCCTTGGTGCAGATATCATCCCTTGGAGCGCTTGAGCAGCATACGCCAAAGCATCTTACAACAGTGGCGTTTGGCAGCGAGATGTTTCCAAAAAAGCAATACGACCTGTGGAGAGAGGCTCTGCCCAGGGCGAGATTTTTCAATCTCTACGGACCTACCGAGGCAACGGGAATGTCCTGCTATTGGGCGGCAGACCGTCAGCTTGGCGCGGACGAGCCCATACCGATTGGCAGACCCTTTGACAATACCGATATAATTCTGCTTGACGAGGAAAACAAGCGCGCGGAGCAGGGGGAGATATGCATAAGGGGAACCTGCCTCACTATGGGCTACTATAACGACGAGGACAAGACCAACGCCGTATTTGTGCAAAACCCGCTTAACACCGCCTATCCCGAGCTTATATACAGGACGGGAGATATAGGTAAGATAAATGAGCGTGGTGAGCTGGTATTTATCTGCCGCAAGGACTCTCAGATAAAGCATATGGGACACCGCATAGAGCTTGGAGAGATAGAAGCCGCCGCGCTTAAGGCGGAGGGTGTGCGAAAGGCGTGCTGCGTTTATGATAATAACGCAAAGCGTATAGTACTTTTCTTTGTAGGTGAAGCCGATGAAAATGCGCTTTTGCGGGAGCTTCAGCGCTATCTTCCGCGCTATATGCTGCCTGCGCTTACCGAAAAGCTCTACGAGCTTCCGTTTACTGCTAACGGAAAGATAGACAGAAAAGGGCTTCGTGAAAGAGCCGAACAGATGTAATAACAGAGAGGGAACTAATATGGAAAAATTGCTCAAAATACTTGAAGAGCTTCATCCCGACGTTGATTTCACCACCAACGAGGAGCTGATCGACGAGGGAATACTGGATTCACTTGATATCGTTACTCTTGTAACCGAGATAAACGCGGAATTCGACGTTACAATTCCCGCCGAGGAGATAATTCCCGAGAACTTTAATTCCGCTAAGGCGCTTATGGCACTTATTACCAAGCTTGACGAAGAATAAAGATGCTTTTTACATCATACGGGTTTATAATCTTTGTGGCGGTCCTGCTGGCAGCTTATTATCTTCTTCCAAAGAGGATTCAATGGATTGTTCTTCTGGCTGCAAGCTACTTTTTCTATTCCTTTTCGGGAATTGAAAATTTTGCTTTTATCATCGCCACCACACTCTCCTGCTTCTTCGTCGCAAGAGCGATGGAAAAGAGGAAAGAGAAAGAGGATAATTATGTAGCTCTCAATAAAGAGAGCATGGACAAGGAAGCCCGCAAGGCTTACAGAGCGAGAGAGAAGAAAAAACGCTTCAATATACTTTTGCTCGGGCTGATATTTAACTTCGGTATTCTTGCGGTGCTTAAATATACCGCGTTTGCCCTTGGAAACATGAATTCCTTGCTCGGACTGTTCGGCGTGAGCAAAATGAGCATACCGTCCCTGCTTTTGCCGATGGGAATATCATTCTTTATCTTTCAAAGCACGGGATATCTTATTGACGTGTACAGAGGAAAGACCTACGCAGAAAAAAACGTGGCAAGGCTTGCGCTTTTTGTGTCGTTCTTCCCACAGCTTGCTCAAGGACCTATATCAAGGCACGCTGACCTTGCGCCCCAGCTGTATGAGCACCACTCCTTCAGCTTCAAGAATTTGAAGTTCGGTATCCAAAGGATACTTTGGGGATATTTCAAAAAGCTTGTTATCGCAGACAGAATACTGGTGGCGATGAAGTCGATGCTGGGTGATACCCAAACCTACACGGGCGCATACGCGGCGTTACTTATTATACTTTATTCCATAGAGATATACGCCGACTTTACAGGCGGGATAGATATTACCATAGGAATTGCCGAGGCAATGGGGATAAAGGTCACCGAGAACTTCAAGCACCCGTTCTCCTCAAGCTCTACCAAGGAATATTGGAACCGCTGGCATATCACTATGGGCTCGTGGTTTACCGATTATATATTCTATCCGCTGTCGGTGACAAAGCCTATGATGAAGCTTTCCAAGAGCTGCCGAAAGCGTCTTGGAAACGTAATAGGCAAACGGGTACCCGTATATCTCGCCACGGCAGTAACGTGGTTTCTTACGGGACTTTGGCACGGAGCGGCGTGGAACTTTATAGTCTGGGGTATGCTCAACTGCCTTGTGATACTCGTATCTCAGGAGCTTGAGCCGCTTTACCGCAGATTCAGAGAAAAATTTCCAAGGCTTACGGCATCCTACGGATATCATTGCTTCGCGGCAACCAGAACCTTCCTTTTGATGGGACTGATACGCTCGTTGGATTGCTATGCCAACGTAGGTCTTACCTTCAGGATGTGGGGAAGTATGCTTACCACCTTCAATTGGGGAAGGATGCTTGGCGGAGAGATATTTGAGCTTGGCTTGGATATAAAGGACTACGTTATCATAGCCGTTGCCGTAATAATAGTTGCGGTGGTGGCAAAGCTGTCCGAGAAGAAGGACCTGCGCGAGTGGCTCTACGGAAAGACCGCGCTTTCGTGGACACTTTCGGGCGCAATGCTGCTTTTGATATTGATATTCGGAGCGTACGGTATCGGATACGATGCTTCTCAGTTTATCTATACACAATTCTGATAAAGATAAAGGTACTAAATGAAGAAAAAAATATTGATCGGCATAGCCGCCGTAGTAGTACTTGCGGTGATATTCGGCGTTCTTCAAGCGCTTGTCATTCCTAAGTACGTTACCAACCCCGAGGGCTTGCTGACAGGTGAGTATTACGCCCATAAGGGAGGACACGACGTTATATTCGTGGGTGACTGCGAGGTGTACGAAAGCTTTGTGCCCTCGGTGCTCTGGCAGGAGTACGGTATTACCTCATATATAAGAGGAAGCGCGCAACAGCTGGCGTGGCACTCGTATTATCTGCTGAAGGAGACCTTCAGATATGAAAAGCCCAAGGCTGTGGTATTTAACGTTTATGCGCTGAAATACGGAGAGCCACAAAGCGAGGCTTACAACAGAATGACCTTTGATACTATGAAGTGGTCTGATGTTAAGGCGGCAGGCATAATCGCCTCAATGACCGAGGATGAGAGCTTTCTGGATTACGTGTTTCCTCTTTTGAGATATCATTCCCGAATAACCGAGCTCGAGAGCGAGGATATCCAATATTGGTTCAAGTCCCCCGAGGCAATGACCGATAACGGTTATCTCATAAAGACGGGAGTTGTTCCAATGAAGGAGAGCGACCCTATAACCGACGCTCCCGATGAGCTGCTTCCCGAGCGGGCAATGGAATATCTGGAGAAGATAAGAATTCTTTGCGAGAAAAACGGAAGCAAGCTGATACT
Source organism: uncultured Clostridia bacterium (assembly GCA_904501715.1). GTDB lineage: Bacteria > Bacillota > Clostridia > Oscillospirales > CAG-272 > HGM12713. Next base: position 5,962 of record CAJGCD010000060.1, read on the forward strand.
GGTTAAAGCCCCTACCAATTCAAGAGGATATTGGTGGTATGACGAATGGGAGGAGCAGATAGCCGATTACGCTGATAAAAATGACGTTGCGTATTACAATTTTATTCCCAAGGCAGAGGAAATGGGCATTGATTGGCAAACCGATACTTATGACGGAGGACTTCATCTGAACGTGTACGGAGCGGAAAAGTTCAGCAGATATTTCGGACAGATACTTGCAAATGAGCATGGATTGACTTCCCACAAGAATGAGGGCAGTATAGCAAAGCTCTGGAACGGATATCTTAACGAATATCAAAATAAGAAGAAGGAAATGGAAGGGAATAGTAAATGAAAAATTTCAGAAGGCTTATATGTGTTATCCTTGCCGTAGCTTGCTGCTTTACTGCGTTGACGGTGCTTTCTTCCTGCAACGATACGGAGAATAACGAGCAGAATAAGAATGAAAGCATATTTTACGTTGTATATAACGGTGTTAAGATAGAGCTGGATAAGAAGGCTGACAGCGTACTTCAAAAGCTTGGAACTCCTAAGTACGAGGATAATCTCGGTGACTGCGGAGGAATAGGCGTCCAGATGAAATATACCTATGGAGATATTGCCGTCAATACCCTTAAGGAAGAGGACGGCGAGGTCATCCATAAGATATCCCTTATCTACGATACAGTGTCCACGCCCAAGGGAATATCTATCGGTTCAAGTGAACAGGACGTTCGTGACGCCTACGGTAAGCCCACCTCGGATGATAACGGTAAGCTTCTTTATAAAAAGAGCGACCTTGAGCTTGAATTTACAGTAAAGGACGGCAGCGTCAGCGCCGTAAATTACAGAAGAGTGAGATAAATTTATATAGCAAACTCCTCAAAAGAGTGCCGATTTTTTGTTTTTTGACAAGATTCGGCACTCTTTTTTGATTAAAACATAAAAAAGCAGGCAAAACGGGCAAAAAATTAGCACTGTTCATAAATAATTAACAAAAAACTTTGAAAAAGCCCTTGACAAAAAACAAGAAAAGTGGTAAATTTTATACAGTGATTTAGCACTTGGCGCAAAAGAGTGCTAAAACGCAAAAAACAGGAAGAGAGGAACACGAGTGAGTAACCACGAGCTGAGCGAAAGAAAAAAGCTTATATTAAAGGCGATAGTGGAAGCGCATATAGAGGGCGGAGAACCTGTGGGTTCAAAGTATATAATGCAGAACAATCTTCTCGCCTGCTCCTCGGCTACCATAAGAAACGAAATGGCAGAGCTGGAGCAGATGGGATATCTGGTACAGCCTCACACTTCGGCGGGAAGAGTGCCAAGTGAAGCGGGATATAGATTTTACGTTGATGCCCTTGTGGAGCATTACGCAAAGACCACGCGCGAGGTAGTGCAGATAAATCAGTTGCTCAGAGCAAAAATGGATGAGCTCGACCAGATATTGGATACTGCCTCAAGGCTGGCTTCGACTATGACCAATTATACGGGAATAGCTATAAAGCCCCGTTCAAACTCGGTGACTATGACTAAGTTTGAGGTCATTCCCATGGATGAAAATAATTTTGCCATGGTAATGATAACCTCGGGCGGAGCTGTCAAAACTAAAAAGGTAAAGACGCTTCAGCCTATTCCCGACGGCGCGCTGAAAACTCTGGCAGAGATATTCAATTCCGAGCTTTGTGGATTGGGAGCGGATATGATAACTCTCCCCATAATAATGAGGATAGAGAGCGAGATGCGGGAGGGCGCGTTCCTTGTAAATCCCGCGGTGAAATGCGTGTACGAGGTAATGAACGAGATAGACGGCGGAGAGATGAAGCTTTCGGGACTCAACCATCTGCTGAAATATCCCGAGTATGCGGATACCGACCAGCTCGGTGAGCTTCTCGGCACACTTGAGAGTCAGGAGGAGATACTCGATCTGGTGTCGGCGACACAAAGCGACGATATCAACGTGCTTATCGGCTCCGAAAGCTCGGTAAAGGTAATGAACAATTCTTCGCTTGTGTTCAAGCCTATCAAGAAGGACGGCAGAACTGTCGGATATGTTGGTGTGCTCGGACCGAGACGAATGAATTACAAGCAGGTGCTTGAAGCCCTTGGAGACATCGGCGGAAGCATCGCTTGGATGATAGACGAGGATCGCCGCTTGGGCGACGGAAATAAAAAGGAGGAGGATGACCGATAGATATGGAAGAAAACAAGAACCCATGCACCGAGGAGTGCGAGAGCACTGCCGAGCAGGTAGTTAATGAAGCAGAAGTGGAAAGCACCGAAGCTGAAGAAAACGAGACAGTAAAAGAAGCGGATGAAAAATGTTCTTCAAAAGACAAGAAAAAAATAAAGAAGGCAGAGGCAGAAATAGAAAAGCTTAACGCCGAGCTTGCCGAGGAGAAGGATAAATACATGAGACTTTACGCGGAATATGATAACTTCCGCAAAAGAAGCGCCAAGGAAAGGGAGGGCGTGTTTGCCGACGCGTATTGCGACGCGCTGACGCAGATATTGCCGATACTCGATAACCTTGAGCGTGCCGCGCAATTCAGCCCCGAGGATGCCGAATCTCCTATGGCAAAGGGACTTGAGCTTACACTCAAAAGCTTTATAGAAACAATGAACAAGATGGGAGTTTACGAAATAGAAGCTCTCGGAAAAGAATTTGATCCCAATCTTCACAATGCGGTAATGCACGTTGATTACGAGACCGTAGGTGAAAATCAGGTGGTCGAGGTATTTATGAAGGGGTATGCGAAAGGAGATAAAGTCCTTCGCTATTCCATGGTAAAGGTAGCAAACTAAAAAATAAAAATAAACCCAAGGAGGAAATTTATTATGGGAAAAATTATAGGCATAGATTTAGGTACAACAAACTCTTGTGTAGCAGTATTTGAGGGCGGAGAGCCCATCGTTATCCCCAACCCCGAAGGAGCGAGAACTACTCCTTCCGTGCTTGCGTTCTCCAAGACAGGCGAGAGAATGGTAGGTCAGGTGGCTAAGCGTCAGGCTATTACAAACCCCGACAGAACGGTTATCAGTATAAAGCGTGAAATGGGTACGTCCTTCAAGACGACTATTGACGGCAAGGCATACACTCCTCAGGAGATATCCGCGATGATACTCCAGAAGCTTAAGGCTGACGCTGAGGCATATCTTGGAACAAGCGTATCGCAGGCTGTTATTACCGTTCCCGCATATTTCTCCGACGCGCAAAGACAGGCGACCAAGGACGCGGGAAAGATTGCAGGTCTTGAGGTTCTTCGTATAATCAACGAGCCTACGGCAGCCGCTCTCGCTTATGGAATTGATAAGGAAAACGACCAGAAGATAATGGTATTTGACCTTGGCGGCGGTACCTTCGACGTATCTCTCCTTGAAATATCCGACGGAGTATTCGAGGTTCTCGCAACCGCGGGTAACAACCGTCTTGGCGGTGACGACTTTGAC
>CAJGCD010000061.1 GCA_904501715.1 uncultured Clostridia bacterium
GCTGATGGGCGCTTCCGCTTCTGCTCTTCTCAACGCTCTCAAAAAGCTTGGGGACATTGACGACGAGTATTTATTACTTCCCGTTTCGGTAATCGAGCCTATTCAAAAGCTTAAAATCGAAAATCTCGGCAATCACAACCCAAGACTTCACGCGGATGAAATACTCATTGCCCTTGCCATATCGGCTACCACCTGCCCTGTGGCGGCAAAGGCTATGGAGCAATTGCCTAAGCTAAAGGACTGTCAGGCTCATATAAGCGTTATCGTTTCAAGTGTTGACAGCAACGTATATAAAAAGCTGGGTCTCAACGTTACCTTTGAGCCCGTATATGCTACTAAAAAGCTTTATCACAAATAAAGAAAAATCCTATGACCGAGGTCATAGGATTTTTTATTATCTTTTTATCTCTGAACTCTACCCGAGCCGTCGCCGCCCGCCAGCTTCTCGACCTCGGAAACGCTTACTCTGTTATAGTCGCCTTCTACACTGTGCTTGAGTGCCGAAGCGGCTACAGCAAACTCGATTGCCTGCTGTGTATCCTTGCCGCTGAGAAGCGCATAGATAAGTCCGCCGCCAAAGGAGTCACCGCCGCCTACACGGTCAACTATATGCAGATGATATGACTTGGAGAAGCAGTAGTTCTCACCGTCGTAAAGCATACCTGCCCAGTCGTTATCACTTGCGGAGATGGAAGAACGGAGCGTAATCGCTACCTTTTCAAAGCCAAACTTGTCAGCAAGCTGCTTTGCTACCGACTTATAGCCCTCATGGTTGAGCTTACCGCCGTAAATGTCGGTATTGTCTGCCTCGATACCAAATACGTCCTTCGCGTCCTCCTCGTTAGAGATACATACGTCAACGTACTCGCAAAGCGCGGTCATTGCCTCTCTTGCCTCGGCTCTTGTCCACAGCTTGCCACGGTAATTAAGGTCGCAGGATATCTTAACTCCTTTTGCCTTTGCTGCTTTACAAGCTTCAAGGCAAATTTCCACCATGTTTCCGCCAAGCGCGGGGGTAATCCCCGTAAAGTGGAACCAATCCGCACCGTCAAAAATGCTGTCCCAGTCAAAATCTTCGGGCTTTGCTTCTGCTATTGCGGAATGAGCTCGGTCGTATATGCAAACACTACCTCTCTGGGAGGCTCCTTTTTCAAGAAAATAAATACCTACTCTGTCGCCGCCTCTTACTATTTTAGAGGTATCAACGCCGAAGTAGCGAAGCGAGTCAATTGCCGCCTGACCGATGGCGTGCTTAGGAAGCTTAGTAACGTATACGCTGTCCATACCGTAGTTAGCAAGAGATACGGCAACGTTTGCCTCTCCGCCACCGAAGGTAGCCTGCATCTGGTCATTCTGGAAAAAGCGGTAATAACCGTTGGGTGCAAGTCTGAGCATCAGCTCTCCGAATGTAACTATCTTAGCCATATTATTTTCCCTCCATCTTATCCAAGGATTCCTTGACAAAGAAGCTTCCGCCGATAGCGGCTATCTTGTCAAATGCCAAAAATTCGTCTATATTGCTTCTGTCAACTCCACCAGTAGGAATGAACTTGACCTGCGGGAAAGGAGCGGAAAGTGCCTTGAGTGCCTTAAGTCCGCCGTAAACGTTAGCGGGAAAGAACTTAACGGTAGTAATACCCAGCTCAAGAGCCGCCATTATCTCGGTAGGAGTTACGCAACCGGGATAATAAGGAATACCTCTCTCGTTGCATATTTTTGCAACAGCGGGAGAAAGTCCCGGTGAAACGATAAAGGTCGCGCCTGCCTTGAGAGCAGCCTCGCACTGCTCAGCATTAATGACAGTGCCTGCGCCTATCTCCATATCGGGATAGTTTTTAGCGGCGTACTCGATAGCCTCAGCGGCGCAAGCGGTACGGAAGGTTATTTCGGCACAGTTTATGCCGTTATTTTTAAGAGCGGTGAGTATCTTATCTGTCTCGCCAAGCTCCTTTATTACAACTACGGGAATAAATTTTTCCATTTTTCTTTCCTCCTAAATTTATACACCTGAATATGCGGCAAATCCACAGTCTATGGGCAGCACCACGCCCGTGATAGCCGACGCGGAACGGTCATCGCACAGGAAGAGCGTTGCTCCGAGAAGCTCGGAGGCGTCAACGAATCTATCCATAGGCGTTCCCTTGAGTATCTTAGCGCTTCTTGCGGTAGGCGTTCCGTCATCGTTAAACAGAAGCTTATAGTTCTGTGCCGAAACCAAAAATCCGGGAGCTATTGCGTTGCATCTGATGCCCGTTCCCGCAAAGTGCGTAGCCAACCACTGAGTAAAGTTGGATATTCCCGCCTTTGCCGCCGAATACGCGGGTATCTTGGTCAAGGGAGTGTAAGCATTCATGGAAGAAATATTGAGTATATTTCCCGCCTTCTTAGCTACCATATCCTTTGCGAAGACCTGTGTGGGAATGAGAGTTCCCTGAAAATTCAGTTTAAATACGAAGTCTACACCCGATGCATCAAGGTCGAAGAAGGACTTTCCTCCCTCCTTTGCCTCGTGCTGATATTCGTTATCGGTAGTTGCTCTGGGGTTATTACCGCCCGCTCCGTTTACAAGTATATCACATTCGCCGAGGTCCTTGACCACTGCCTTGTGTACCTCTTCAAGCGCCTGTGCGTCAAGCACGTTTGCTTTATAGCCCTCGCATACAAATCCTTCCGCGCGAAGCTCCTCGGCAAGCTTTTTGACCGCTTCTTCGTTGAGGTCAAGTGCCGCTACCTTAGCGCCCGACTGAGCAAACGCGCGTGCCATAGCACCGCAGATAAGTCCGCCCGCTCCCGTAACGACTACTACCTTTCCTTTATAATCCACATTTAAGGGAAGCTGTATCATAGCATACCTCCAAAATTATTTATTTTCAAGCTTTTCAAGCATATCCCAAACACCCAGCATATACATAATGCCAAGGGCTCTGTCGTAAAGACCGTATCCGGGACGTACGTTACCGGGTCCCTCACTCCAGAGATGTCTGCCGTGGTCGGGGCGTATATATCCCTTATATCCGCAGTCATGATATGCCTTGAGTATATCAAGTATACCCGTATCTCCGTCGCAGTCGCGGTGGCTCGCCTCCGAGAAATCTCCGTTCTCAAAGTGCTTTACGTTTCTTATATGCGCAAAGGCTATCCTGTCGCAGTGCTTACGCACTATATCCGCGACGTTGTTGTTGGGATCCGCATTAAGGCTGCCCGAGCAAAGAGTCAGACAGTTATACTCGTCGTCCACCATCTTAAGGAAGCGGTCTATATTCTCCTCGTTTATAAGCAATCTGGGCAGACCGAAAATATCCCAAGGCGGATCGTCCATGTGTATAGCCATTTTGATATCGCACTCGCGGCAGGTAGGCATGATTGCCTCAAGGAAATACTTGAGATTTTCCCAAAGCTTTTCGTGGTCTACACCCTCATACGCCTTGAAGAGCTCGTCAAGCTTCGCCATGCGCTCGGGCTCCCAGCCCGGGAAGGACATATTGTACTTCTCGGTGAAGTCCAGAATATACTTCGCCATAGCGTTGTAGTCATCCTGTATCATATTCTTCTCATAGAAGAGTGCCGTAGAGCCGTCTCCTACGGGATGGAACAGATTACTGCGAGTCCAGTCAAATATTGGCATAAAGTTGTAGCATATTACCTTTACGCCAAATTTAGAAAGGTTACGTATGCACTGCTTATAGTTCTCAATATATTTGTCTCTGGTGGGCAAGCCTATCTTGATATCGTCGTGAACGTTTACCGATTCCACAACGTCCATATTGAAGCCGTATTCGTCAAGCTGACGCTTGACCTCGGCTATCTCGTCAATCTCCCATATCTCTCCCGGCATTTTGTGATGCAATGCCCATACGATACCGTCAACGCCCGGTATCTGCTTGATGTCGGAAAGCTTTATTTTATCATTCCCCTCTCCGTACCATCTAAAGCACATTTTCATGGTTTTTCCTCCTGATTTTTAAATGTTAAAATATCTCTCTGCGTTATTGAAGCAAATGTCCTTAACTATCTGACCGAGAGTTTCCTCGTCGTCGGGATATTCTCCGTTATCAACCCACTCGCCTATAAGCTGGCAGAGTATCCTACGGAAATATTCGTGTCTGGTGTAGCTCAGGAAGCTACGGGAATCGGTAAGCATTCCAACGAAGTTTCCAAGCAAGGAAAGATTTGCAAGACTTATAAGCTGGTCTCTCATTCCCTGCTTATTATCGTTGAACCACCAAGCGCTTCCGTGCTGTATCTTACCGGGAACCTCTGTTCCTTGGAACGCACCGAGAAGTGTATCTATAAACTGATTATCGGTGGGGTCAAGGCTATATATTATAGTCTTGGGAAGCACGCCGTCTCTGTTGAGCCTGTCCATAAGAAGCGTAAACTTGAGGCAGTCGTTGCTGGGTCCTATGACATCATATCCCGTGTCGGGTCCAAGCTCCCGGAACATTACCGAGTTGGGGTTTCTTATGCAGTTATAGTGCAGCTGCATTACCCAGCCGTGATTTTTGTACTCGGTAGCGCAGAAGATAAGAAGCTCGGTCTTGAAAGCCTCTGTCTCTTCATCGTTTGCCACACCGCCGTCAAGCACCTTACGCATTACCGCGTCAAGGTCTATATCCTCAGCTGTCTTATAGACTATCTTATCAAGTCCGTGGTCGCTTGCCTTGCATCCGTGAGCATCAAAGTGATCCACTCTCTTTGCCAGCGCCTCCTTAAGAGCTTCTACGCTATTGATATCTACATGGGCTACCTCAGAAAGGGTCTTGATATATTCCTTCCAGCCCTTCTTGTCGATATTTATAGCCTTATCGGGGCGGAATGAGGGCGCTACTATTGTATCTATACTGTTATCCTCGGCAATAAGCTTATGATATTCAAGCGTATCTACGGGGTCGTCGGTAGTACCGATAAACTTAACGTTGCTCTGCTTGATTATATCTCTTACCCCAAGGTCGCCCTTCTTAAGTCTTTCCTCGCAAAGCTTCCACACCTCATCGGCTGTCTTTTCGTTAAGAACTCCCTCGTATCCAAAGTAATTCTTAAGCTCAAGGTGACACCAATGGTACATAGGATTTCCTATTGCCTTGGGCAGGGTTTGCGCGAACTTCAAAAACTTTTCATAATCAGACGCGCCACCTGTTATATAGTACTCGTCCACTCCGTTGGAACGCATAAGTCTCCACTTATAATGGTCGCCCGCAAGCCACACCTCGGTTATATTTGAAAAGTGTGTATTTTCATATATCTGCTTGGGAGGTACGTGGCAATGATAGTCTATTATAGGCATATCCTTTGCGTGGTCAAAATAAAGCTTCCTTGCAATTTCTGTACTTAAAAGAAAATTATCGTTTAAAAATCCTGGCATTATTCTTGTCCCCCTTCAATATTATACAATATATTATATCATACATCACAAAGCTTTTCAAGTATTTACTTAATAATTGAACAAATTAACAAAAGTCCGACAGAATTGCAAAGTTCTGTCGGACCTTTCTCTTATCGCCTAAGCCTTGGGATACTCGTTACAAAGCAAACGGTAAGGAGCCTCGTCCTCCTCGATGATAGGAAATCTTCCTACGGGAGGATTGAAGCGGTTATCGGTATTATCGTCATTGCACTGGCTGACCTCGCCAAGCAGTACGGGACCGGAGCCCTCCTCAACAGCAAAATCGTGATACATAAACTGCTGGATATGTATGCTCTCGCCGGGGGTGAGGCGTATCTGTGTGCCTGCGGGAACGATATACGTGCGTCCGTCGGTATGTACGGTAACGTCGCTCTCGTAGTCTATCTCCTCATTAGGAAGACTATTATAAACACGAATAAGAACATTTCCGCCGCCGCGATTGATAATATCCTCGGTCTTATACCAGTGGAAATGGTTAGCGGCACACTGACCCTCCTTAAGGTAGAGCAGCTTTTCGGCATATACCTTGGGGTACTTATCTGACATAGCGCGGTTTCCGTTTCTTATGGTAATGAGCGAAAATCCAATTTTATCAAAATCTCCCATACCAAAGTCGGTAATATCCCAACCCAGCATACAATCTCTCACCTCATCGTATTCATGACCGATATTCTTCCACTCCTCAGGGGTAAAGTGGCAAAAAGGAGGAAGAGCAAAACGATATTTGACGCACATATCCTCAAGCTCGTGCAAAGCCTTATTTATTTCAGAACGTTTCATGATTTTTTACCTCTTTTTATTTATTTAGCTCACGCTGAAATCATTATACTATTTTTTTAATTAAAAAGCAAGATTTTTATATAAAAAAAACGGAGAATATCTCTACCCTCCGTTTACTTTTTACGCTTTTTTAACAGCAAGGGCGCACCATCCGTTCTCGTCGATACGCTCTACTACCTTAAAGCCGTGCTCGTGGAAACCGTTTATTACGTCCTCGCTTCGCTCAACTATTATTCCCGAAGCAAGAACTACGGAATTTTCGTCCATAAGCTCTCCTACGTCGGGCATCATTCTTATTATGATATCGGCAACGATATTGGCGCAGATAACATCGTAAGCCCCTCCGCTTTTGTCCACCTGTTTTAGAAGGTCGGACACAGCGCAGGTAACATTAGTAAGTCCGCTATCCTTGATATTCTCGTTAGCTACCTTTACGGCAACAGGGTCTATATCGTAAGCTTTGCACTCCTTAGCACCAAGCTTTGAAGCACATATAGCGAGAATTCCGCTTCCGCATCCAACGTCAGCGACTCTCATACCTCTTTTTATGTACTTTTCAAGCAATTTTATAACCAATCTTGTGGTTTCGTGAGTTCCCGTACCAAATGCCATTCCCGGATCCATTCGAACTATGAGCTCACCCTCCTGCGCTTCGTACTTTTCCCACGCGGGAACGATGACTATTCGCTCTCCTATTTTTATGGGCTTATAGTATGCCTTCCAGGAATTTGCCCAGTCCTCCTCGTTTACCCCGCTGACTGTTATCCTCGCGTCTATACTCAGCTGTGCGAAGCGCTCACGGAGAAATGAAAGTGTATCGGCAATACCTCCGTCCATAGAAAGATATACCGACACCGACGCAATGGTTTTATCGGCGTTAAGTATTGCCTCGTCTATAAGGTCACCGTAGCAGGTCTTAAGGTCGATATCGCTGTAATCCTCTATTTGAAGATAGTTGGATACCATATTCATTACCGCCACAGTATCATCAAGGCTCCCGAGCGGAACTGTAACCTTTATCTGTGTCCATTCGCTCTCTGTTCCCCAATCCTCGCAGGTGTAGTCCTTGTCCATTTTGCTCTCCTACCGATTATTTTTTGTCGAAAATTCTCTTAAAGAAGCCGTGCTTCTTGGCATAATTGCTTTCCTTACAGCTCTCGGCAAAGGCACGCATATGCTCCTTTTGCTTATCATTGAGCCCCTTGGGTATCTCTACCACAGCCGTAAATATAAGGTCACCCCGTCTGTTAGCGTTGTTTACGTAAGGAATACCCTTTTGACGCAGTGTAAAGGATGTTCCCGACTGAGTTCCCTCGGGTATAGTGAATTTTTGCGTTCCCTCCAGAGTGGGTATCTCTATCTCAGCGCCCAGCGTAGCCTCGGCTACGGTTATGGGTATATCACAGTAGATATTATATCCTCCCTGCTCGCGCATAAAGAAATTGTGTCTCTTGACACTGACCGTAATGACCAGATCCCCCGCAGGTCCGCCGTTTCTTCCGTCGCATCCCTGACCGCGAAGCGCTATGCGCTCTCCATCGTTTATTCCCGCGGGAATATTTACAGAAAGCTTTTTATTTATCTTTACATATCCCGTTCCGCGACAGTTAGAACAAGGCTCCTTTACTATCTTTCCGCGTCCGCGGCAAGCGTCACAGGTGGTCGTGGACTGAAAAGCCATACCCGCAATCCTCTGAGTTACGGTCCTCTGTCCCGTTCCGTGACACGCCATACAGGTATCCACAGAGCTTCCCTTTGCCGCTCCGGAGCCTTCACAGTCCGAGCACTTCTGTACACGGCTGAAGGAAATATCCTTTTTTACTCCAAACGCCGCCTCTTCAAAGGTGATAGTAACTCTTGCGCCAACGTCCTCACCTCTCATAGGAGCGTTTCTGTTTTGTCTTGACGAGCCTCCAAAGCCGCCGCCAAAGAAGCTTCCGAAGATATCTCCGATATCGCCGAAATCGCCAAAGCCGCCGAAGCCACCGCCATAGCCGCCACCCGCGGTCTGGTCAAACGCCGCGTGACCGAATTGGTCGTACTGCGCCTTCTTATCCGCATCGGAAAGCACCGCGTATGCTTCGTTGACTTCCTTGAACTTAGCCTCCGCCTCGCTGTCACCGGGATTCATATCGGGGTGATATTTTTTCGCCATAGAGCGGTAAGCCTTTTTTATCTCCGTCTCGCTCGCACCCTTTGAGAGTCCCAGCACCTCATAATAATCTCGTTTGTCTGCCATATTTTCCTCTGTATTTATAAAACAACTTTAAGCGTGCCGATATTTTATCGGCACGCTTTTTTCAGTTGGATCAACCGTTGGTCTTATCCTCGTAATCGGCGTTATAGTAGGTTCCGTCTCCGCCGTTAGCGCCGTCCTGACCTGCGCTTGCATTGGGGTCAAAGCCCTGAGCGCCTCCCTGCTGAGCGTAGAGCTTCTCGGAAAGAGCATAGAAAGCCTTTTCAAGAGCCTCGGTCTTTGCCTTGATATCATCTATATTTCCGCCCGAGATAGCTGTCTTAAGCTCCTCAATAGCATTCTTTACGGGTTCCTTATCCGCGTCTGCTACCTTGTCACCTACCTCGCCCAGTGTCTTTTCGGACTGGAATACCAGCGACTCTGCTTTGTTCTTGGTATCAACGGCATCCTTCTGCTTCTTATCCTCCTCGGCAAATCTCTCGGCATCCTTGATAGCCTTATCGATATCTGCCTGAGACATATTTGTAGAAGAAGTAATAGTGATATGCTGTTCCTTGCCCGTTCCGAGATCCTTTGCGGTAACGTTTACGATACCGTTTGCGTCGATATCGAATGTTACCTCGATCTGCGGAATTCCTCTGGGAGCTGCAGGAATACCGTCAAGATTAAATCTTCCGAGTGTTGTATTATAAGCAGCCATCTCACGTTCACCCTGAAGAACGTGAATCTCAACAGAGGTCTGGCCGTCTGCTGCGGTCGAATAAACCTGGCTCTTCTTTACAGGTATTGTTGTATTTCTTTCGATGATCTTATTGAATACACCGCCAAGAGTTTCGATACCCAAAGAAAGAGGTGTTACGTCGAGAAGAAGGAGATCTTTAAC
>CAJGCD010000062.1 GCA_904501715.1 uncultured Clostridia bacterium
ACCTGGTCCTGTGTCAGACCAAAGCGGTCTATAAGCGCGCCGTAACCCATAGCCTCTTCCACGGGGTTGAGGTCCTCACGCTGAATGTTCTCGATAAGGGCTACCTGAGCGGCTTTAAGCTCGTCGCCGTCAAATATTACCGCGGGTATCTCGGAAAGTCCCGCCATTTTTGCCGCTCTCCAGCGGCGCTCGCCTGCGATTATCTCGTAGGTTCCTTCTGCCTGGATGCTCTCCCGTACTATAATGGGCTGAAGCACTCCGTAGGTCGCGATGGAGTCAGCCAGAACCTCAAGCGCCTCGCGCTCAAAGGTCTTTCTCGGCTGGTCGCGGCGCGGCTCTATGTCTGAGATGCGGAGCATCTCTCCCGAGCCCTTCTTGCTCTCCACCATGTTGTCGTTGAAAATATCGTAAAAGCCTCGCCCGAGGCCCCCTGCCTTTTTAGTAGCCATTTTCATTCTCCTCTTATATGTTCATAATTTGTTCATAAATATGCGGGATTACTTTTTGAAATTGGACTTTACGCTTCTGTTTTTGTGCTTAGTCTCAAAAAGAGCCTTAGTCTTTACCTCGGCAGAGCCTGCGGGAGTTATCCTGATGCTCTCGCCCTCCTTGCGGACGGTAACGTTGCCGCGCCCGCTGCGAAGGTCGGGGGTGTTGTCATCAAGGAGCTCGCCAAGACCTCTTCCGAGACCTGACGGTTTCTTAGTTGCCATAATTCCCTCCCGATACTCAGATTCTGGTTATAAGCTCCTTGGCGACCTCTATGTATTCCTTTGCGCCCTTGGAGTTCTTGTCGTGATAGTATGCTGGCTTACCGAAGCCGGGAGCCTCTGTAAGCTTTACGTTTCTTGAAATCTTGGTTTCGAAAAGCTTGTCCGAGTAATGCTGGTTAAGCTCGGAGATGACCTGCATAGAAAGAAGCAGTCTTCCGTTGTACATAGTTATAAGAATTCCCGTAATAGCAAGGTCGGGATTATACATGCGCTTGATTCTGTTTATAGTTATCATCAGCTGAGAAAGTCCCTCGAGCGCGTAGAATTCGCACTGCATAGGAACGATTACTCCATCGCTTGCGGCAAACGCGTTTACTGTGAGCATTCCCAATGAGGGAGGACAGTCGATAAGCACGTAATCAAAATCCTGCTTTATCTCGTCGAGAGCCTTCTTGATTCTGAATTCGCTCTCGTCAAAGTCGAAAAGATCGAATTCCGCGCCTGCGAGAGCTGTGTTTGTGGGGATCACCCAAAGATTTTCATAAGGTGTTTCCTTGATTATTTCCTTTGCGGGAAGCTCACCTGTAAGCAACTCCTTAGTGGTCGCCTTGAGCCCTTTCTTTGAAATACCCACCCCGCTGGTGGTGTTGCCCTGAGGGTCAAGGTCTATAATAAGCACCTTATATCCCAAAATACCAAGAGAAGCGGCAGTGTTTACGCAAGAAGTGGTCTTTCCTACGCCGCCCTTCTGGTTGGCAAAAGATATTATTTTTCCCATATATTTAGTCCTTTCTTTGTGATATCACGGTGCTTTTGGCACCGACGGTTATATTCCTTTTTATTATAACATATTTAATTTTTAATTGCAATAGATATTCAGGCGATTTTCTGTAAATTTACATATTTTTTCTTATGTTTCACGTGAAACATAGACAGCAAAAGCAAAAAGCCGTCGAAAAACGACGGCTTCAATTTATAAAGGCTTTTTTGATATTTGCGAATAATGTCTTGGGTATTTTGCAGGTGTTGCGATAAGCTTTTGGGACACAATGATTACGCGTTTTTCAAAATCTTCGTTATTTGCTGTAAGCTCTAATTGAGAAATGACTGCGGGTGCGCCGCCACAAAGCTTTATGGCGTTTGTTGAGGCGCTTGCTTCGTTTTCTCCTTGCGCGGCTTTCATGGCTACGAATGAGCCGCCTTTTTTTACAAACGGCAGACAAAGCTCAGCTAAGATTGGAAGTGCGGCAACCGCGCGGGCGGTTGCGACGTCAAAGCTTTCTCTGAAATCTGATTTGTTTGCGTATTCCTCGGCGCGACCTGCGATGGCGGTAAGCTTATTTAACCCCAATAGCTTGGCTGTGCCTTTTACGTATTCTATGCGCTTTGCTGTTCCGTCAAGCGCGGTTATACTCAGGTCGGGACGAAATATAGCTAACGGAAGACTGGGAAATCCCGCGCCACAGCCTATGTCTATGATCTTTGCGTTTTCGGGTATATATTTCGATACCGTAATACTGTCGGCATAATGCTTTAATATAACGCCGTCGAGGTCGGTTATCGCGGTAAGATTTAAACTTTTGTTAACCTCCAGCATATGCTCGGTTAAAGTGAAAAGCTTTTTTAGTTGCTCATCGATGGGGGCTGAGAAATTATTGAGGGCGAAAATATCTATGCATTTTTGCTTAAATTCTTGATATTCCAAGGCTTTCTCCTTTGTATGTTTCACGTGAAACGTTATTTAAGTCCGAGATAGATCAGAAGAACTGATATGTCTGCAGGGTTGACTCCGCTTATTCTTGATGCCTGACCTACCGTGAGGGGCTTGACAGCGGCAAGCTTTTGCGCCGCCTCGATGCGCAGTCCCTTTATTGACAGATAGTCTATATCTCCCGATAAAGCTTTTGATTCGAGCCTTGCGTGGCGCTCAACCTCCGCAATTTGACGCTTGATATATCCCTCATATTTTACCGTAACCTCCACGGTCATCAATACTCTTGGCGGCAGATGGGGGCGTTTTTTGTCGAGGGAGGATAGCATTTCATAGGTTATTTCGGGTCTGCGCAGCAGATCGCCCAAGGAAAAACCGCTGTTTACGGGGGGCAGATCCAATTTTTCGAGAAAGGGATTGATGGCAAGAGGAGAGATATAGGTGCTGTTAAGGCGTTCGATCTCCGCGCGCACCAGCCTTTGCTTTTCAAGAAACGCCGCGTATTGCTCCTCGCTTACAAGCCCCGCGCGATATCCTTTTTCGGTAAGTCTTGCGTCCGCGTTATCCTGACGGAGGAGCAGACGGTATTCTGAGCGGGATGTCATCATTCGGTAAGGCTCGTTGGTTCCTTTGGTTACAAGGTCGTCAATGAGTGTTCCAATATAGCTTTCGCTCCGAGAGAGTATAAGAGGCTCCTTGCCCTGAAGCTTCAGCGAAGCGTTAAGACCCGCTATGAGTCCCTGGGCGGCTGCTTCCTCGTATCCCGAGGTGCCGTTGAACTGTCCCGCGCCGTAAAGTCCGCTTATTTTCTTGAATTCAAGACTGGCGTAAAGCTCGGTTGGGTCAACACAATCGTATTCGATAGCGTATGCGTAGCGCATTATCTCCGCTTTTTCAAAGCCCTTGAGAGAAGCCAGCATTTTGCGCTGAACGTCAACGGGGAGAGAGGTGGAAAAGCCCTGAATATAGGTCTCTTCGGTGTTAGCTCCTACGGGCTCTACGAAGAGCTGATGACGCTCCTTATCGGCAAAACGGGTAAGCTTGTCCTCAATAGAAGGACAGTAGCGAGGTCCTGTGCCGTGGATCTGACCCGAATACATTGCCGAGCGGGAGATGTTCTCTCTGATTATTTTGTGTGTTTCGGCATTGGTATAAACTATATGGCAGGGGAGCTGGGGGCAATTGTCGAGGTAGGTATCATCAGTGCGGAAGGAATAGGGAATGGCGCTTTCCTCACCGTCCTGACGCTCCAGAAGCGAAAGGTCGATAGTAGAGCCCTTTACTCTTGCGGGAGTTCCTGTCTTGAAGCGCATAAGACGGACACCCAAGGAAGCGATGGCAGCGGAAAGACCCTTCGAGGCAAGAAACCCGTCGGGCCCGCTCTCATAGTTGACGTCGCCGACGAAAATGCGGCTATCCAGATAGGTTCCCGTGCATATAACTGCTGCCTTGCACTGCCAGACCTCGCCCAGCTTTGTTGTGACCGAGCAGACTCTGCCGTCCTCGATGCCGATATCTACTATCTCGGCTTGTATCAGGCGGAGATTTTTTGTGGTCTCCAGCGTATGCTTCATTATATTCTGATATTCTTTTCGGTCTGCCTGAATACGCTTTGAGTGGACTGCCGCGCCCTTGCCTAAGTTAAGGGTTCGGGATTGGAGAGTCACAAGGTCGGCGGCTCTGCCCATCTCCCCGCCGAGGGCGTCTATCTCATAGACCAGATGCCCCTTGCCCGTTCCGCCGATAGAGGGATTGCATGGCATATTTGCGATAGATTCGAGCGACATTGTAAAAAGAACCGTATCGGCACCTGTCCGTGCGGCGGCAAGAGCTGCCTCGATACCCGCGTGACCTGCACCAATAATGGCAATTTCTGTAATTTCTGACATTTTTTGTACCTTTCATTAGGTATAACGATTTTATATATATTTTAGCAGATGTGCTGCGGAATGTCAAGGAGTTAGAATTATAAACGATTTTTGCCACTTTCTTGAAAGAAAGTGGCGCAAAGAACTTCTTAAAGGGGTTTATTATAAGGGTTCGCACAGACCAAATATTTAAAGTTTAGGTCAAGCCTTTTCAAAGGCTTACGGGTACTTAGGGCAGAGCCCTAAGTCGCTGACCGCAGTCAGCGAAATTCCTAATCGTTCAATAAGCGCAGGAGTGGGTGAATTTTGAACGGCAAGCCGTTCAAAGAGGGCGAACTCTTCCAATAAACGAGCTCAAACAACGTCCCACCTCTGATAAGCGATTCTCGGCTCGCCGTTCTCAAGAAAAATCCTTCCGCAGGGCACGAAGCCCAGCTTGGAAAGGGCATTTTGCATCGGTAGATTGTCGGCGTGCGTGTCGATTTTCAGATTTTTAGACACCGACAGACAAAATTCCACGGCGACTGAAAAAACGCCCCTGCGCTCTCCCGAGGAAGCCACACGGTGAATGGCTGCGTGAGGCAGGTCGTTGAGCCATTTTCCTTCAATATTATTATATATAGTGTCACCCAAGGGAAAAAACGCGAAAACTCCGCGGATAAATTCGTCCTCAATTACGTAAAGAACGCCCTCCGAAATATCCTGCTCCACCAGCTCGGAGGGGGGATAAGCACTGCCCCATTGGGTGGGGTTCGCATTGCTTTTCATAAATTCGCGGGCGCGTGAATAGATGCGCAGAATATCGCCAAGGTCGGATCTGGTTGCCTGTCTTACGTTCATTTGGGGCTGCCTCCTCTGTTTTTTAGATTATAACATAAATGAAAAAAATCGTCAAGGAGAGAGGCGAAAATCAAGGAAAAACAAGCAATTTTTAGGGCTTGACAAAAAATTTTCAATAAACGCCAAAAATAAAAAAATTTTTTAATATTTCCCTTGACAAGTGAATTTATTTGTGATAGAATTGTTAGGTAAGGTGGGATAGACTCTAAGCTTGTGCCCGGAGCCGACGCCCGAAAACAGTTTTTTGATTACAAAAAACATAAAAATATTATTGGAGGTATTACCATGACCCGACTTTTTAAAGTGTCGTTGAGCGTAGTTGCTCTGCTTCTTGTTGCACTTATGGTGCTTACAGGCTGCGGAAAGGCTAATGAAGCACTCACGACCGCAGAAGAGGCTAAGAAGGCAGTAGTAGACGCTACCGCTGATCTCGAAGCCGCACTCAAGAACAAGGCTGACGCAAAGGAGCTTTCCGACAAGGTTGCACAGCTCACCGCTGCTATTCAGGCAGCTGAGACCGTAGCTACCGACGGCGACGCAGCTCTCAACACAGCTATTGAGACAGCTAAGACTACTATCACAGCAAACGTTGACGCTCTTCTTAAGGCTCACAAGGTTGACGTTGCGGGTCTTATCGCCGGCAAGGCTGATAAGGAGACCGTATACGCTGACATCAAGACTCTTAAGGATATGGTAGCTAACATTGAGGCAGCTACTCTCGCTAAGATCAGCCTTGAGGACTACGTAAGCTGGAACACTGTTATTGTTGCTTATCTCTATGAGATAGACACCATCAAGGACGCTATTGATGACTACGAGGCTCTTTACGAAGACGATTGGGCAGAGATAGAGAAGGCATTCAGACTTGCTGAGGTTTCTCTTTACAGATCCTTCGGTACCGATGAGGATACCTCTATGGCTGACCAGATCTTCCAGACTCTCAGAGATACTCTTGCTAAGTACCCCAACCCCGTAGATACTATTTACTACGGTGAGGGCGGTATCGTTGAGTACAAGGCATCCGCTGAAAAGTCTGCTGTAAAGGCACAGGCTCTTTACGACAAGGTAAAGGCTGCACACGATGCTAACGCAACTCTTGTTGAGAGCTACTACGTTATCAACGAGGACAACGAGCTTGAGACCGTTAACCTTCTTGAGGACGCTCTTGGACTTTGGAGGATCGAGATTCTTAAGGACGTTAACACTCTTGGCGCAATATTCCCCGTATACTCCGACAGCGACTGGTTCGGCGACGGTAAGACCGACGCTGAAAGAATTGCTGAGACCAAGGCACAGATCAATGCTTTCGGTTTGGGCATACAGGGTACCACTGTTGCTGACCTCACCGCAGGTGAGCTTGCTAACTTCGTAAAGAACGAGGGTATAGTTGCTGCTCTTGACAATGCTACCACCGGTGCTGTTAAGGCTGCTACCGATGCTATTGCATTGGCATACACCGGCGACATAGATCTTACACACGCATGTGTTGACGCTATCGACGCTTGGAACACCGCTTGCAACAACTGGATAAATACCTTCCTTACCGCTAACAAGCCCGCAGTTCTCGAGGGTGATAACGCAGAGCGTTACGCAGCAGTTGAGGCTCTTATTAAGGACACCAAGACCGCTCTTGACGCTAAGAAGGCTGCTCTCGTAGAGGCTGCTACTCCTTACGTTACCGACGCGCAGGGCTTCATAGACGCTGTTGCTAAGTTTGAATACTCCTATGATGCAGACGGTAAGCTTGAAAAGGCTGATGTAAATCTTAACCGCGGTCAGGAGCTTAAGGACGCTTGGGTTCTCGCAGAGGCTTGGGCAGCGAAGTATGAAGCTACCGGACTTCGTCTTGAGCTTGGCTTCCTTGGCGACAAGTTTGCTCAGAAGCCTTTTGAGGCGCTGAACGATATACTTGCTCTTCTTGACTACTATAACAAGGTAGTTACCGTAGATGCTCTCAACGCTTGGAACGACCGCGCTGACGAGCGCGCAGTAATCGCTACGTATATAAACGGTACCGCTCTTGACATCTATGACACCAACATAAAGGCTGTTATTGATTGGTACGAGAAGGCTGAAGGCGATGCATACGGTCTTGTAGTTGACGGTAACTATCAGACAGGTTGCACTCTCGAAGGTCTTAAGGACGCTACCAAGGATTACTATGATATCGTTAAGGGTCTCGAGAAGCAGCTTGACAACCTCATAGCTGCAATGCAGGAGAGAGCAGAAAAGCTCAATGCTGCTCTCAAAGAGCTCGCTAAAATTACTCTCTCCAGAGAGAATGAGATTACCGAAGCAGAGGCTCTCTATGATGAGCACGTTGCTGCCGGATACAAAGAAGATAACACCGCAAATGGTACGCTTAAGATAGCTATTGAGAACTATGCTGATACGATTTCGAAAGCAAAGTCTGATATTGGCAAAATCAAGGATGCTAAGGAGGCTATGGACAATGCACTTGCTGCATTTGCTGATGACGCTAACAAGCCCGCTGCTGCATATCCTTACTTTGACGTTACCGGTGCTGTTGCTCAGAGCACTTATACGACTCTTAAGTCCAACCTTTCTACCGCAATAGCAAACTTCAAGGCAGAGAACCAGAACAACGAGGAGACCTACACCACCGCTGCTAACGCTAAGGTTGCAGAGGCTGACCTCCTTATCAAGCTTGACGATGCTCTTGATAAAGAGGTTGCTGTTAAGAATAACACCGCAGATCTCTCTAATCCTCTCCTCGATCTCACCATAGATCCTTCTTACTTCAATGCTACTATAAGTGAGGACACCTTTAAGAGCGCTGCAGATGCTCTTGAGGCTGCTATAAATGCTTACCTTGGAACCGAAGGTTTTGATGCGGCTAACGTAGCTGAGGCTGAGGCAACTCTTACTGCTGCAAAGGCAATTCTCTATAAGGAAGCAATCTACAAGGGTTACAATGATGTATTGAAGATCGCAGAGGACTCTATTAAATTTGCAAACGTGGAGAATGAAGATCAGGCAATTTCTGAGCTTAAGGCGCTTCGCGACGAGTATAGAGCAACAATAAACAACTACGACTATACCGCTGATGGCATCAATGCAACAGTTGAAAGCGGCTATGCCGTTTACCTCACCTTGGTTAAGGCACAGGTAGCAGAGAATGGCGCTACTTATGGCGTAACTGCTTAATTGCCGAAAGGTAAAGCTAAAATTTAAAATTAAGTCGGTGCACGTTTGTGCACCGACTTTTTTCTATGCTGAAACCCGCCATAGTTCTCTGTTTTACATCTCACTCGTAGGAGCCCACGTCACGTCGCAAGCGACAACGACCCTAAACCCATTTTTGTAGGGACCGGCGTCCTCGACGGTCCTTGAAGGCGTTGGTTAAGCGGTATTCTCGAGCTTATATCTCGCCCGTAGGGACGCACATTGTGCGTCCGCCACTCATTAGCCTTCCCCAGCGGGGACAAATGGCGCAAGCGCAAAGGTCGAGTTTGACAAGTCAAACATCGAGGGGGACCGCTGGCAAACTCGCTTGCGAGTTTGCGTTGAACGAAGTGAAACATGTGGATTGAGGAGAACAGGATTTGATATTATTAACGGGCAAGGCTCTATGCTGTATTGCTTTTCAAAAACTAAGCAATACATAGAGTACACCCGAGCTCTCCTCATCAGTCTCGCTATTTGCTGCGCAAATGTACGCTCGACAGCTTCTCCGCTGGAGAAGCCTTTGGTTTAGCGGTATTCTCGAGCTTATATCTCGCCCGTAGGGACGCACATTGTGCGTCTGCTCTGTGTACGAGGATGACGGCTTGAAAAATTTAATATAAAAAAGGCTTTCCCAATATTGGGGAAGCCTTTTGTGGGTTGGGGTACCTTGTTATCCTCTGAGCGCCAGATATTCTTCCATAACGCTGTCAACAATTCCCATTCTCTTTATCTTTCGAGAGGAGTTTTTGGGGAATTCCTCGTGGCGCATTATGACCATATCTATGCGCTTGTAGGTCTGGACGGTGGCGTTGACCTTCTCTATCTCCTCGGATATCTTCTCAAAGAGCATAGCGTCGGAGGCGTATTCGGCGAGAACCTCCTTTGCATAGGTAAAATCGGGGTAAACCAAGGCTAC
>CAJGCD010000063.1 GCA_904501715.1 uncultured Clostridia bacterium
CATCGACCCCGTCAGGCGTAATTCAGGAGGTACACAACAAAATGAGCGAAATGAATGAAAATTTCGAAGCAATGCTCGCAGAATCTTTCAAAACTTTAAATACAGGAGACATCGTTACCGGTACAGTAACTTACGTTACTGACGCTGAGCTTCAGCTCGACCTCGGCGCACAGGTTACCGGCATCATCAAGGCTGAGCAGATTACAGACGATGCTTCTGTAAAGCTGACAGACCTTTATAAAAAGGGTGACACGATCGAAGCTCGCGTTGGCAGAGTAAGCGATATCGAGGGAATAGCAGAGCTTTCCAAG
The DNA here is from genome assembly GCA_904501715.1 of uncultured Clostridia bacterium. Lineage (GTDB taxonomy): Bacteria > Bacillota > Clostridia > Oscillospirales > CAG-272 > HGM12713. The sequence continues at coordinate 312 of CAJGCD010000063.1, forward strand.
AAGTACGTTGACTCGGCTAAGAATTGGCAGAAAATCGTTGACGCAAGCGCAAACGGCGATATCCTTACAGGTAAGGTAGTCGAGGTAGTCAAGGGCGGAATTAGCGTTCTCGTTGACGCTACCAAGATCTTCGTTCCCGCTTCTCAGACAGGTATCCCGAAGGAGGGCGACCTTAACGTTCTCAAGGGAACAGAGGTCGAGCTCAAGGTAATTGAGATCAAGGAAAAGAGAGCTATCGGCTCTATCCGCGTTGTGGCAAGAGAGCGCCGCCGTGCCGCTGAGGAGGCTTTCTGGGCTTCTATCGAGGAGGGCAAGGTATATACGGGTGTTGTTAAGAGCATGACCGCTTACGGCGCATTCGTTGACCTTGGCGGAGTAGACGGAATGGTACATAAGACAGAGCTTTCCTGGAAGCCTATCGCAACTCCCGCAGCAGTAGTTTCTGTTGGCGACGAGATAACCGTTTTCGTTAAGAGCTTTGACGCAGAGAAGAAGAGAATTTCTCTCGGCTACAAGACAGACGACACCAATCCTTGGTATCTCTTCACAGGCAAGTACGCAGTTGGCGACATTGCATCCGTTAAGATAGTAAGTCTTATGCCCTTCGGTGCGTTTGCTGAGATCTGCGACGGAGTTGACGGACTTATCCATATCTCCCAGATAGCGCAGGAGAAGATAGGCAAGCCCGCGGACGTTCTCGAGGTAGGTCAGGTAGTTGACGCTAAGATCATTGCTATCGACGAGGAGAAGCAGAAGGTAAGCCTTTCTATCAGAGCGCTTCTTGACGAGGCTCAGGCAGAGGCTGAGGCTATGCCCGAGGAATACGCAGAGGAGGCTGCTGAGGAAGCAGCTGAGGCTGACGCTGAATAATAAAGCAAAGCAATGTTACAAAAAATCGGCAGAAGGATTGTCCTTCTGCCGATTTTGTGCTATAATGAGTTGGGTGATGGAAATGGAAGAATTAAAAAAGAGAAAAACGCCAAGATATCAAAGCTTTGATTATAATAGCGTCGGCGCATATTTCATAACTATCTGTACGCAAAGCAGACGACCAATTTTATCTCGTATCGTAGGGACAGGCGTCCTCGACTGTCCGCAAAACGAATTGACAAAATTCGGGGAAATTGCCGATAAATATATCAAACAATTAAATGATTTCTATGATTATTTGTCTGTTGAAAGTTATGTAATAATGCCAAACCATATTCACCTTTTGTTATGGGTGAAGGAATTTAAAAATATTACCGATAACGGACAGTCGAGGACGCCTGTCCCTACAAATGTGGAGAGAGCGAACAGCGCGTGTTCACAATTTGTATCGACATTTAAACGCTTTTGCAACAGAGAATACGGCGAAAATATTTGGCAATCACGTTTCAACGATCACATTATCCGAAACCGCGAAGACCACGAAGAACATTTGCGATATATCTACGAAAATCCAATGCGTTGGTATTATGACGAGCTATACGCTGAAGAATAGGGTGTGGCTTCGCCCGACACGTTTGTAACACAATGGCGAGGCTTAGAGCATAACAATAAATAATAATTTGACGAGGTGATAAAGGTGATAGATATTACGGCTTGGATGAATAACTTTTTGCGAGAGGTAAATAAAACTTTTGAAAACCGTGTATGGTTTGTAGGATTGCAAGGAAGTTATGGTCGCGGTGAAGCAACAGAAACGAGTGATATTGACGTTGTCGTAATACTGGATGAACTGTCCGTTTTGGATATTCAAGCTTATGGTGCAATGTTGGATAGTTTGCCCCACAGAGAGCTAATTTGCGGATTCTTGTCGGGCAAAAATGAAATTATTAATTGGGAGCCTTCCGACCTTTTTCAGTTTTATTATGACACAACACCGATCAGCGGAAGCCTTGATGAATTGCTGACGTCAATTGATGAAGCTGCTGTCAACAGAGCCATCAAAATTGGTGTTTGCAATATCTATCACGCCTGCGTACATAATATGCTGCACGAAAAAAGTGAGGATATCTTGAAAGGATTATATAAATCTGCTTCTTTTGTTGCACAGGCAATCGTCTTTAAGCAGACAGGAAAACACATCAAACATCAAAAAGGATTGATATCGGTTGCTTTCCCCACCGAACAGGTTATCGTTGATACCTTTTTGAATTTGAAAAAAGGAGGGGCGGTTGATTTCTCCTCGATGTCCGAAAGCTTACTTGTATGGTCAAAAAAGTGGATCGTTCAAAGCAATTAAACAAATTCCAACATGTGGAACAAAAGTCCCCGACAGACCTTAAAAATCTGTCGGGGTTTTATTATCCTTATGGAATCTGTCCTTTAGACAGCTTTTTTGGAGCTGAAATTATCTTTTTCCTATTTTTATTTCTCCGTGCTTTTCTTCGTAGGATTCGATAAGGTCACGGATAAGCACGAGTATCTGACTGTTGGCACTTCTGCCCTCATAGTCTGCAATTACGTGCAATTTGTCCAGCACTTCTTCTTCAATTCTTATTGATAAACTTTTTGTAGCCATAAAAACCTCATTTTGAATTTATTATGTGTTTACTTTACACCTATTTTGTGTTAAAATGTTATATATAAACACATAATGTATTCAAAATGTATTTATTATGGAGGAGAAAATGAAAATAGCCATTGTAGGGTCAAGAAATTTGACAAATATTGTGATTGACCAATATATTTTTGAGGAAGTAGAAGAAATAGTATCGGGAGGTGCTGTGGGCGTAGATTTTTGTGCAGCGGAATATGCAAAAAGAAAGGGAATAAAGCTTACTGAATTTTTGCCTCAATATGAGCGTTACGGTCGCGGGGCACCAATCGTAAGAAACCAAAAGATAGTGGATTATGCAGATAAAATTATCGTATTCTGGAACGGCAGCTCAAAAGGAGCCCAATCGGTCATAAAATACGCCCAAAAAGTCGGAAAGCCGTTTGAGGTTATACTCTGCGAATAAAAGCCCGACTTTTATCAAGTTATTGTCAGAAAAGGAGGGCAGAGAGAGGGCAACCCAAATTCTCTGCCCTTTTTTAGCTCCGCATCCTCAATACAGCAAATCAAAGTATCTCAGCTTACTGTCGCGCCCGAAGGCTCGGCAGGGAACGCCCGCCGCCCTCGCCGCCATAAGTCCGTGCAGCCGCATAGAATAGACACCCTTTGAGTATGACGCCAGACCTACAAGGTCGGCATAGCATATCCCGTCTATAAGGATGCCGCCGTGCTGACAGCATAGCCGCCGAGCTATGCCCCTATCGGCGGTTTTATGCATGGGGGTAAAGCAAAGAGTCATCCCCGCCCTTTTCGCCCTGAAAAGGGCTTTTTTCAGCTCTGACAAGCCGTCCCCCTTGCGCGGAGCGACTATGATAAAATCGGGCAGCCTACCATATTCCCCAAAGGCACGGGAAAGAAGGTATTCGCAACGTTCTTTGTTTGACCCTTTACAGGCTGTGGCAAGGTCCTGCTCTTGATATATACGGGGATTTGTGCTTATGGCAGAGGCTCTGCCTAAAGAGAGGGAATCCCGCATACCGATATATTCGCAGACGTTAAGAGCCTGTACTGCCAGCCTTTTTGACAGAGGAGAGGACAGGTCGCCCAACCCGTTTGCCCATAGATGACAGCGAGCGCCGCGAAGGCGCGCCAAGCGCAACAGGGTAACGTAATAGATAAGTGAGCGCAGGCTGGTGGAGTCCTGAAGCAGAGTTCCTCCTCCAAAAATAAAGTGCTTACAGCCTCGAAGCTCACGCCATATTGCCACGGGTGAGGAGCGCTTTACGCATCTTATGCCAAAATGAGCGCTATCTCTCGCTCCCTTTTTAGTGAGCGCGCCTACGGCGAGGGCGGGAAATTCCTTTCTCGCTCGCTTTATTGCCGAGCGCAGAAGCACGTCGTCCCCCATATTCCCAAAGCCGTAATATCCGCATAGAAGCACCGAGCTTTTTTTTGCGGAGAGAGAGGACATAGCTTTGCCATATACTGAGAGAGTATCCTCTGCCATCCTCTCGCTGCTTAGCTTTTCTGCCAGAAGGTGTGCCATGTAGGGAGAGCGGCTGTTTTTATCCGAAGCGACTTTGAGGATGTCATCAAGAAGTGTAGAAGCCCTCAGCTCCTCACAGCCTCTGGCGCAAAAATTTGTAGAGAGAGCCTTGCTCAGATTTTCGGGAGTCAGTATTCCAAAATATCCCTCATTGCCGCAAAGAATTACGGGGAGAGAGCAGAGAGCCGCCTCCATAGCCGCTCTCGATACGCCTACGAAAAGGCGGCATCTGCCGAGAAACTCGGGAACGTTTGATACCGCCCCAAGGACTTTTACGCACTCAAATCCAAGAGAGCGGTTGACCTTGCTTGCTGCTGCCCTGACCTCGGTCAGAGCCGAGCCGCCACCGCCTATGAGTATCTCTACCGACCCTAAACGTGAGCGCAAGGCGGGAGCTAAACGGCAGAGGGTCATAGCCGCCTTTGAGCAGTCGGTGTCAAGTCGGCTGAGAAAGCCTATGCGGAAAACGGTAGAGTTCGGGGCGGGGGAGGGCAAAAAACGGGAGGTGTCAATGCCGTTGTGTATTACATAGACGTTTTCGGGAGGAATACCGTGACAGTCGGCAAGATATTGCTTAAGGTCCTCGCTTACCGCGATAGACATATTGCCCCAACGGGATAGGCGCTTTCGGTAAGACGACAGGGAAAACCGCGCGTGGACGGTGCATACCATTGGTATAGAATTCTTTTTTGCGAGAGAGGAGGCAAGGAGAGAGGGCAGGCGGGCGTGAGAATGTACGAGGTCAAATTTTCCGCTCCCTATAAGCCTTGAAAGACCGATATATGCGCGGGCAAGCTGGCGGGGAGATTTTTCGGACAAAGGGAGAGTAATATGCCTCGCCCCTGCCGCTGTAAGTCTTTTCGCAAGAGTGCCGCCCGAGGACACGACAGTGACGCTGTGACCGCGGCGAATGAGCGAGGAGCAAAGGGTGAGGATGTGAGTTTCCGCACCGCCCAGCTCCATTTTGTCGGTAAGCATGAGTATTTTCATTTTTTCATCCTTTTATGAGGGTTCTATCCACAGAATATCCAGAGTTATTTCTGAATTTTCTACTCGCAAGGGTCTGCCGTCCGAGGCGGAGAAATACCAGCGTGAGGACTCGGAGGTATAGCAATGAGCCTTGGTGCCGCCAAGGTCTGCCGAGCAGAGATAATCAAAAGAGCCCACCGAAAGCAGAGAATCGGCTGCGCTGATATAATGACGGGGAGGCTCTCCTATGACCTTGCCGTTCATATAGAGACAGGCTCCTGCCGAGCTTTGCTCTATCCATAGCCCCGAAAGCTCCCGGGGATAGGTCATACGCATAAAAAAGCCCCGTGAGGAGTCCGAGGGCTCATCCACGCTTACGGAGGCTCTGAACTCCTCGCCGCCGTAATTCCAGCTGACCTCGCAGCGGAAGGAGGAGCGAAGAACAGAGTAGGGAGGGGAGGAGCGGCAGGAGCAAAGAATAAGACAGAGAGATATCAGGATTATTTTTACCAAAAGAGCTTTTTTCATACTTTTTCCACCTTGAAGATTTCTTATAGAATATCATATTTAATAGGAGGTGCTTATATGACCGAGCAGAGGATAGGCAAATTAGAATAAAAACGCTTGACAAGATAAAAAAATTGTGATATAATATCGGGGCACTTGAAGGGGCAAAAGATTTATTAACGAGGTGTGGCTCAGCTTGGGGACATTTGCGACCGCCGCCGGTGGCGGAAGAAGGGAGCAAAAAGGAGTGGCAGTGACTTGCCGATTGGCGATAAAGCTTGCTTTTGAAGACAGAGGCTTAGTCACAACAGGAAGAGCGCGTAGGGCTCAAAATAATTTAATAACGAGGTGTGGCTCAGCTTGGTAGAGCGCTACGTTCGGGACGTAGAAGTCGCAAGTTCGAATCTTGTCACCTCGACCATAAAGAAAAGACACCCATTGGGTGTCTTTTCTTTATGCTTGCACGTGCGTGGTATGTTTTAACTTGTGGCTTTTACGTTACGAGCAATAAAGCTCTGCCATAGAGCGCTATGCTTGGAGCGCGAGCGCGTCCAGTGGACGATAAAGCGAGCGCGACAAGGGAATAAACAAGGAGTATAGGACACGAACGTGTCATAGACGACTATGTTTATGACCGAACGGGGACGTAGAAGTCGCAAGGTCGCATACCCCGCCCGAAGATCTGCAAGCTCGCTTGCAAGGCGCAGGGCGAGGGTATCTTCGCCGAAGGCGAATACCTTGTCACCTCGACCAAAATGAGAAAAGGAAGGCTTGCCCTTCCTTTTCTGATTTTCGATAGAAGCTTGCCGATTGGAATTTCGCCAAAGTACGCAACGCATCAAACCAAATTTTGTTAAAACATCATATTTTCCATGAATAATTCCGAAAAATATGAGCTTGAAGAAAGATCAACATATTTTATCATATTCGCAAATCGCTCAATATCCCCGCCCTCGCAGATATATTTTACAGTTCCCTGCAAGCTACTGTTGTTGAGCCCCACCATTTTGTGAGCAAGCTCCTTGGGTAGCAGGCCGCTATTTACGGCGTTAATTACATTCATCTTAGCCGAAAAGCCTCCTGAAATATACATATTAGCAATATCCTCAAATCCAACGCCCTCAGTTTTCATCAAAGCAAGAATTGAGGAATGAACCGCCGACTTTGCAAGCTGATATTGACGTACGTCCTCACGGGAAAGATATACGTTTTCAAAAACCGTATAATCCTCTTCCATATAGCCCGTTTCGTCGATTATGCCGTTGTTTACAAGCTCGGATATAACGTCTATAAGCCCTGTGCCGCAAATACCTTTAGGTTTTTCGTCGGCAATGGTTTTATATGAGGCGTGACCCTCACTTAATTGAAAGGCGTATATTGCGCCCTTTGTCGCGCTCATACCACAGCTTATATTCGCTCCTTCAAAGCAAGGACCTGCCGCGGCTGCCGTAGCAACCCCCGATGTATTTGAATAAAGCACTACCTCTGCGTTTGTTCCAAGATCTATGAGCAGATTGTATTTTCTGTCATCGGGCTCACCGATAAAATCAAGTCCCGCCACGATATCCGCGCCAACAAAAGACGCTATAGAGGGTATAGATATAACCTTTTTTACTCCTCTGAGTCTTATTCTTTGGGCGCTTGACTCCTTGCGTTCAAGAAACACGGGGGTATATGGTGCTACACCGATAGACGAACAATCCACTCCCCAAAAGGTGTGAAGCATAGTAACGTTTGCGGAAACGTAAATTGTATCTGCCTGTGCTCCCATCTCGGCTATCATGCGGTTTATCTCGTCTATAAGTACGTCGTGAAGCTCTTTTACTGAGTTTTGACGGCAGTAGTCGATGCGCGTAATAACGTCAGCTCCAAACACTCTTTGGGGATTAGTTGCGGTAAGAACCCTGACCACCTTTTTTTCGTCGAGAGATACTAGCGCGAGCGCAAGCGTAGTAGTACCTATATCAAGCGCAAAGCAAAGATTATCCGTCATACGACCACTTTCTGTAACTCCCGTTTCAGATACGAGCTCAGTGCTTTCGTAGGTTTCTACCTCTATATCCGATTCTATCACGTATCTACACGCAAGAGTTTCTTGCCCATTCACCTTGACCTTACATTTGCCACAGGTTCCGTGTCCGCCACAAGGCTTGTCTATATTCAAAATATCCGAAAGAGTCGTACCTGATTTTGCGGGTACGACCTTTCCGTTTACTGTAACCTTAACTTGTTTGCTCATTTTATTCTCCGTCAAACGAAAACAAGACTGCGCCAAAATACGTCACGGTATTTTGACCGTTAATATATTTCATATCCGCCGCTTTTGCAAGGCTCGAAACGTTGATCCCGTAGGCTTCCAAAGACGGAAGCGCAAGCTTCGGAAAGCGACAAGTCTCTCCTGTTTGCTTAGCGCACCGTTCGCACATACCGCAACCGCCCGCTCCAAGATGTAAAGCTTTAAATATTCCAATGTCGGAAAACACTTGGCGAAGCGCCGTAGCAATTGGATAGCTTTTCTTTTTTGCGTCTATCATACCCTCAAAGTCAAAGCTGTCCTCAAGCTCGGTAACCGTTTGATAGACGAGCGCGTAATCATAGTTTTTCAACTCCGCCATAAGTACGTCTATCTCACCTATATCGGGAGGACACATATAGCATCTGCCATACATTCCGCAAGCGTTCGAGGCGCAGATGTTGCGAAACGCTCTGTCTGCCTCGATGCGGTTGGCTTCAATTACGTTAGCCTTGAATACACCCAGCTCCACGGTCTTAGCGATTATGTCTTCAAAAATCTTATTTTCCATAAAACTCCTTTGATACCGCAAAGAACGCATCAATATTCTCCCACGGTGTCATAGGTGGAATATCGCATCCGGAGGAAAGTACGAAATTAGGATATTTCGAGCACTTTTCAAGCAAGGAAAGTGTTTCCTCTCTTACTTTTTCCGTGGTTCCCATGCGAAGAGTTCCCGCCGGATCAATATTTCCCATTACGATAGTATCTGCGGTTACGTTTGGAATAATATCCTTTTCCATATCCATAGCATTTCCGAAATGATATGCCGCGCAACCGGTAGTCATAATGGAATCGAGCATCTTGGGTACGTTATCTCCGCAGTTGTGATAAATAACTATAAAATTATCGTCTTGAACAGCACCCACTATTTTCTTTACGTAAGGAGAAGAAAATTCTTCTTCAAGCATGGGAGAAAGCAAGCCCGCTACAGGCTCTGCCATAACTATACCGTTTGCTCCTGCC
>CAJGCD010000064.1 GCA_904501715.1 uncultured Clostridia bacterium
CTACTGTGGCAGTAGAGGTCTGTATACGTCCCTGCGCCTCGGTCTCAGGTACTCGCTGTACTCTGTGAACTCCACTTTCGAATTTGAAGCGCGAATAAGCACCGTCACCCTCTATCATAAAGGTGACCTCCTTAAAGCCTCCAAGCTCGGTCTCGTTTGCGCTCATAAGAGAAGTCTTAAAGCCGCTTGATTCGGCGTACATAGTGTACATACGGTAGAGCACGCCCGCGAAAAGGGCTGCCTCCTCTCCTCCCGCGCCGCTTCGTATTTCAACCATAACGTTTTTGTCGTCGTTGGGGTCGCGGGGAAGAAGGAGTATCTTCAGTTCATCAAGAAGAGCCTCAATTTTTGCTTTTATCTCTTTGTATTCCGCGTTAACGAGTTCACGCATATCGGCGTCAAGAGAATCCTCAAGCATAGCCCTGAGGTCCTCGTGCTCGGAGGATGCCGATTTGTATTCACGGTATTTTTCAATTACGGGGGTAAGCGCTTTATAGTCCTTCATCAACGCGGTAAAGCGCTCCTGATCGGAGAAGATATCGGGAGAGGCAAGCTCCTCCTCCATAGCCATATAACGCCTTTCGGCATCCTTGAGCTTTTCTAACATAGGTTCCTCTTAAAATAAATTATCTGTCAAAATTATAGAATGCCTTAATGGCCTTGTGTGTTTCGTAAACGTCCACCTTAGACACTACCTCATAGGGAGCGTGCATAGCGATAACGGGAACACCAAGGTCAATGGTTTCGATATTATGCTTCGCGATATATTTTGCCACGGTTCCGCCGCCGCCCGCGTCCACCTTGCCAAGCTCGGCTGATTGCCATATAACTCCGTCCTTTTCCATAGCCGCGCGAAGCCAAGCTATAAACTCGGGGTTTGCGTCATTGGTGCTGCCCTTGCCGCCGCTGCCCGTATATTTTGTAAATATTGTGCCACAGCCTACGAAAGCCGAGTTCATCTTCTCAAACACATCGGGGAAGGTCGGGTCAAAGCCTGCGGAAACGTCTGCGGAGAGGCACTTGGAATTGGCTCTGAGCAAGGCGGGGGATATACCGAAGGCATCAGCGATAGCGTTTATTATATCCAGCATAAGGTCGCTCTGCATACCGCTGACTCCGTCACTGCCCGTTTCTTCCTTATCCGCGAGAATGCACATAAGCGAATGAGTGCAGTCGGTGTCGATAGAGTCAAAGAGAGCGGTGAGAGAGGGATAGGCGCAAACGCGGTCGTCGTGACCGTATGAGCCGATAAGTGAGCGGTCAAAGCCCACGTCGCGTGCCTTTGCTGCGGGAACAACGCAAAGCTCTGAGGAGAAAAAGTCATCCTCGGTTATGCCGTACTTTTCGTTAATGAGAGCCATTACGGCATTCTTTACCGAGTCATCCTCGTCCTCGGGCATATTTCCCACAAGCACGTTGAGCTGTTCGCCCTTTATTGCATCGGACAGGGGAAGCTTTGCCTGCTCACGTCCAAGATGAGGAAGAAGGTCGGAGATATAGAATACAGGGTCCTCGTCCTTCTCGCCTATGCATACGTCTATGGTATTGCCGTCCTTTGTTATTACAACACCGTGGAGCGCCAGAGGTGTTGCTACCCACTGATATTTGCGAATTCCGCCGTAGTAATGAGTCTTGAAGAACGCCATACCGCCGTCCTCGTACAGAGGGCACTGCTTAAGGTCTATTCTGGGAGCGTCGATGTGGGATGCCGCTATACGCAGACCATCCTTGACGCCGTCACTGCCTATGGTGAATATAAAGAGGTTCTTGCCTCTGTTGTTGTAGTAAAGGCGGTCGCCTTTTTTTATTTTATCGCCAAATCTGTATTCGCGGAAATCCTTAGCCTCAAGCATTGTGATAACTGCTTTTACAGCCTCGCGCTCGGTTTTTGCTGCGTCGAGGAATTTTTTGTAGCCCTCGGCGTAAGCAAAGGCACTTTCTACGGTGACCTTGTCAGCCTTCCTGTAAACTGTTTCCTTTTTGTAAAGTATATCCTTGTTCATTTTACACCTACCTTATTTTTATAGTATGTACTTCTGTATACGTCCAGTGAAAAATTCACTTTTTTTACGTATTTTTCGGTTTCGGGGAAAGGAATATTCGTAAGATTTCCTTTTCCGTCGGAATATTCGGGGTCGTCTAGCCACTTAGCCACGTTGCCCTCTCCGCCATTGTAAGCGGCAAAGACAGTATCCCAGTCGTGGAATTTTTCAAAAAGATATTGAAGATAATAGGTTCCGTAGCGTATGCTGACCTCGGGGTCATAAAGCTTATAATAGGACAGATTTTCATTGAGATGCTCGAAGGAGGTCAGCCACGTAAAGGTGGCGGGAAGCATCTGCATAAGCCCCATAGCCCCTGCGCTCGATGTGGCGTTTGGGTCAAAGTCGCTTTCTACCTTTATTATCGATAGTATTATATACTCGGGAATATTATATTCCGAAGCGTATTTTTCTACGTGTTGAAGATATTCGGCGGGAAATATGTGCTTCTTTACTGCCGTAATGCCGAAATGCGCCAAAAGAGATATGGCGAAAGCCCCAAGAATAATAAGGGCTATAACCATAGGAAGCTTGATTTTTGAATTGAACATATATATCCTTTCGGCTTACTGTAAGCCAAGCTCTTCAAAAAGCTTTGATAGGTCTTTCTTGAATTTATCCGCGTCCCCGTCGTTTATAAGAACAAAGTCAGAGCTTTGTATGTAAAAATCGTCGCTCTTTTGTGCTTTGACGCGAAGCTCTGCCTTCTCGCGGGAGATACAGTCGCGCTCTATTATTCTGCTAATGCGGAGCTCTTCGGGGGCGAGTACCGATATAACGGTAGTGCATTCTCTATGAAAGCCCGATTCTATGAGCGTGGGAGCGTCCACGGCTACCGTGTCGAAGCCGCGGCGGCGATAGTCGGATATAAGTCGGCGTATCTCGCAGAGCACGTTGCCGAGCACCGTGCCGTTTAACAGCTCCAGCTTTTCCTTGGAATTGAACACGAGAGAGCCGAGCTTTGCGCGGTCAAGACTGCCGTCGGGAGCAAACACGCCGTCACCGAAGGCTTGGCGTATGGAGTTGAGACACTCTGAGGGGGGCAGCAGCATACCGTGATAGACGCTGTCGGCGTCGATAGTGGGAATACCCGCTTGGTCAAGATAGGAGGTGAGCAGAGATTTTCCCGCTCCCGTAGGACCTGTAATTCCTATTATCCTCATATGGCACCTCCTTCTTAAGCTTCAATTTTAATATAATATATCATTTCATATTATAACTCATTTTGCTTTTTTTTTCAATAGTTTATACGGATTTTTCTGTATTTGAAGGCAGTATTTTGCGCTTATTCAAATATACCTTGAATTATGGCGCTTACTGTCGTTTTGTGTATTAGTTTTTCAAGTATAAAAAAAGTACGGATGGCAGAAAAATATAATTATATCAAGAGAGTATTTGACAAAAGATGATATTTATGTTAAAATTACAAAGGACGGCAAAATGACCGTACCAAAATAAGCAGACGGAGAATTTCAAGTATGAAGCTAAATTATAAGAGAACGATCCTCGTGGGATTTGCGTTTTTTCTTATCAGCGCATTCTGGCAAGCGTATGACGCCATAATACCGAGAATACTTACAAATCATTTCGGGTTGCCTCAGAGCTGGTCGGGAATAGTAATGTCCCTTGACAATATCCTTGCGGTATTTATGCTTCCTTTGTTCGGAGCTCTGTCGGATAAGTCGGAGTCCCGCTTGGGTAAGCGTAAGCCATTTATCTTTTTCGGCACCGTAGCGGCTGTTATCAGCTTTGTGATATTGACCCTTGTGGACAATTATCAGCTTGCTCGCGTATCGCTTACCTCTATACCAGAGGAAATGGCAGCGGCAGGTAAGAATGACGTTATGATAGCCGAGGTTTGGGACAAGACTCTGGAGCTGACGCTGGCAAATCCGCTTCCGCTTATCATTTTTATAGGAGTACTTCTGGTAGTTCTTATAGCTATGGCTACCTTCCGTTCTCCCGCTGTGGCGCTTATGCCCGACGTTACAGTCAAGCCCTTGCGCTCCAAGGGTAACGCCATAATCAATCTTATGGGCGCGGCAGGCGGAGTCCTCGTGCTGGTGCTTGGAATGATCTTTAAGCTGTCAGCTACTGAGAACAAGCATATGGAGCTTACGGGCTACGTTCTTTGTGTTTGCGCTATAATGCTTCTCGGATTTATCGTATTTATGGTGGCGGTAAAGGAGAAGAAGTGGGCGCGTGAGATGCAGGAGGACACTGAGAGACTCGGTATCGACGAGCAGTCACAGCCTGTGAATGAGAACAAGGGAGTAAAGCTTGGCAAGGCGCAGCTCCGCTCTCTTATGCTCATACTTGCCTCCGTTGCGCTGTGGTACGTTGGTTATAACTCTGTAACAAGTAAATATTCGGTATACGCCACCGACATTCTCGGATTTAGCTATGAGGGCACGCTTATAGTCGCTCAGGCTGCGGCTATAATCTCTTATATCCCCGTAGGCGCGGTAGCCTCCAAGATAGGGCGTAAGAAGACCATACTTGCGGGTATCGTGATGCTGGCGGCGGCATTCCTTGTAGGAAACTTCATAACGCCTACCACACCTTCCTTCGTGATGTACCCCGTATTCGCTCTGGCGGGTATCGGTTGGGCAACCATAAACGTCAACTCCTTCCCTATGGTGGTAGAGCTTGCAAAGGCGGGCGACGTTGGAAAATACACGGGTTATTACTACACGGCGTCTATGTCGGCGCAGATAGTGGCACCTATACTTTCGGGCTTCCTTTACGATATAAGCATGAGAATATTCTTTTTCTCCTTCGCTACACTCTTTGTGGCGCTCTCCTTCGTTACAATGCTCTTTGTAAAGCACGGAGATTCAAGACCCGAAAAGCAGGGTGCCCTTGAAAGCCTTGGCGCTGATGACGATTGATGAGGTGAAATATGGAGCCTTGGCTTACAGCGCTTTTGGTACTTTTCGGAGTACTGTTGCTATTGTTTATCATATATCTTATTCTGATAGCCCCCGGACGTAAAAACGGTATAAAAAAATATGCGAGAGTGAAATTTGCTCACAGAGGGCTCCACGGAGAGGGAAGAGCCGAGAATTCTATGTCGGCGTTTAAGGCTGCGGTGGACGCGGGCTACGGCATAGAGCTTGACGTTCGCCTTTCAAAGGACGGAGTGCTTATGGTGTTCCACGACGATACCCTTGACCGAGTCGTGGGTATAGAGGGCAGAGTAGACCGATACACCGCGGAGGAGCTTGGACAGATGCGTCTGTCGGGCACCGAGGACGGTATTCCGCGCTTTTCTGACGTGTTGGATGCCGTGGGTGGACGGGTGCCTCTGCTGGTGGAGATAAAGGAGGACCCGGGGAACTCAGCCGTATCTGCCGCTACGGCGGATATGCTTGCTTCCTATGACGGACCTTACGTTATAGAGTCCTTTAATCCCTTGTCGCTTGCTACCGTGGCAAAGAAAGCACCGAGGGTGGCGAGAGGCATACTATCCCACAGATATTATGCGTACGAGCCATACAGAAAGCCCCTATATTTCCTTTTGCAATGTCTGCTCTTCAACCGTATATGCAGACCCGCATTTGTGGCGTACGACCACAGACACGCCAAGTCGCTGTCCTTGAGGTTGGCGCGTATGATGGGGGCGGTTACCTTCGCGTGGACCGTGCGCTCCTCGGAGGAAGAGAGACGGGCGTACAAAAACGGCTTTGACAGCATAATATTTGAAAATTACAGACCTGAAAAATAAGAAAGAACTTCCTTAACGGAAGTTCTTTCTGTATTGTGAAGGAGTAATTCCCATAGTCCTTTTGAAAAGCTTACAAAAATAGGTATAATTGAAAATTCCTGTTTCCTCGGCTATTTCGTATACCGTTTTTTCTGTCTCGGCAAGAAGCTTTTTTGCCAAGGACATACGCTTTTGCGTTATGTATTCGCAGGGTGTACATCCCAGATTGGTGTAGAATATATCATACAAAAGATTTTTGGATATGTGAAATCTCTTGCACAGAGAGCTTATACTGTGATTTTCTGTAAGATGCTTATCCAAGTATTCGGTGAGCTCGCACAGGAGGGAGCTGTATTCTATATGTATGGCGTTGTCGAAAAGTATATTAGGCATAAGGCTCTGCAAGGCATCTATCTGAGGCACGGACATTATAGGAAGCTCACTGTAAAGGATTTCACTGCCTTGGAAGGAGTATATTGAGGTCATTGGGGAGGATACGGAGCGTATCCTTCCCATAATTATGTACCCGCATATAATACCGTCGCGCGTTATGGGCATAGCAAAATCGTATAGCCCCGCATGGCACAGATGGTGCTCGGGAGATTTACTCCTTGAGCATTTTTCAAGTATTTGTCTGTCACAGTCGGTACAAAGACCACGATGGGGGGTAAGGGCTTGAAAGCTTGAGCAGTAATCTGTATTCTTGCTGTAATGAACGAGGGTGTTGTACTCGGTATCAAGCACAGAAATGGCTACCCCCGTAAGCTCGGAAAGATACTTGATTATATTTTTTAATTTTTCTACATCGTATTTTATTATCATTTTATCACCTCACATTTCTTATTTTACACCAAACGGGAAGAAAGTGCAATATTTTGAGAAAAAAACGCATTAAAATATTTTTCGGGAGTGATATAATATAGCCAATATAGCTTTGGAGGTTTTACTATGTATAAATATTCAGTGCCAATATCTATAAAAACTGTAAATGAAAGTTCACTTCCCGTATATCTTAAGGAGTTTAAGGAAGGAGGAATAGAGAGAGTATTTCTTGTGGGCTGTACTCCTATATACCGCGAGGATTCTCCAATGTATACCTACGGAGAAGCTCTACGAGAGGCGATAGCCTATTTTAAGTCTAACGGCTTGGAGGCAGGAGTATGGGTAGGCGGCTTTGGACACGGAGTGGTTTTGACCCATGAATCGGCAGAGGATGACACCGCAGGATATCAACGTATAATAGGTGCGGATGGAAAGGATGCGGGAGAAACATGGTGTCCTTTAGACCCTAAATTTGCCGACGATTACATGAGAGGTATCGAATTTCTGGCGGGATTGAAGCCCGATATCATAATGCTGGACGATGATTTTCGTCTTAATCTGCGTGGGGCGTATTCTATGGGATGCGCGTGCCCCTTGCATATGAGGGAGTTTTGCGAGCGAGTAGGAGAGGATATACCCCGTGAAAATTTGGAAAGACTGGTATTTTCGGGAGAAAAGAACAGATACCGCACCGAGTGGTACAAGCTTATGAAGGATACACTCTACGACTTTGCTCTGAGAGCAAGACGCGTTGTTGACGGTGTGGATAAAAATATACGCTTGGGATTTTGCGCCTGCTATGATACTTGGGATTTCAGTGGAACGGACGGAATAGAGCTGACCTATGCCTTTGCGGGGAATACGGCTCCGTTTCTTCGCACCATATCTCCACCGTATCACTACACGAGAGTGGCTACGGCGGTAGAGCAGACACGAATGCAGGCGGAGTGGTGCAAGGGAAGCGGTATAGAGCTTTTCGCGGAGGGTGACGTTTATCCGAGACCCAGACACAACGTTCCCTCAAGATTGCTGGAGATATACGATATGGCATTGCTGGTGACGGGTGAGCTTGACGGAATACTCAAATATATGTATTGCTATGACCATCCCATAGATTATGAAAAGGGATATATAAACGCCCATCTTGAAAACAAGGATATACGGCAGGAGCTCGCGAGTATATTTAAGGATAAGCACGCCGTGGGAGTAAGAGTGTTTGAAAAAATGCATAAGACCGAGGATTGGATATTGCCGAATGAAGCCGAAAAGGGTATAGCGCGGAGGATGCAGGATTCATTTTATTCCAGAGCCCAGATGTTACTTACTCAGAACGCCATACCTACCACCTACACAGATAGTGACACGGTCATAGTCTTTGGAGAGAATGCGCGCTATTTAGAGTCCGACGTATTGAAAAAGGGAGCGATACTTGACGTTGAGGCGGCAAAAATACTTATGCGAAGGGGAATTGATACGGGAATTATCGACTCGGAGATAGCCCAATTCGATAGGGAGATATATCTTGAGAGCAACGATAGCTTCGCCACAGAGCCCGTGCTTCACAGAATGAGCTGTAAGGAGGGCGTAAGAGTATTGAGCACGCTTATGCCCCACGGAAGCATAGGCAGCTACCTTTACGAAAACGGGGAAGGGCTGCGCTTTTACGTGCTGGCGTACGACGCGTATAAATCCGAGGCGGACAATGACTGCTATGCGGCTGACTATTTCTGTAATTTTTACAGACAGGAGCATATACAGAAAGCCGTTGAATGGATAAGCGGACGACCTCTTGAGGCTGTCTGCAAAAGAAATCCCTTCCTTTACACTATCGTATCCGACAACAGTGAGGGCACGCGCAGGTCGGTGGCGCTTTTCAACGTCTTTCCCGACGGCATATCCGAGCCCACGGTAACGCTTGACCGTGAATATTCGGGAATACGCTTTGTGAACTGCACGGGAGATATTTCGGGCAGGACGGTCAGACTTTCCCCCCTGGAGCCTTACGGATATGCGGC
>CAJGCD010000065.1 GCA_904501715.1 uncultured Clostridia bacterium
GAGCGAAGTCGAAATTCCTCCGAGCGAAGAGCGAGGAGGAATCGAGGAGCAATAGCGACGAAGGGATCTCCAAACGAGTTTAGGTGGCTTGCTACAGAAAATGTAACATCCCATCAAAAAGTTACCAAAATTTCAAACGAGATCCCGCTACGGCTTACGCCTTGCGCTTCTGCGTCGCTATTCGCTCCACAGAAGTTCGACTTCGCTCAGGATGACATACAGTGGGTTATTTTACTATTATCGTTAAAAAGCAAAAAAGCCTCACCGTTTGTGAGACTTTCTTGGAGCTGGTGATGTGACTCGAACACACGACCTGCTGATTACGAATCAGCTGCACTACCGACTGTGCTACACCAGCATACGACTTTATAATTATAATCTATCTTGCCCCGTTTGTCAATAGCTTTGCGCTATTTTTTTGTTTATTATAAAACAATTAAGAACAAAATCTGCCAAATACGAAAAAAGCCCTTGATTTATTTTTTTCTTTGTTATATAATAAAAGTGTGTGTCCATTTTTTAAGAAACAGAAAAGAGGATAAAAGAATGAGCAGAGTTTCAAAGCATAATTATTATCTTGACATCGCCCAGACGGTAGCCGAAAGATGCACCTGTCTACGTAAGAAATTTGGTGCTATAATAGTCAAGGATGACGTAATAGTTTCCACGGGATATAACGGAGCTCCCAGAGGCAGACAAAATTGCAGCGACATAGGTTACTGCATGAGAGACAAGCTCAATATTCCTCGCGGAGAAAGATACGAGCTCTGCCGCTCGGTACACGCCGAGGCTAACGCTATAATCGCGGCGGCGAGAGAGAGGATGCTCGGAGCTACTATATATATGGCTTGTCTTGACGCAAAGACCAACGAGCTCGTCAGCGGTACGAGCAGCTGTATGATGTGCAAACGTATGGTAATAAACGCGGGAATATCTCAGGTTATCGTTCGCGATACAAAGGATGAATACCGCATAATAGACGTTCAGTCATGGATAGATGACGACGACTCGCTCAGCGGAATTTTCGGTTATTAAAAATGGAGCTTAACGTTAGGGCGGTACGGCTTACCGCCGAGATGCTTCCCGAGGTGGCTGCGCTTGAGGCTGTGTGCTTTCGCGAGCCCTGGAGCGAGAAGAGCCTTGAGCTCCTTCTTGGTGAGCGCGGAGTAGGCTTTGCCATTCTTCTTGAGGGCGAGGTAGCCGCGTACGGCGGAATGATGACCGTTCTTGACGAGGGGCAGATAACCAACATAGCCGTAGCTCCCAAGCACAGGCGCAAGGGGCTTGGCAGAGAGATATTGCGGGCGCTTGAGTCCTATGCCGAGGAAAACGGCATAATCCTGCTTTCTTTAGAGGTAAGAGCATCCAACGGCGCGGCGCGCGGTCTGTACTCGGCGGCTGGATGGAGCGAGGCGGGTATCCGCAAGAATTTTTACAGGCTTCCCGCGGAGGACGCGGTGATAATGACAAAGGCTTTAAGGAATTAGATAAATGTACATTTTAGGTATAGAAAGCTCCTGCGACGAGACCTCCGCTGCGGTGGTCCAAATGGAGGAGGGAAGGCGTGAGGTGCTTTCCAATATAGTTGCTTCTCAGATAGAGATACACCGTCTTTACGGAGGAGTAGTGCCCGAGATAGCAAGCCGAGCGCACATAGAGGCAATAAGCCGCATAACCTACGAGGCGCTGGATACGGCAGGACTGTCAATAAACGATATAGGCTGTATAGCGGTCACATCCCACCCCGGACTTATAGGTGCGCTGCTCGTAGGAGTGAATTTCGCAAAATCACTCGCCTACGCTCAGGGCATACCGCTGGTGGCGGTAAATCACATAAAGGCGCACATAGCGGCGGCGTATCTTGAATATCCTCAGCTCAAAGCGCCCTTTACGGCTCTTGTGGTATCGGGAGGACATACGGCGTTTTACAGCGTGGATACGCCCACCGACCTTCGTGAGATAGGCGGTACGCGTGACGACGCGGCGGGAGAGGCATTTGACAAGATAGGAAGAGTCATAGGTATGCCTTACCCCGGCGGCGCGGCAATGGACAGACTTGCCTACGAGGGAGACCCTAAGTCTATAAAGCTCCCGTCCCCCGCCATAATAGGAGATAACGCGGATTTCTCCTTCAGCGGATTAAAGACGGCGGCGCTGAATTTTATAAATTCCGAGCGGCAAAAGGGTGCTGAGCCCTCTCACGCCGATATAGCGGCGTCTTACACTAAGGTCATAGTAGACGCTATCCTAAAGAAAACCGAGTATATAATCGACAGATACCGTCCCGCGCAGCTGGTGCTTGCGGGAGGAGTGGCTGCGAACTCTCACATAAGGGGTGCTCTTGAGGGATTGTGCAAGAGAAAAAGGATAGAATTTTGCAAGCCCTCTATGAGCCTTTGCTCCGACAATGCCGCTATGGTGGCGGCGGCGGGATATTTTGAATATCTTGCGGGTAATTTTGCGGACACGTCTCTTAACGCTTCGGCAAACGACGACGGCAACTGATAAGGAGGAACTAAAATGTCAGAAGAAATAAAAAAGGGCGGCAGATACACGGATGACGTGGATGAGCTGCTGAAGAACGAGCCCGAGCTCTCCTTTGGAGGCGGAAGCGAGATATCAAGACCCGACGTATCCTCGGCGGTCATCAAGAGACTGCCCAAATATTTCAGATATCTGCGTCAGCTTATAAGAGAGGGCAAGACCCGAGTCAGCTCGGCTGAGCTTTCGAGGATGATGAACCTGACGGCGTCTCAGATAAGGCAGGACCTTAACTGCTTCGGCGGCTTCGGTCAGCAGGGCTACGGATATAACGTAAACTATCTTTACTCAAAGATATGCGAGATACTGGGTGTATCCTGCGGCTTCCGCGCGGCGCTTATAGGTACGGGTAACCTTGGTAAGGCATTGGTGCGCAACCCTATGTTCGAGAAGCGCGGCGTTGACGTGGTGGCTCTCTTTGACACCTCCCCCGAGGTCATCGGAAGAGAGATAGCGGGACTCAAGGTCTTGGACATGAGCGAGCTTGAGCAAAAGCTTGAGGAGCTGGGAGTACATATAGCCATACTTACACTTCCCAAGGAATACGCTAACGAGGTGCTTTGCCGCCTTGAGAGCACAAGGGTAAAGGGAATATGGAACTTTACGGGCAAAGAGCTTGACGTAAGCGGAAGCAATATAGTAGTAGAGGACGTGCATCTGGGCGACTCGCTGATGGCGCTCTGCTACGAGATAGCAAAAAATAAGGATTGACGGACGTCTCTGCCCGTCAAGATAAAAATTGAGGGGTAATATGGGAAAGACGGCAAAAAGGATAAAATACAGAAATTCAAATCTACCCGAGGAGTTGGGTCAGATACTCTCCAACGCTGACGAGAACGACCTTAAGATATTGATAGCTCTTATGATGGCGGCTGACGAGAACGGTGAGATACCCGAGGATTTCTCGGTGAGCCGCGCGCTGGGAGTTGAGAAGGCGGACGTTACTGCGTCGGTAAAATTCTGGCGCGGCGCGGGAATTATCGAGGGACTCAAGTCGGCAGGTACGGCAAGACCCAAGAGGGAAGAAAACAAGCCCGCCGAGGATAAGGGAGCAATTAAGATAGAGACTGCGCACAGGGACGGCGTGGTGGAGACCGCCAACGTTATCTCTACATACGGCAGCGACGAGCTGGCAACTCTGTTTGAAAAGCGCAGGATATCGGCGGAGTTCATCGACGAGGCACAGAGGGTCTTTGGAAAGACATTCAACTCCTACGACACGGGAATAGTGGTAGGTCTGGTGGACCGTCTGGGCTTTGAGGAGGAGGCTGTGCTTGCTATCCTCGCTTATATGACCAGAATAGGCAAAAAGGGTCTGCGCTACACCGAAAAGGTAGCGTTGGGCTTCTATGACGACGGATATACCCGCACCCATGAGGTGGTGGAGCGCATAGCTGTCATAGAGCGCTCCAAGGAGGTCATCTCAAAGGTCAGGCAGCTTTTCGGCGCGGCCAACAGAGAGCTCTCCAAGAGCGAAAAGACTATGTTTGAAAAATGGACTCAAAAATTCGGATACGATATAGACGTTATAAGGCTGGCTTACGATATCACCATAGATATAAAGCACGAGCCCATACCGAAATATACGGGAGCCATACTTGAAAGCTGGTATAATGAGGGGCTTCGTACCGCTGATGAGGTCATAGCCCACGAAAAAGCCAAGAAGGAAGGCAAGCCGCAGGGCGATAAGAGCTACGACCTTGACGATTTCTTCGAGGCAGCGCTTAAGAGAAGCTTTGAGGACCTGAAATAAATAAAAGAGGTTTTTATGGGATACAACAGAGAGGATTACGTCAGAATAAAGGCGGAATATACCAATAAATATCTTAAGGCGAGACAGGCTGCGGACGCACGCCGTCAGGAGATATACGCGAAAATACCCGAGGCGCACCGAATAGACGCTGTTCTGGCGGGAACGGGCAGGGAGATAATGCGTATAATCACCACGGGCAAGGAGGGCACCGACGAAAGGATAGCCGCCCTCAAGGCTCGCAACGATGAGTTGCTCATCAGACGGGCGGAGCTGCTGAAGGATAGCGGATACCCCGAGGATTATTCGGATATCAGATACGAGTGCGACAAGTGTGCCGACAGCGGATACGTTGACGGTAAGATGTGCGAGTGTATGAAGCGCGCGCTGGTGCTTGCGGGATACGAGTCCTCAGGGCTTGGCGGTCTTATTCGCAGCCAGAGCTTTGAGAATTTCTCCCTTGACTACTACAAGGTGGGAGGCGGAAACGCCGATATGATGCAGATGTTCGTGACTGCCCTTAGGGGCTTTGCCGAGGGCTTTTCTGCCGATACGTACAGAAATTATCTGTTGCTCGGCGGAACGGGACTGGGCAAGACCCATCTTTCCACGGCGGTGGCAAAGGCGGTCATAGACCGAGGCTTTGACGTTCTTTACGTTACCGCGGTGGGTATGCTTGGTGATTTTGAGAACAAGCGCTTCGGCAGCGGAGACGAGGTCAAGAGCACAGAGCGCTATTACAGTGCCGACCTGCTCATTATCGACGACCTTGGTACCGAGGTAGTAAATCAGTTTACACTGTCCTGTCTTTACGACGTCATAAATTCAAGAATAAATAACAGAAAATGCACCTTTATAAATACCAATCTCAACAAAAAGGAGATCGAGGCAAAGTACAGCGAGAGAATAACCAGCCGACTTTTCGGCGAGTACTATCCACTTCCCTTTGCGGGAACCGATATCCGCAAGCAGAAGATGAAGCGGTAAGAGAGGGAAGAAATTTTCAAAAAACTATTTACAAAACCGATTTCGGTGTGTATAATATAGTATAAGATAGGTCGGTGAAGTGGAAGAAACCGAGACTCAAAAGCAGAGAATCTCCGTCTTGGCTGTGAACGGAGGTATGAGAGGCTTGGCTTGTGCGCCACGGAGACCTTGCGGCAGCGCCGCACGTATTCCGCGTTAAGGACTATGAGGGATGAGTATTTCATCCGAAGCAGAGTGGAACCGCGTTTACACGCCTCTGTGCCTATGGCACGGAGGCGTATTTTTATTTGGAGGAGAATATGGAGCCTGTAAAAAAGACCGATAAAAAAGAAAATAAAATGGTAAAGGATGCCGCGCTTTACGTTAAAAAAGTAAAGAACGGCGCTAAGTATCTGGTAAAAACCGTTAAGGAGGACGTTGCCGCTGTGCGTGAGCGCGACCCCGCGGCAAGGAGCAACGCTGAGGTGCTTTTGCTCTATTCGGGAGTCCACGCCCTTATCGCTCACAGAATAGCTCACGGACTTCACAAAAATGAGCATTATTTTGCCGCCAGAGCTATAAGCCAGCTCGCAAAGATGATAACCGGCATCGAAATACATCCGGGCGCTACCATTGGTAAAGGACTCGTGATAGACCACGGAACTGGCGTTGTTATCGGAGAAACTGCTGAGATAGGAGATAATTGCACTATCTATCAGGGAGTTACTCTCGGTGGTACGGGTAAGGACGTAGGAAAGCGACACCCAACCCTTGGCAACAACGTTATGGTAGGCGCGGGCGCTAAGGTGCTGGGACCCTTCTATATAGGTGACAACACCAAGATAGCTGCCAACGCCGTGGTGCTTGAGGAGATACCCGAGAGCTGTACCGCTGTAGGTATCCCCGCCAAGGTTGTCAAGAGGCAGGGCGTTAAGGTGGTCAACGACCTTGACCAGATACACGTTCCCGACCCCGTGGCACAGGAGATAAGGCGGCTTGAGGATAAGCTTTCCGCCCTTGAGGGCGAGCTTGCCGAGCTGAAAACAAAGAAAAAGATAAAATAAACGGAGAAGAAAAATGTATATATACAATTCACTTACCAGAAAAAAGGAAGAATTTATACCCAACGTAGCGGGCAAGGTGTCTATGTACACCTGCGGACCTACGGTGTATCATTATGCGCACATAGGAAATCTTCGCAGCTATATAATGGAGGACGTGCTTGAAAAGTATCTTCGCTATACGGGACTTGACGTAACGAGAGTTATGAATATAACCGACGTGGGACATCTGTCAAGCGACGCCGATACGGGCGAGGATAAGATGCTCAAGGGCGCGCGCAGAGAGAACAAGACCGTGCTTGAGATAGCAAAGTACTATACCGACGCGTTTTTTGCCGATTGCGCTAAGCTCAATATAAAGACTCCCGAGGTAGTAGCTCCCGCTACAACCTGCATTGACGAGTTTATCTCTACTATTCAGTCCCTGCTTGAAAAGGGATATGCCTACGAGGCGGGAGGAAACATATATTTTGATACATCCAAGCTTGAGCGGTACTACGTTTTCAACGATTTTAAAGAGGAAGATCTTGAGGTAGGCGTCAGAGAGGGCGTTGAGGAGGACGGTAACAAGAAGAACAAGGCTGACTTCGTTCTTTGGTTCACGAAATCCAAGTTTGACGATCAGGAGCTGAAATGGGACAGCCCTTGGGGAATAGGATATCCGGGTTGGCATATCGAGTGCTCCTGCATCAGCATGAAGTATCTGGGCGAGAGGCTTGACCTTCATTGTGGAGGAATAGATAACGCATTCCCCCACCACACCAACGAAATAGCCCAGAGCGAGGCATTTATAGGACATAAGTGGTGCAATTATTGGTTCCACGTTCACCACTTGAATACTAATGCGGGTAAGATGAGCAAATCCAGCGGAGAATTTTTGACGGTTTCGCTCCTTGAAAGCAAGGGCTACGACCCGTTGGTCTACCGCTTCTTCTGCTTGCAGTCGCACTACCGCAAGTCGCTGGTGTTCTCCTATGAAAATCTTGACAACGCGGCTATCGCGTATAAAAAGCTGGTGGCTAAGATAGCTTCCACTATGAAGGAGGAGCAGGGAGCATTTGAGGAGAGTGCCTTTGCTCAGCTTAAGGCTAAGTTTACCAAGGCTATGGACGGAGACCTTAACACTTCTCTCGCGGTCACTGCACTTTACGACGTGCTCAAGGCTGATATCACGCCCGCTACCAAGCTTGCGCTTATTAAGGATTTCGATACCGTTCTCTGTGTAGGACTTATCTCCGCGGCAGAGAGGGCTCTCGACGAGGAGGCTAAGGCGGCAGAGGAAAATGCGGCGGCACTTGCTAACGACCCCTTCGCGGCTTACGTAGAGGATATGATACGCCAGAGAGCCGAGGCCAAGAAGGCTAAGGATTACGCGAGAGCAGACGAAATAAGAGCAGAGCTTGCCGAAAAGGGAGTAAGCCTTAAGGACACCTCTGCGGGAACTACCTGGAGCATGGCATAATATAAGTCGGAAGCCCTCTTTTGGGATATTGTTTTCAACTTTGTGAACTGCAAGGTTATTTTATAAACCGAGAAAACTCCTTTTTTGACCTTTTTAGGCATCGAAAAGGAGTTTTTTTCGTGATTTGAAAAAATTTTTAAAAAAATAGCAAAAATTAAAGGAAAAATTTTGAAAAGAGCTGAATTTTTAAGGCATATTTTACTAAAAAACAGCATTTTTTGTTAAATGTGCACAAAAACAAAATAAAATATACATAAAATTTCTACATACAGGTGTATTGAAAAATAGACGAATATAGTGTATAATTGTAAGGCTTGATATGCGTTGAAGCGAGAGGTTGCTGTCGGGTGACAACCGACAGGTAATTTTCGCGGAGTATGTCCGATTAAACGGGCGAAGCAGATTCTCAAAACACGGTCGTGTGCGGAATTTTGTTCATTACCCGAATTCCTTGCCCTTGGTGCTTTTCGGCTGGACTTCGGATTTTTAAATGGACATAAAGAAAACGCACGGCACGGTGTTGAGAACTGTGCCCCTGATGCGGTTCGCAAACGGCGTACATTTAATTATATATGCGCGTATGTGAACAGGCAAATACTTACAGGAGGTAAAAACAGGTGGCAGTCAAGGAAAAGATCAGAGTAAGACTGAAGAGCTACGACCACACTCTCATTGATGC
>CAJGCD010000066.1 GCA_904501715.1 uncultured Clostridia bacterium
GCCCCTCAAACGTGCGCTGTCTGCAACAGCAAGCTGTCCGTTCCGCCACTCTCGCATAAAAAATATTAAATTGTGAGGGTATGCCAGAGTAGCCCGTCAAACGTGCGCAGTCTGCAACAGCAAGCTGTCCGTTCCGCCACTCTCGCATATAATAGGTGTCACTCACGCAACATCAATATTATACTATATTTTTTTGAAATGTCAAGTCTTTTTTTCATTTTTATAAATCTTTTTTCTCCGATTGTCAATTTGCCCGCTTCAGCATATTATGTTAAGGAAGAGCCACGCTCAAATTCTTAAGGAGGAACGATCATGCAAGATAGCAGATTTCCTTGCGGTATTTCAGATAAGAATACCTCAAAAAATGAAACGGTCTGCGTAGAGGTGAACCGCATTTTGGATTCCTGTCGCGATAAAGACTGCTTCGAGGACGTAAAGGTGCTCCTGACCGACTTCGGAAACGATATAATCGAGCATACTACAAACGTGCGTGCCAAGAGCGCCTGCATCACTTGGACAAATATCGGTATAGACCCGATAAAATTCAACCGCGGATTTTATTCCGTTAATATCAAATTCTACATTAAGATAACCTTTGAGGCATGCCTTTGCGGCGGAAAATCTCAGGAGTTCGAGGGCATCGCGGTGCTTGAAAAGAGAGTGATACTCTACGGCGGCGAGAGCAACGTGAGCATATTCAAGAGCAACGGTGACGCTTCCGACTACTGTGCCGTCCCCGAGCTTTGCTGCGCTACCAAGAACGTTCCCACCGCTATCGTAGAGGTAGTAGAACCCGTCATTCTCAACAGCAAGGTCAGAGAAGCAGATGATTGCTGCTGTTGCTGCTGTTGCTGCTGCAACGATATTCCCGAGGGCGTTTCCACCCGAATCAACGGTGACCTTTCTGACACCGAAGGACGTTATCTGACTGTATCTCTGGGCATCTTTTCGGTAGTAAGAATAGTCAGACCCGCACAGTATCTTATAAACGCTACGGAATATTGCGTTCCTGATAAGGTGTGCGTATCTCCCGAGGAGGATGATCCCTGTGCCATCTTTAAAAATATGGCATTCCCCACGGCTGAATTTTGTCCTCCGGGATATGTACCTCTTCTCAAAGGTGACCACGGCGGCAAGTGCGGCTGCTGAAAGTAAGGCGAACAGCGATTGCTGTTCGCCTTTTAACGTCTGTTTCGTCAAAAAACATAAAAAATATTTCCTTTTTTGAATAATTTGTATTTTAGTATTGAAAAATTAAAAAAAATGGTATATAATATTGGGGTAGCTTTTTAATAGGAGAGGTCATATGAGTTATATTGAAAAATACCAAAGCTGGTGCGAGAGCAAAAATATAGATGAGGCTGATAGAATTGAGCTTCTTGCTATGGCGGATAACGATAAAGAGATTAAGGAAAGATTTCTTTATGATATAGAGTTCGGCACGGGCGGACTCCGCGGAGTTCTCGGAGTTGGAACTAACAGAATAAATAAGTATATGGTGAGAAAGACCACAAAGGGCTTTGCTGAATATATAAAAAAGGCGGGCGCGGATGCTTGCAGACGCGGAGTAGTTATCGCTCACGATAACCGCCGCTTCAGCGTGGAGTTTTGTCTTGAAACTGCGGGTGTTCTTGCGGCTAACGGAGTAAAGGCGTATATATTCGATTCGCTTCGTCCCACCCCCGAGCTTTCCTTTGCTGTACGTGAGCTTGGCGCATTCGGAGGCGTTGTTATCACCGCGTCTCACAATCCCCCCGAGTATAACGGATATAAGCTTTACGACGAGCGCGGATGTCAGCTCGTTCCCGAGGTCAACGACCTTGTTGTGGCAGAGATAAATAAGATCTCCGACCCTCTTTCTGTAAAATCCCTGAGCAGAGAAGAGGCGGGAGAGCTTATAGAGCTGCTTGACGCTTCCATAGATGAAAAATACTATGAAAGAGTAATGCAGATATCCGTAAATCCCGAGGTAAAAAAGGATATAAAGATAGTTTACTCTCCTCAGCACGGAACGGGTAACGTGCCCGTAAGAGAGGTGCTGAGCAGACTGGGATACAACGTGATACCCGTAGAGGAGCAGTGCGTTCCCGATACAGAGTTCAGCAAGACAGAAAACCCCAACCCCGAAACAGACGGTGCATATAAGGTTGCTTTTGAATATGCTAAAAAGGCAGATGCCGATATAGTTATTACTACCGACCCCGACTGTGATCGACTCGGTGTTGCAGTTAAGAAGGATGGTGAATATGTCCGTATGACGGGTAACCAGTCGGCGGCTGTTCTTCTTGAGTATATACTTTCTCAGAGAGCGGCAAAGGGAACGCTTCCCAAAAACGGAGTTATGTTCAACACAGTGGTTACATCCGACCTTGGAGACCGAGTTTGTGCCGAATACGGCATAGCTACCGAAAAGACGCTTACGGGCTTTAAGTTTATCGGTGACAAAATATATCAGCACGAGACCAAGGGTGACTGTCAGTTTGTATTCGGTTATGAGGAAAGCTACGGATGCCTTATATCGGAATTTGTCCGTGATAAGGATGCTGTGCAGGCTTCTCTTATGCTTTGCGAGGCGGCTGCCTACTATAACGAGCAGGGCAAAACTCTCCTTGACGTTCTTGAAGAGCTTTACGCCAAGCACGGCTTCTATCTTGATGCTCTCGACAATTTTGCCTTCAAGGGAATTGACGGCGCGGACAAGATTAAGGCACTGGTTAACGGACTTCGTCAGGATGCGCCCAAGGCTGCGGGAGATATAGCTGTGGAGAAGATGGAGGACTACCTTTCGGACGAAATGGCTGCGGCAGGCTTCCCCCCATCAAACGTACTGCGCTTTATCCTTGCTGACGGTAGCTGGGTTGCTGTACGTCCAAGCGGAACCGAGCCTAAGTGCAAATTCTATTTCTCGGTAAGAGCGGAGAATAAGGCTTTGGCTGAGGTAAAGCTTTCAGCTATGAGAGCTGCCTTTGAAAGAGTATAATAGCATAATAAAACAGGAAAGTCGAAGTCAAAAGCTTCGGCTTTCGCCGTGATAGTGAAAAAATAAAGGAGGGCGGATATTATGTCGTTCAATGATGTAAAAATAGAATATCTTAAAAATATCCGTACTCCACAGGATTTTAAGGCTATACCCCAAAAGGAGCTTGACAAGGTAGCGGAGGAGATACGCAAGGAGCTGGTTCGTGTTATTTCAAATAACGGCGGGCATCTTGCCTCAAACCTTGGAGTCGTAGAGCTCACAATGGCTATACACAGGGTGTTTGATACACCCAAGGACCACGTAATTTTTGACGTGGGACACCAGAGCTACGTTCACAAAATTCTTACGGGAAGATATGACCGCTTCGACACAATACGTACGGCAGGCGGTATCAGCGGCTTTACGAAAAGGGAGGAGAGCGAACACGATTGCTTCGGTGCGGGGCACAGCTCCACTTCGCTTTCGGCAGCGCTTGGATTTGCCATATCCGATAAGCTGAGCGGCTCTGACGCTTATACGGTTGCCGTAGTCGGTGACGGGGCTTTTACGGGCGGAATGATACATGAGGCGCTCAATAATTGCCGAAAGGACTTGAAGCTTATAATTCTGCTCAACGAAAACGAGATGTCCATATCCCGCAATACGGGTCGCTTTGCAAAAAATCTTTCCATACTCAGAGCAAGCTCGGGATATCTTAAAACAAAGCGTGCTACGGGCTCTTTCTTGAAGAAGATACCCTTGGTTGGCAAATATATCTTTAACGGTATGAAATCCGTAAAGATGTTTTTTAAAAACGCAGTGTACGGGTCTAATTATTTTGAAAATATGGGACTTACTTATCTTGGCCCCGTGGACGGAAATAATTTGGATTCGGTAGAAAAGCTTTTACGTGAAGCAAAAAAGCTTAACGAAAGCGTTCTTGTTCACGTCAAAACCCAAAAGGGTAAGGGGTATGCCCCTGCAGAGGTCGAGCCCTCTGATTTTCACGGTATGCAGCCCGCAGGCGTAAAGAGCCGCGTCGAAGATACTTTTTCGGGTGTTTTTGGAAGTGAGCTTGCCAGACTTGGTAAAGAGAACGAAAAAATATGTGCTATAACCGCCGCTATGAGCGACGGAACGGGTCTTGAAATATGGAAAAATGCGCATCCCGACAGATTTTTTGACGTTGGAATTGCTGAGGAGCACGCTCTTACCTTTGCGGCGGGTCTTGCGGCTAACGGAATGAGACCCTGCGCGGCAATATATTCCACCTTTTTGCAAAGAGGATATGACAATATCATTCACGACATAGCTCTCCAGAAGCTTCCCGTCGTAATAGCAGTGGACCGAGCGGGCTTAAACCCCAAGGACGGAGCTACGCACCACGGAATTTTCGACGTAGCTTTTCTTTCACAGATACCCGAAATGGTAATATATACGCCTATTACCTATGAGGGCTTACGCGCATCTCTCGCAGCGGCATTTTCTTTCGATGCTCCGTCGGCGGTGAGATATCCCAGCGGAAGCGAGAATTCTACGGTGATAGACAGATTTTACAAAAACGCGGACTTTTCTCATATAGGGATCAAGTGTGATTTCGATTTTGCCGAGAAAAATGATGCTGTCATCATAACCTACGGAAGAATAGTGACCGAGGCTATGGCGGCGGCTGATGAACTTAGAAAAGAGGGAGTATCTGTAGGAATTATTCTTCTTGAAAAGCTAAAGCCGTACGATGAGAGTGCCGAGCTGATTAAAAACAGTCTTCCCGAGAATGTCAAAGGCGTTTTGTTCCTTGAGGAGGAAATACGCTCAGGTGGCATGGGAATGAATCTTTGCGATAAGCTGAGAGGATATTTCGGGCAAGAGGGTATTGCGTACGATATCCTTGCCACTGACGATAGCTTCGTTTCGCAAAGCGAGAAGGGACGCTCTGTATACGATATGGCAGGGGTCGGCAGAAAAGACATTTCTAAAAAGCTTAAAGCAATGCTATAAAGGATACTATATGATAAACGTAGAAGAAATACTTATTCCGATAATCCTAAAGGCAGGAGAGATAATGACCTCAGCTCACGATCTGGAGCAGAGAGGCTCTCTAAAGGAAAAGGGCGGTGATGTGGCAAATATGGTCACCGAGTACGACGTGGCAATACAGAATTTTCTTATTTCGTCAATCAAGGAACAGATCCCCGAGGCTTGCTTCATCGCAGAGGAAAAGGAGAACGACAAGGAAGTTCTTAAAAATGAATATTGCTTTATAATAGATCCAATAGACGGAACTATGAACTTCATACACGAGTATGGACATTCCTGTATATCCGTGGCTCTGTTTTCCAAGGGAGAGGCGGTATTTTCCGTAATATATGATCCATATCGTAATGAGATGTTTTCGGCTACCAAAGGTAAAGGTGCCTTTCTCAACGGAAAGAAGATGACCGTTTCAAGCAGAGATGTTTCACATTCGATTATAGCATACGGTACGATGCCTTACAATAAAGACACACTGGGTGAAGCTACCTTCAAGCTTTGCTATAAGCTCTTTATGGTGGGTAACGACGTGCGCCGTTGCGGCTCAGCGGCGCTTGACCTTGCTTATCTTGCCGCAGGACGAAACGATATGTTTTTTGAGCTTATGCTATCCCCTTGGGATATAGCCGCGGGCTATCTTCTTATAAAAGAAGCAGGCGGAATGATAACAGACAGGGAAGGAAAAGAAATAAACTTTTCCGCACCCACACCAGTTATAGCGGCAAATCCTGTTGTATATCCATTCTTACTTGATTCAGCTAAAGATATATGATAAAAGTCCGTTTTATAACGGACTTTTTATGTTTTTAAGAAGTTTACTATCGAGGCTTTTATTTTCCTTGGAGAGATAGCGCGAACCAGAACCAAAAGCGCTAAATATATTGCGGCAATTATAAAGATGTGAATAAATAAGGCGGCACGGGTCGTCGCAAATAAGGATAGACGCTCTGTAAGAAAATTCATAATTCCCGTAGCGGCTATGACAGAAAGGATAGGCTTAACTATCCAATCGAATATTCTGACCTTAGCTTTGGTCACCATAAGCAGCTTGGTAATGCTCAGAGTGGCGTTCACTATTTCGGTAAAATAAACGGTCATAATATATCCCATTATACCGAAGCGCGGCAGCAAAAGCCAGACTAATACCACCGACATAGATGCATCGGCAATATTTATTATCATTGAATAGAACTGATATCCCAAGCCCTTCAGGATAGAATCCACAGAGGTGTCAAGGTACATTATGGGTATCAAGGGAGCTATGAGCGCAATGTAGAGGGCTGAATCTTCACTTCCTAAAAGCACAGAACCAAGCTCACCCGAAAGACACATCATTATTCCCGCTACACCTACCGAGTAGATAAGTACTGTTTTTAAAACGCGGGATATTATACGTTCTATGCGCGCCTTGTCCTCGGCGGCATCCGACTCGGATATTTCGGGAACTAAAAGCCCCGCAAAGGATGAGGAAATAGCCGAGGGAAACAGAATAAGGGGAAATACAAGGCTGTGAACAGTGCCGTATGCCGCAAGAGAAATGTCACGTGACGTGCCGCTGCGCTCAAGTCCCCAGGGGATAAGAAGATGCTCTACCGTTATGAGGGCGGAACGCATATAAGCACTGAGAGCAACAGGGACAGTAATAGGTATCAGCCTTCCCGAAAGCCTTTTGTCTGCGGGAACGGATTTCTTTGATTTTTGGGCGCTTCTTTTTTCAAAAAGATATAGAATAAGGTGTATAATAAATCCACCGAGCTCCGATACGGTTATTCCTATGACAATGGCGACGCAGGCACTTTCCATATCCTTTGCTACCGTAGAGCCCAGCAATACTACACACAGATATATGCGCAGAGCCTGAGAAAATATTTGAACACAAGCGTTTTTATATACCCTGCGCAAGGCGGTGAAATATCCGCCCAGTGAGGAAGAGAGCGCAATAGGTGGAAGAGAAAAAGCAAGTATGCGCAATGAGGATACGGTGCGCTCATCCCCAAGTATATTTTTGCCGATAAAGGGCGCGGACAGAAATAGAGCAAAGGCAGTTGCAAAGCTTATGGAGAGTGAAAAGAGAAGGCTCTTTTTCATTACTGAAAGTACGGTCTTTTCGGTGTTGTAATCCTTTTTTTGAGAGCCTATACCCATAGCCTCGGACACAAGCTTTGTGGTGGCAAGGCTTATTCCCGAGGTCGCGATGGTAAGAGCAAAGCCATACACGCTGGACACAAGAGTGAATATTCCCATAGATACCGCACCTATTTTATTGGATATATAGATGTTGAAGTTTACAGATACGTATCTTATTATAAGAGTAACTACCGTCATCAATATCCCGTTGACGTAGAATTTTTTCAGTCTGTCCATACACACCTCTCAAAAAATAAAGGTATGAAATTATATGAAAAAAAGGACCGAGAAATTCTCGGTCCTTTAATAGGTTCTGGCTTATTTTACCTCAATAATGCTTTCATCCCACATTGCGGGAGCCTCGTAGCCCATAAGATTTACCATGGTTGCCGCTACGTTTGAGAGTCCGAACTGACCCTTGTCCTCCTTTACGGTGTACGCGTCAGCGCATACGTTGTTATAGAGGATGCAGGGAACGGGGTTGAGAGTGTGGCTGGTCTTGGACTTGTAGTTGCCATTCTTGTCAGCCTTGGGAAGTCCCGACTTCTTGTCCATCTCGTACATTTCGTCAGCATTTCCGTGGTCAGCGGTAATAAGAGCAACTCCGCCTACCTTGTCGAGAGCCTTGAGTATTCTTGCAAGCTGAAGGTCAAGAGCCTCCATAGAGCATCTTGTAGCAAGGAGAGAGCCTGTGTGACCAACCATATCGCCGTTGGGGAAGTTAACACGGAGATATTTGTACTCGCCGCTTTCAAGACACTCGATAAGCTTGTCGGTGATCTCGGCGCACTTCATCCAAGGACGCTGCTCAAAGGGAACTACGTCAGAAGGGATCTCAATATAGGTCTCAAGCTCCTCGGAGAATTTACCCGAGCGGTTTCCGTTCCAGAAATAAGTTACGTGACCGTATTTCTGAGTCTCGGAGATAGCGAGCTGGGAAACGCCGCTTCCTGCAAGATACTCACCAAGGGTGTTGGTGATCTCAGGGGGAGAAACGAGGTACTTGGAGGGGATGTGGAGGTCTCCGTCGTACTCGAGCATACCTGCGTAAGCCA
>CAJGCD010000067.1 GCA_904501715.1 uncultured Clostridia bacterium
AGTTTCTACGTCGTAATAATAGCCACGGTATCTTATTGGGTTAATGTTAGCTATATCGTTAACATTTGTAGTTATCTGATGATTACCCCAAGCATCGTATATATAGCTCGCTACCTTTGTTCCGCTTTCTGTGTAAATATCTGTTATATCACCAAACAGATTCTTTCGGTAATAATAGTCATCTCCGTTGTAGTTAAAGCCTATTACACCCTTCATTCCATAGTAATATGTTAGAATGTTACATCCGTCTGTCTCGCTAAGTATTTTATCACCCTTAAGAACGTAAACGGTATTGTTCTTCTTTACTCTAATACCGTGCGCGTTATACTCAAAGGTATTATCACCGTATCTTGCAAGCTTTCTGCACTTTGTCCATTTAAGGCTATTACCCTTATAGTAAGTGGGGTTGCCAAGACTATCATAGCTTATCGGCTGACCGTTGAAGCAGAGAAGTCTGTCACGGTTGCCTTCGTCCTCATACATGTAAGTATTGAGATTCTCACAGTGAGACATATCTGAATCGTATACATTATATGCCTTTTTAGAAAGGATGTTTCCGCCTTGATCATAGTCCCACGTATAGGTAGTACCAAGCTTATAGTTAACTTCTCTTACAATTCTGTTCCATTTGTCATAGGTATAAATACAAGTAAGTCCTGCATTTTCAAATATGCCTATAACGTTTCCGTTTTTATCATACCAATATTCGGTATCCGTCGTGGTTCCGTTTACGCTATGCTGTATATTCTTAACTCTGGAACTCTGTACACATCCGTCTGACACGTTTCTGCTATCATATATGTAATGAGTATTTATAAGGGGCGCAGAGTTGTTAGCAACTGTTATAGTATCTCGTTCTATCCTACCTAAGCTATCTTTACATATTTGGTCGCAAAATACGCCTGACAATTCTATACCCAATATAACATCATCGGGATAGTCAATATCTCTGCAGTCCTTTTCGTATATCGGCTTATACGTATGCTTGGTCTCGCCGTATGTAGTAGATACAAGTCTGTGCTTAGTATCATACGTGTAGGTATTTACTCTGAGTATATTTCCGCTCAGGTCACTTTCAGTAACCTCTACTACCTGACCGTGACTATTGTACTTATAATTATAGCAGATTCCCGATTCGTTGTCAATATATTTCTTTATTGCCCCCGCCGAGTTGTATTCGACAGAAAACAACTCTCTTACTTGCGCGTCAGCATTTGCCTTATAGGTTCTGGACACGGGGTTTCCTCGGCCGTCGCTTACTATGACCGTTTCCTCTCCGTTTTCATATACAGTCTTTTCTGTCTGAGAGATGTCGTCCTCTGTATATTCCTTACTAAACAGAGTTTTTCCTGCTATTCTCACAGCCGTCTGTCTGCCCAGAGCATCAAAGTCAAATCCGTATGAGAAGCCGTTATGCGTAAGATTTGTGAGGTATCCAAGCGTATAATCAAATCCGTTATACAGACAGGTCTCTCCGTCATTGGAGCTGAGCCCTATCATTTCGTCGGTATTGGAGTCATAGGCATTGGTATATATCTGTCCGTTGAAGTCTATCGTGCTCTTAAGCAACCCGTTGTCCATATCGTAAGTGTACTGCTTTACGTATTCGTTGAGCGGGTCGCTCTCGCTGAGAAGAAGTCCGTTATTGTAATACTTGTATTCGGATATCTTGTACTGAGAGCTGTCGCACTCGGAATATACCTTCCTCTTAGTAAGCTTTCCGTATTTGTTATACTCGTTCTCGGTGATTATACCTCTCCAATCCTTAATCCTTGTAAGATTGTGCGCGCTGTCATACTCTATGTCCGTCCTGAAGGAATGACCGCTGCCGTTCTTGCGTATCAGGGAAACAACGGTATCTCCTGCTTCGTTTATATAATCTTCGCTGATATAATTTATGTCTGTCTTGGTAATCCTACGGTTTATTACCTGAACACATTCAAACACTTCCGGAGTAGCAATGCATCTTCCGTACTCATTCTTTATGAATGTTGCTTCAGCAGTTACCAAACGGACGTTGGTAATATAGCATTCACCCTCTGTGTTGTTAAATCCAACACTTACCGTAGCCTCTATTGCCTCGGGGCTATAGTTATACTTTACAGGAACTGCCACGTACTGCCATCCGGAATACGTAGGATCGAATTCTGCATATTTCGTCTGCTTCGGGCTACTGCAATATTCAAGATCAACGCTGAGCTTCACTCTGGCGTTGCTTGATGCTCCTGCGAGCTTGACCCATGCGGATGCTATAAGAATATTTCCGTCGAGGTTGTCAGAGTACAAGGGTACAGTCTTACTGATCTTACTTGAAGCACACTCACTTTCATTTACAAAGCGGTAAGATATATCAGAGGGAATATAGCTTTCGTAGGATGTCTCCCCAAAGCTGTAAGAGGTGCTCGGCATCCATCCGTCGGTATTGGAGAGCGATCCATCGCCAAGCAGATTTGTGCTGTCCTCAGATGCTCCATTTGGTGAGCTTCCCGAAAGCGAAAGATTTTCTCTTACATCAAAGGAAAAGCCTGACGAACGCTATTTGGGAGCATTTCATTATGTTGTCAAGGGGATTGATTTTATCGGTATAAATATAGACCCAAATACTGCTTTTAATTCTCACGAGGGATATTACAGTAGTGAAACGTTGCTTTGGGTTAAGCATAAGCTTAACGAAATCGATCCCGACGGTAAAAAATGCGTATTTGTTGTCGGACACTTGTCAGCAATATACTATTATAACGATGGAGAGATTCGTGAAACAATGATAAATGGTGATCGCTCTTTGTTTTACGAGGTGTTTAAAGGACATCAAAATACATTTTATCTTTATGGTCACGTGCATGGGGAAAGAGCTTGTTACAGAGAGTGTTCCTCGGGGGCAATTTTACATATTGATGAGCACAATATGCCCATCGGCAATAATTTGAACGAAAGAGATTCTCGAGGTAAAAAGTATGCGTATTCTTTTGTTCACATGGGCGGTCTTAGACCATTTGACAGTAAGTATTTTGAAGATGACGGAAGGGAAGGTTACGGTGGGGAAAAAGAGCTTAAATATTTTCCGAATACCGCAACACCCACGCTTGCGCAGTTCTTGGTATTTGAGGTGTATCGTGATCGCGTAGTTTTTTACGTTAGAAACACAGGAACCCACGAGTTATACAACAGAAAAGATAAATTAGAGGAATATACTGTATATTTATTATAATACGTATGAAAGAATAGCCGAATTAAGACTGAACCGTTGTCCGCAAAACAGGGGATTTGATTATGGAAAAATGGGTAAATGGAGATTTTAATGATTTTGTCGATTGGCACGATGTATATGGAAATATAATAAACGCAAGTGATGGCGGCATTATATATGCCGACGGTAGGTTCCTGCTATAGTTCATTATAATGGATATTACTATATGATCACGTCAGGACTTACGTGA
The DNA here is from genome assembly GCA_904501715.1 of uncultured Clostridia bacterium. GTDB lineage: Bacteria > Bacillota > Clostridia > Oscillospirales > CAG-272 > HGM12713. The sequence goes on from CAJGCD010000067.1 coordinate 3,438, forward strand.
TGGGCGTATAACGGAGCAAAATATTTCCGAGCTAAAAAGCTTTTTGGTGAGTGGGAGGATATGGGTGATCCTTGTGTGGGAGATACAGAGCAGACTACCTTTTGCACTTAGACTACCGGTATTTTCAAGGTAGAGGGACGTGAGGATTGCTATATTCATATGGCAGAGCGTCATAACTGCGGCAATTTCTTGCACTGCTCATACGTTTGGATCCCTCTAAATTTAAAGCGGATGATACACTTGAAGTGGAATATCAAAAGGAATGGAAGCTTTTAGAAAGCGAGAAAAGAGAGTATTATGAAAAAATTTAAGGCTATCAATACGGATTGTATTAAAAAAGACGCTAATCTTGATACAGAAATAAAGCTTGAGGAAAAGCTTACTCTCTTAAATCTAAAATGCGGAGAGAATTCTTTGCCGTGGGTACAAGGTGGATGTACCGACGGTAGATATCTGTATGAATTTATGATAAGTCAGGACTCAAAGCACTGTGTTATAGTTAAATACGACCTTTTTACTCAAGAGATAGTGGCGTACAGCGACGATATGATGCTGGGTCACGCCAATGACGGAGCATATAATCCAAATAATAACACGATAGCTATCGTGCATTGTCTTGACCCGGAGGTACCTACCTCGAATATAGTTTATATAGTAGATGCCGAAACGCTGACTCTAAAGTCTAAGTACGAGTTGCCCGAATACGACATGTTTGAGATAACCTATAACCAAAACACAAGACAGTACATAACCAGCAGTGAAAAGGCAATGTTTTATTGGGACGAGAGCTTTAATCTTCTTGACCGCAAAGAGATAAGCGTTACCCCCGGATGGCCCAGTCAGGGAATTGAGTGTGACGGAGAATACGTTTATAGGCTCGAATTTTTTCTTGGAAAAGGCGGAGAAGATCCCAGCACTATGAAAAACAATATACACGTAAACGACATAGAGACAGGGGAGGAGATTGCGATTATTCCCTTGAATATGAATAGAGAATCGGAAAACATATTCATTTATGACGGCAAATTTTACGTTTCATGCAACGACAGAAAGTGGAGAGGATGCGAGGTTTACAGCTTTGAGATAGTGGAAAGCTGAGAGATGCTTTTTGTTTCCGAAGCAGTAAAGGGAGCGGATTTTTTAACAACTAATATTTTGGAATAAGATTGACATAAATGTTGTATTCATAATACAATAAATATATTTTTCATCAAAAGCGGAGGATGTTATGGAATCTTATATCAACATTGATAAAAATATGATAGTCAGCACGACCATAGGTGATGCCGAGGTCATCTGGCGCAACGTAAGACAGGAGCCCTTTGCGCTCCACGGCTTTTACGAGCCCTTGACCGAGCCCTTTTTCAGACGCTTGCCCCCCGACGTAGCAGAGGCTACCAGCGAGGGAGTCAATTATCTCAGCAGAGAATCGGCAGGCGGCAGAGTGCGTTTTTCTACTAATTCTCCCTATATTGCCGTACGCGCAAAGTTTACGGTGGTTGGACGCTCCTCACACCTTACACTTATATCCTCGGCAGGCTTTGATTTGTATATTGACGGCGAATTTGGAAGCCGCTTCGTAAAGGAATTCCGTATGCCTTACGATATGGTGGACAGCTATGAGCAGATAGTCCATCTTGACGGTGAAAAGAGGCGCACCTATACTATAAATTTCCCCGTACACTCTGTGGTTGAGAGCCTTGAGATAGGCTTAAAGCCCGACGCATTCCTTGGCGAGCCTACCCCCTATAAGGATTATAAGCCCGTACTCTTTTACGGCTCGTCGATAGTCCACGGTACCGCGGCAACACGCCCCGGCTTTACTTATCCCGCTATAATATCCAGAAATATGAACCTGGATTACAGAAATATAGGCTTTTCCGGAATGGCAAAGGGGGAGAAGGCTATTGCCGAGTGGATGGCTACGCTTCCAATGAGCGTTTTCGTTTGCGATTACGACCATAATGCGCCAACCGTAGAGCATCTTGAAGCAACCCATTATCCGCTCTATGAAACTATACGCGCAAAGAACCCCGACGTTCCGTATATTATGGTGACCCGTCCCGACTATTGGACGCTGATAGCGGAGCAGGAGGGAATTCTTCAGAGAAGAGATGTAATAATGGCATCCTATCTCAAAGCGCGTGCCGCGGGTGATAAAAACGTTTACTTTATAGACGGACTAAGCTTCAACGTAGCGCCTAATCAGTACGAAACCTCTGTGGATGCCGTTCATCCAAACGATATGGGCTTTGTCAGAATGGCTGACGCTATCGGCACTGTTATAAGACACGCTTTGGAGAAGAGCAAGGGCGAGTAAATTTGCATCCGCTATTGAGCGGGAATTTGATTTTAATATTTTAAAACATATTGATTTACATCTGAATTTGTGATACAATATTGTCATCATTTGGGATGCCGCTTGCGGCTCTTATAAAAAATATTTTGTTTGAGGAGAATGAAAATGAAGAAGATTACTTGCCTTGTACTCGCGCTTATCACCATCTGTATATCTCTTGTTTCCTGCGGTTCGGGCGGAGATACCAATATGCACAAGATCATGGACGCTATCCACAAGGAAAAGGTTATCCTTGCCTCCACGTATTCCGCAGAGGCGGATTGCTACGAGTATTACTCGCTTCCCGAGGTTCCGTACCACAACGGCTGGGACAACGTAAACTATGATAGCACCGAGGCATGGGCGGACAACGTTTATTACAGACACCACATAATGTTTAATGCGGATCGTGTTGAGATCAGACAAAACAGCTACGCAAAGACATTTGAGACAAAAATATTCTGGGATGCGAAGGACAACACGATCTCCATTAAGCTCCAAGAGGGATATGCTTACAGCGTATGGAATGACGATGCACGCGACCCCCAGTATCACGGCTTTACCGGTGATGACGGATTTGATATTACTTCGTACGATTCCGACAATGACGAGATCACCTTTGATATGAACGTTTATTACGAAAAGGGAAAATTCGAGGTCAGCGATGCGACCTACGATATAAATGAATTCAAAATTTATAATCCCGGAAAGATATCTGGCTGCGAGGAAATGTTTATCAATGATATGGTAAAGCTCCTCAATGACGCGCTGAACGGACTTAACGGCGTTTACACCGCGAAGGGCTATCCTATCAAGTAATTACATAAAAAACAAAGAGGGAACGATGTGGATAAACCACGCTGTTCTCTCTTTTTTGTATTGTAAGTATGGATTTTTTCTTTATTTTACTACAATAAGTGCCACAAATGTGATATAATGTAAAAAAAGCAAAATATATGAGACCAAACGAGAAAAAAACGTACTTAATAGATGAAAGCGCTTTCAGATTAACGGGGAGGTGAACAGCATGGATGATCTGCAAATCATAGAGCTATACTTTGCGAGAGATGAGCAGGCTATAAGCGAGACAGATGCAAAATACGGTAAGCTTTGCCGAAATATAGCTTATAACGTACTCAATAACCAAGAGGATTCCGAGGAGTGCGTAAACGATACCTATCTTGGAGTGTGGAACGCTATTCCACCCATTCGTCCAAATAATTTTATGGCTTTTGTATGCAGAATAACGAGAAACCTTTCGCTCAGAAGGCTGGAATCGCAAACAAGACAAAAGCGCTCCGCGGCGCTTACGGTATCATTTTCCGAGCTTGAAGAGATCTTGCCCGACGAAGCCATAGACGTAAGCGCGAGTGATGAGAATATCGGCAGGCTCATAAGTGACTTTTTGCGCGGAGAAAAAGCGGATATACGCAAGGTGTTCGTGCGAAGATACTATTTTTTCGATTCTGTCAGCGATATATCAAAGCGCTATTCGTTTTCCGAGAGCAAGGTCAAGAATATGCTGTACCGCACCCGAAATAAGCTTAAGGAATATTTGATAAAGGAGGGTGTAAGAATATGAAAGCTCCGAGGATAGTTAACTCTGTGGGATATATAGACGATGAGCTCATAAGCGAGGCGGCGAGGGAAGGCTCGGCAGCAAGGCGAGTACCGTGGATAAAGCTTGGCGCCCTTGCAGCGTGCCTTACCGTAATCGTAGCGGCGGTAGCTATAATAGCTCCTATGCTTGACAGAGAGGAGAATATTATAGACCCCGATTTAGGGGACAAGGACATTATTTTCGGAGAGACTGCTATCGTATGGCCATGGGAGTACAAAACGGTTTATGAGCAGTACCGCTCATTGAAGCTCAACGGAAGAGAATATGGCGGAAGAGGGCGCGAGATAAGCGCGGAGCTCCTTGGCGAAAGGCTTGGAAGTGCCGAAGCGAGGGGCGAGGACATATACACGGATAAGACGTACGAAACAAGCTTTGATGTGTATTCTATAAAGAACGTTTCGCAAAAATATCTCATAGCCGCCAAAATGGGTGAAAAATACTATGTGTTTGACGCTCACGAGCCATATGACTTTTCTACGCTCGGTGATATGATGAATGCCTACGGATTGCCGAACAACTTGGAATTAAAGCAATTTTCCAAGGAGGAAAACTATTATCTTCTCAATGACGACAGCGAAATATGGACAGCTCTGGAAGGCTGCCGTGAGTCAGCGGCTGTGACCGAGGAATGGAATTTGTCCAAGAGAGCGCATATAAGCTTTACCGTGACCTCTGAGGCTCTCGGCACGTATAAAACCGTTATGTATATAACCGAGGACGGATATCTGTGGACCAAC
>CAJGCD010000068.1 GCA_904501715.1 uncultured Clostridia bacterium
CCCAAGTGCGGCGGCACTATGACACGCATTCCCGAGGTTCTTGACTGCTGGTTCGAGAGCGGAAGCGTTCCCTTCGCGCAGAAGCACTATCCCTTTGAGAACAAGGATTGGTTCGAGAGCCACTTCCCCTGCGACTTTATAGTTGAGTACACAGGTCAGATTCGTTGCTGGTTCTACTACCTCCACGTTCTCTCGGTAGCGCTCTTTGATAAGCCTACCTTCAAGAACTGCGTAGTTCACGGAACTATTCTCGCCAAGGACGGAAAGAAGCTTTCCAAGTCCTCCAAGAACTACACCGACCCCATGGAGCTTATGAAGAAGTTCGGCACAGACTCGCTTCGTCTGTACCTCTATCAGACCAACGCTATGCTCCTTGGCGACCTTATGTTCGACGACGACGGAATTCTCGATTCCTTCCAGCAGCTCATACTTCCCCTTTGGAACTCCTGCAACTTCTTTATTTCCTATGCTAATATAGACGGCTTCCGCGGCGACCCCAACAAGCTTCCCGAAAGCGACAATCAGCTTGATAAGTGGATCCTCGCTAAGCTCTATACCACCGAAAAAACTATAAGCGAGAATATGGCTGTATATCAGATAGACAGATATGTTGACAGTCTGCTCTCCTTGGTTGACGGTATTACCAACTGGTACATCCGCCGCTCCAGAAGAAGATTCTGGACTACGGGCATGAACGCTGACAAGCAGAGCGCTTACGAGACCCTTTATTACGTTCTCGTAAACACCGCAAAGCTTTACGCTCCCGTTGCTCCCATTATCGCCGAGAAAATATACAAGCTCTTTACAGACGATGTGTCTGTACACCTTGCTGATTGGCCCATAATTCCCGAGCAGTACAAGAACGACAAGCTGGTTGAGAGCATTGACCTTGTTCAGGACACCATCTCCCTTGCAAGGTCTATCCGTAACAAGAACAGAGTGAAGAACAGACAGCCTCTGAGCACTCTCAAGCTTGCCCTTTCCGACAGCTCGAAGCTTGCGGCACTGGGCGAATTCACCGATATTATCGCGGAGGAGCTCAACGTCAAGCAGGTAGTTCTCAGCGAGGACGTTGGAGATATCGCAAAGGTTAAGCACGACCCCAACTTTGCCGTTATCAACGACACGTGCGAAAAGGCTGAAAAGGGTAAGGTCATTCAGGCTATCAAGAGCGGAAAGTACCGTATGGAGGGTAACAAGGCTATCCTTACCGTTGACGGCGAGGAGAGAGAGTACGACGCTTCGATCATTCTCGTTACCTACATTGCAAACGAAGGTCTGTTCGTAGCAAGTCAGAACGGCATTATCGCTTCTCTTGACCTCACGGTCACCGACGAGCTTCGTGACGAGGGTATCGCACGCGAGATCATCAGATACATTCAGGATGCTCGTAAGCAGATAGGCTGCGCTATCACCGACCACATCCGCATTGATTTTGTTGAGGGCAAGCCCTCCGACAAGTGGATAGAGGTTATCTGCTCCGAAACTCTTGCAGAGTGCGCCGCAGTAGATGCTCCCGAAACTACTGTTGATATCGACAACGGAGCTATTAAGATAGCTATCGGTAAGAATTAAATAAAGCAAAGAGGGCGAACCCCATCAAGGGTTCGCCCTTATCTTTTTTCTTTGGCACTGAAGGCGCAAAGAAAAAAGAAACAAAAAAGAAACGCCGAAGAAAAATTCCGCTCTCCGCGGAGAGCGGGACGCGGTCGCTTTTTGAAAAAAGCTCCGCAAAAACTTCATACTTAGGTTTGCGCAAACATAGCAAATCCTTCAAGAAGTTCTTTTTGCTACTTTCTTTCAAGAAAGTAACAAAAACCTAACAAGCTCTAACTATCATTTCGTCCCCGTAGAGCCGAAGCCGCCAACGCCGCGGACTGTGTCAGAAAGCTCCTCAACAACAGAAAATTCAGCGGTATGATAGGGTGTGAAAACTATCTGCGCTATTCTCTCCCCATCTGCAACAGTCTGCGCCTTATCCCCGTGATTATGAAGCGCCACCATTATCTCTCCACGGTAGTCGCTGTCAATTACTCCCACCTTATTGGCTGGGGCGAGTCCTCTCTTTGAGGCAAGTCCGCTGCGGGCATAAACAAGTCCTACCAGTCCCTCGGGAATTTCCATAGCGATACCCGTATGCACAAGCCTTGTTTCTCCCGCCTCAATAGTTATCTCCCCGCCCTCGCAGGCATAGAGGTCAGCCCCCGCGGCAAACTCCGAGCCGTAGGTGGGAATTATGGCTTTTTCATTCAATCTTTTTATATTCATCTCAAATTTCATAGCTTTTCTCCATTCATAAATTATAATAAAATAATATCATATTTTTCATCCTATGTCAACAAAAAACTCTTGACAAATCCCTTTCTTGTGTGTATAATATTTGAGAATAATTCTCAAATTGGAGAGTAAAATGGCACAATATCATACCGAACAGAAGAAATTACTTTTGGATTTTCTCAGCACTAACAGCGGAAGGTCCTATACAATAGAAGAAATAATATCCGAGCTTGACGGCAATATCGGCAAAAGCACGATCTACCGCCTTATGACAAGGCTGGTCGAAGAAAAGAAGGTACACAAGAGCGCGGGAGATGGGCGGACATTTCTCTACCGCATCACCGCCGACGAGCATTGTAAGCATCATCTTCATCTGCAATGTAAGGATTGCGGAAGGGTGCTCCACCTTGACGAAGCCACCTCGGATGCTCTGCTTGATAGCGTAAGATGCGCCCGTGACTTTCTGGTCAGCGAGGAGGACACCGTCCTTATGGGCAAATGCGCCCAGTGCAAGGGAGTGAGTAAATGAAGAAAATCATCATCTCTATCCTTCTTTTCGCTATATTCCTGCTCTCCTTTTCGGGCTGTGCCGCACCTATGGACAATGAAAAGATAAATATTGTATGTACCCTTTTCCCACAGTATGACTGGATAAAAAATATAATTGGCAACAGCGAGAGCTTAGAGGTCACTCTGCTTATACAGAACGGAACCGACCCACACAGCTATCAGCCTACTGCGGCGGATATAATGACTTTATCCAACTGTGATATGGTGGTATATATGGGCGCTCAGTCCGACGTTTGGGTCAAGGAAGCGCTTCAAAGAGCCAATAATAACGACACCGTGAAGGTAGCGCTTTCGGAAATAAACGGAATGACTCTACGCGAGATCTCCTCATCATCTCACAACCACGACCAACACGGTCATAATCACAATGACAGTGTCCTTGACGAGCATCTATGGCTCTCCCTGAAGAACGCTATCAAGGCTACCGAGCATCTCACGGATAAAATATGTGAGCTTGACCCCGAAAACGCTGACAAATATAAAGCAAACTCCGAAAAGTATAAAGGGGAGCTTATCTCCCTTGACGCTGATTTCGCAAAAGCTACAAAGGAGGCGGGGGAGCATCCCTTTATGCTCTTTGCTGACCGCTTTCCCTTTGTCTATCTGCTCTCCGACTACGACGTTCACTTTGCTGCAGCCTTTGAGGGCTGTACCACAGACACAGATGCGGGGTTTGATACGGTACTGAGGCTAATCAAGGAGGCGGAGGAGCACGGTATATCCCACATTGCCGTAACCGAAAGCTCCGACAAGTCCTTGGCAAAAACGGTGGCATCCTCGACAAAAGGAGATATTGAAATAATAGTTATGAATTCGCTTCAAGGCGTAACAAAAAAACAGCTGTCCGAGGGTGTAACCTATCTTTCGGAAATGAAAAAGAACCTCACGGCAATGAAAATCGCCTTGGGTGTCAAAGGAGAATAAAATGGCGCAAATAAAATGCGCAGACCTTACTCTTGCTTATGAGGGTCATATAGTCTGCGAGCATCTTGATTTTGAAATAGATAAGGGCGACTACGTGTGTATCGTAGGTGACAACGGTTCGGGAAAAAGTACGCTTATGAAGGCGCTGCTCTCGCTGAAAGCTCCCGCCAAGGGAAGTATAAGCTTTAGTGACGATCTTTTATCACGGGATATAGGCTACCTACCTCAGCAGAGCGAAGCTCAAAAGGATTTTCCCGCATCGGTGGAGGAGGTAGTTATTTCGGGCTGTGTCAGCTCACTTAAAAACCGATTCTTTATGGGCAAGGCAGAGCGCCTCGAAGCCATGCAGAATATGAAAATGATGGGGATATATCATTTGGCAAAGGAAAGCTACCGCAATCTTTCGGGCGGTCAGCAGCAAAGAGTCCTTCTCGCCCGCGCTCTATGCGCCGCAAAGAGCGTTCTTATTCTGGACGAGCCCGTATCGGGGCTTGACCCAAAAGCCGCAGCAGATATGTATGGGCTTATACATCATCTTAATAAGCATACGGGAACTACTATAATAATGGTCACCCATGACATAGAAAACTCTCTCCGCGACGCAAGCAAGGTGCTGAAGATGGGCAAAAATCCCGAATTTTTCACCTCGGTCGAGGCTTACCGAAAAGCTTTTATTGACGGAGGTGAGGCGAAATGAACATCCTCCATGTATTAGGCGAATATTTCTCCTATCAATTCGTTTGGTTCGCCCTTATAGTAGGCGTGCTTATTGCTCTTTGCTCCTCGCTTTTCGGCGTGGTTCTTGTACTTAAGCGCTTCTCCTTTATCGGAGATGGGCTCTCGCACGTAGCCTTTGGAGCTCTGGCTATCGCCACTGTGGTAGGCATCACAGACAATATGCTTATCGTCCTTCCCGTAACTGTGGTCTGTGCCATACTTCTGCTAAAGACCGGACAAAATACAAAAATAAAGGGAGATGCCGCTATAGCTATGGTCTCCGCCGGAGCATTGGCTCTGGGATACCTTATAATGAGCCTTTTCTCCTCCTCCGGCAACATAGCGGGAGACGTCTGCTCGACTCTGTTCGGATCATTTTCAATAATCACTCTGGCAAGATATGAGGTAGCTCTTTGCATAGTGCTGTCGGTAGTGGTTATCGCCCTGTTTGTATTGCTGTACAACCGAATATTCTCGGTGACCTTTGACGAGAGCTTCGCACGTGCCTCGGGGACTAATAGCTCACTTTACAACCTGCTCATAGCTGTAATAACAGCGGTTATCATCGTCCTGGCTATGAATTTGGTTGGATCTCTGCTTATATCCGCTCTTCTGATATTCCCCTCTCTTTCGGCAATGAGAATAGCAAGGACGTTCAGAACAGTAGTCATTTTCTCAGCCATCATTTCCACAGTATGCGCCGTACTTGGAATATTTGCAGCCATATTGCTGTCCACCCCCGTGGGTCCCACAGTAGTTGCCTCAGATATAATAGCATTTTTGATCTGCTACGTTGTCGGCAAAATAAGGGCGTAATATAAAAAAGCTCCACTTACGTGCAGCTATCGCGTGATTTTCATTATACGAAGAAATACCACCCGCCATGCGGGTGGTATTTCTTTTCAATAGGCCTTCAATATAAAGAATATTAAACAAATTTTAAATTATGTCTAAGCAGCACTCTCAACGTCAACGGTAAACGTAATTATCTGAGCATAGGACCCTGCCTTATAGCTCTGACCATCCACTATGGCAAAAGTTAATTCAGTGTCAGAATCGGAAACGCCTGCGGCATGAGTATGAATGACACCGTTAACTTCGACCGGTGTGCCCCCCTTGGTAATGGTATAGTAAAGTGTTTCAGAACCACTGGTAAGGACCCACTCTCCGCCTGTCTTAGGTGCAACCGTTATTTTTATCTGCGTATTGGCAGCAATAACAACATCAGCAACAGAAACCGAAGCCGTACCGGTAGAGGTCTTAGAACTAATAATTACACTTTCAGGAATCGTTACAGTGTAACTAGCAGATGTCGCATAAGTAACTGTGGTATTGCCGCTTTCGTCGATTTGAATTTTGTTATCACTTTCTACAACGTTAAGAGTCATGCTGAACTGGCTACCGTTCATAAAGTACTTCTCCTGAAGTGTAGAGTAATAACGAACAGTAACGTCCTTGCCATCCTCAGAGAAGTAAAGCATAGCTACCGCTCCAACACCACCGTCGACAGTCTTATCAACAGCCTGAGGGTCAATAAGCATCTGCGTTACGGTGTTTCCGTGAAGACCCTTTTCCTGCGTCATTACAATATCGTCCCACGGATCGTGACCGGAAAGCACGAGAACTATATTCTCACACTGACTCACAAGCTTATCCCAAATATGGTCACCGTTATTCTTTCCGCTACGCTCAGGTGTATAGCTTTCGTGTACTTTCAAAGGAGGAACAACGTCATCAACATCAAGAGTAGTTCCATCACGGAAAAGATATGCATGAGTTGTAATTATAACGTTATAATCGGGATGGCTGTCTATTACGTCCTTAGCCCAGGCAAGAACGTCATTGGAAGGACCGTAATCAAGAGCAAATACCATATATTTAACGTTGCCCACCGAGAACTTTTGATACGTATTACGCATATCGCCCTCGTAGCTTCCTGATATCACATCCTTGTAGTCATCGTATTTAACATACTTGTTAAATAGTTCAACACTATCGTGATTTCCGCGGACTACAGAATAAGGGATCTTACCGTCAAGTAGCTTCATAGCTGCCATAGCATTCTCCCACTCACTCTCAATCGTGAAGCTGTCAACTATATCTCCAAGCCCCATTACGAATTTGGTCTTGTTATCCTCGGCATTGGCAAGGATCCAGTTGTATATATCCTTCATCTTCTCGGGATACTTCAAGGCAACAGTCTGTGTATCACCAACGACTGCAAAGGAATAAGCGAAATCAGAAGGCGGCTCTATGCCGTCTGGCCAAACGACCTTACGGATCATATCGTAGCCATTTCCGCTACCGTCAACTATCTCACCGTTCGAAAGGGTGGAAACATCGTAAGAAGCTATAAGTCCGTCCTCGCCATAGCCGTTCATCATATCCGATTCTATCTCGTCAGCTGTACGCACGTCGGAATATATTGCGACAGAAGCTATCTGTCCCTTGAAATATTGTCCATTACCTGAACGGTGGTCACCCCCAAGACACATAGTTTGCCCGATGCCCAAAGGCTTGTCGTAGGAAATGCTCTTTTCTTCGACAAACTCTCCGTTTACGTAGCAAAGAACTGACTCACCTGCTTTATATACAATAGCAAGATGTGTCCACTCTCCTGGGGTCAGATTTGTTTTCTCCCAAAAAGTAATCTGAATCTTGCCACCGTTAGCATAGAACATGGGCTTTCCGTACGTGTTTATCTCTACATTCACGTCCACTTTCTCACTTGTATTGCTAACCCCCACATTTCCTATGATAATTCCGGCCCGTTGTGTCTGATCATAATTTTCATCAAGTTTTATCCACGCTTCAAATGTAACCGGTGATTCCTCCAAGGGCTTTGCGGAACGGTACAGGCTATCCGCAGTAAAGCTCATTCCCTGCTTCTCTGTCTCTGCCGAAAATATAGGAAGAGTAAGCAGCATGGTAAGCAGCATGGTCACCAACAAAAATACTGCAACAAATCTTGTAGCTTTCATTGTTTTTTCCTTTCTTACTGAATTTAAATAAAATTTTATTTCTCGATAATTCTATAATCAACACATTTATTCTATCATAAACCAGCAAAAAAATCAATTAGCATTCTCTACCAATTTGCGCAACACCATATGTGCAAAATAAACAAATCAATTAGCAAAAAAGTCCAAAAAAACTTGCAAATAGTTCACAATAAAGTGATTTTTGTTTTTGATAATATTATCTCATAATTATACACAATAAATATCCACCCGCATAGTGAACTGCCCCAAATTGTGCGGACAGAACAAAAAGCCCCTTGTGGGTAGCATATTTAACAATTAGGCAACGAACTGACATCGCTTTTCGAGTGGTGTCAGTTTTGTTTTGAGTTGGATACGTTCGTTGTTGTAAAAGCGTA
>CAJGCD010000069.1 GCA_904501715.1 uncultured Clostridia bacterium
CTGCTTACGCAATATTCGTAAAGCTCGGCAAGGTGTGATCGGTTTTCGCTGAGCCGAGGCTTTATATCGGCTGCTGCCGCGCCGAAGGCGGCGATCCCAAGTGTGTTTTCCGTGCCCGAGCGCAAGCCCTTTTCCTGACCTCCGCCATAAAGATAGGGGACTATCTTTTTCTTTTTTATCATATCAGCCGACACGTAGAGTGCGCCCACTCCCTTGGGGGCGTGGAGCTTGTGACCGCTGATGCTTATAAGGTCTGCCTTGAGGGAAGCGGGGGTGAAGGGTATCTTCATAAAGCCCTGAACCGCGTCACAGTGAGTGATAGCCTCGGGGTAACGCGACTTTATCTTAGCGAAGGCGGAGGCTACGTCGTAAAGTGCTCCCGTTTCGTTATTCACAAGCATAAACGAGGCAAGGAAGATTTTTTTGTCAAGAGCCGCTTCAACCGCGCGGGTATCAAGCACACCGCCCCTTGTAGGTATCTCCACTACCTCAAAGCCTTCCTTTTCCAATGCGCGGGCGGTATTTTTTACCGAGGGATGCTCAGAGTCGGTAATGAGTATTCGTGTTGCATCTCTGCGCTCCTTCGCGTGGGCGCAGCCGAAAAGGGCAAGAGCGGTTGCCTCTGTGCCGCAGGAGGTGAAAACAAGCTCGTCACCTCGCCCTCTTACGCCGAGAGCAGAGAGCAGACATTCCCGTGCCTCCTTTATCAAGGCTTCTGCTCCTTGTCCAAGGGAATGAAGGGATGAGGGGTTGCCGTACGTGTCCATACATTCCATTATCTTAGCCTTTGCCGCCTCGGACAGAGGGGTGGTAGCGCTGTTGTCAAGATATATTTCTTTTCCCATAGCGCACCTACTCAATGGAACTTGAACTCGCTGAGCATTTTCTCCACCTCGGAGCTGTGAGCGTCAAAATTCTCGGGGAGTGCCGTGTAGGTTATGGAGTAGAACATATCGTTAAAGTAGAATACGGTCTGGCTTATTTTGTAGCTTCTTGCCGCGTAGGTCACAGTGTAGGTGTAGGACACGGCATCGCGCTCCGCAATCTTTCTTTGCTTGCTGTCAATACGCAGATAGCTGTCGCCAATATCCTTTTTATAGGACTTTTCGCAGAGCTCAAAGTATTCCTCCACCGTCATTTGCGCGCTTGGAAGGTAGGCGCTTACGGTAATATTACAGCCGTGGTCGGCGCACTCAGCCTCGGTGAGCTTATCCGACATATCGGTAGTCCAGCTGTTGGGAGCGTAGAAAAGATATTCCGCGCCCTTGAAGGATGCCAGCTTCATATCCTTGGGGGTATCGTCATCGGGCACAGAATGATTCACCGCTTTTTTGTCGCAGAGTACAAATTCCTGACGTATCTTGTCGAATATCTCCACGTATTCCTCGTTATATCCCTGGGTGAGGCAGTAAAAGCTCAGCAGTATAACGTCACCGTTATGGACGGTGTAATACTGAGTGACCGTGGTGTTTACGGGATTTGCGCCCTCAGCGGCAACGCGGTCAAAGGAGAACTGATATTTCACAGCCGATTTGCCCCCAAGCATAGCCTTGCTGTCCCGCAAAATCGCCTTGAAGCCCGAATATCCCTCGTAGGCCGAAACACATTCATCTATGTACGCATCAAGTGAGTCCTTGTAAAGAGTGTAATATCTCGCGCTGACGAAGGCTCCGTTGTTCATAAGATATGCCGAGGATATACCGCTGTCGCGGTTATCGGTCCAGTCTCCCTGAACGTAGAGTATAAAGGGCTCTCCCTCACGGGTCACCGAGTACATTCCATCGGGAACACCCTCATCCTTTTTTGCGCAGCCCCAGAAGCAAAGCAGACAAAAGGTCAGCGCCAGCAGGCAGGATAAGATTTTTTTGGTCATTTTCTTTCCTCTTTCCTTTATTTATCCTTATTATGATAGCAGAAAATCCTTATACTATCAAGGTGTAATTTGTTAATTTTTAAAGCTTTGATACAAGCTCCTTGAAATATCTTCCGCGCTCGGCAAAGTTCTTGAAGCGGTCAAAGCTTGCGCTGGCGGGGGAGAGGAGTACGCATCCGCCCTCGCGGGACAGTGAGAAAGCCTTGGCTACGGCGTCCTCAAAGCTGTCCGACTCAACAAGAGTCAGCCTTTCGGGGTCATAGCTCTCACACTCAAGAAGAGCCTTTTTTATTTTTGGCGCCGTAGCTCCCGTAAGCACCACAGCGCGTACCAAGGCACAAAGGCTCTTTGCAAGCGGGGCATAGGAGAGGTTTTTGTCGTATCCGCCGCAGATAGCCACTATATCCCTGCCCGAGAGCGCGGAAAGCGCCGCCGCGGTACGGGTGGGGGAGGAATCTATGGAGCTGTTGTAATAATCAACACCGCAGAATGTGCGTACCAGCTCCAGCCTGTGCTCCACGCCGCCGAAGCTTTCGGCTACCTCCGCGTATACTGCGGGGTCAACGTATCCGTAGGTAAGAGCCATTGCGGTCATATAGTTCTCTGTATTATGCTTGCCCGGAAGCAGTATCCGTGACGTGTCCAGCAAGGGAATGGATTTTTTGCCGTCATAAAGACAAATCATACCCTCCGAAATATACATAAGCTTCGCTCCGTCGGGAATATCCTCGGGGGATCTTACGGAGGAGAAGAAGATTATCTCCCGCCCACTCTGGGCAAGAAGCTTTTTGCCAAATTCAGAAGTTCCTTTGGAGTCTGCGTTCAGAACGACGCGGTGGGTATTTTTCCCTACGATATTGTATTTTGCAGCCGCATATTCCTCCTCGGTGGTGTGCCAGTCCATATGGTTGGGCGAAATATTGGTGATAGCCGAGCAGGAGGGTGCGTGGCTTACGGTCATAAGCTGGAAGCTTGAAAGCTCAAGCACGGCACTGTCGTCCTCGCTCATTTCCTCCGCTTTGTCGAGGAGCGGAGTTCCTATATTTCCTCCCACGAATACTCTGCCCGCACGCTCAAGAAATTTTCCGCACAGAGTGGTGGTGGTAGTCTTTCCGTCGCTTCCCGTTATGCCAAAGGTGCGGGCGGAGGTCAGCGAGAGGAAGCATTCCATCTCGGAGGTCAGAACAGCACCGCGGGAGATGGCATCGCGTATTCCTTTGATGTCGGGACGTATGCCCGGGGAACGGAAGATCACGTCGCCCTCTATATTATCAAAGCAGTCGCTTCCGCTTATAAATCTTACCCCCGCATCTCTCAGAGCAAGAGCGTCCTCGCCAAGCTCCTCGGGGGATTTTTTATCGTAAACGGTAACGCTTATTTCACTGTCGGCAGAAATCAAAAGCCGAGCCAAGGGAGTGTTTGACACCCCAAGCCCCAATATAGCGCATCTTTTGCCTTTTAAATTATCGGTCAAAACCTTACAGCTCATAATCCCTCACAAATACTTTTATCTCTTTATCGTAATCCATAAGCCTTCTCCTGTGGGAGAAGGGGGACCACGGAGTGGTGGATGAGGAGTACAGAAAAGAATATTATTTGCGGCATATAACCTGTATTTCGGTGTGTTTCAAGAACGAACCTTTACATAAGCTATATGCGAGCTCTCCTCATCCGTATTGCCTTGCGGCAATCCACCTTCCCCGCTGGGGAAGGCTTGGTTTCGGTCGGAGTGCCCTTATGAAATATCTGTTTCCCCTTATCTGCCATATATTTAATTATATATCTTTATCGCTCTTATTTCAAGCATTATGGGATAAATTTTTACAAAAGTCGAAAAAAGCCCTTTTCAAAAGGAAAAAAATTTGATATAATAGAATATATTGTAATCTTTTTTACTTTGGAGGTACTATGGCTAAAAAAGAAACGGCACCTGCAAAATATAACGACCAAAGCATAAAGGCGCTTAAGGGCGCGGACCGTGTGCGTAAGCGTCCCGCAGTAATCTTCGGCTCGGACGGTCTTGAGGGCTGTGAGCATTCCTTCTTCGAGATACTCTCAAACTCTGTGGACGAGGCGAGAGAGGGCCACGGAAGCGAGATTTTGGTCACTGCATATAAGGATTGCTCCATATCGGTAGAGGACAGAGGACGAGGTGTTCCTCTGGGCTATAACGAGGCAGAGGGCAGATGGAACTGGGACCTTATCTACTGTGAGCTTTACGCGGGAGGTAAGTATGACAATAACGACGGCAATTCGGCGTATGAGTTTTCCCTCGGTCTTAACGGACTTGGAGCCTGCGCTACTCAGTACAGCTCCGAGTTTATGGAGGTCCGCTCCTACGACGGGGTCACCGAGTCTAAGATAAGCTTCAAGCGCGGAGAGCCCGTGACCGAGCTTCTTACCCGCCCCTTGGAGAAGAACGAGCGCCGTACGGGTACGGTGGTGCATTGGCGCCCCGACCTTGAGGTCTTTACCGACATAAAGATACCCCGCGACTTCTTTGTTGAAACCATGCGCCGTCAGTCGGTGGTAAACGCGGGCATATCATTCAAGCTCAAATTCCAAGAGGACGACGGAAAATTCACCGATTATGCCTTCCTTTACGAGAACGGTATATCCGACTATATATCCGAGCTTGCGGGAGAGAGCAGTATGACCGCTCCCGTGCTGTGGCATCTGGAAACTCAGGGACGCGACCGCTCGGACAAGGACGAATATAAGCTGAAGGCGGATTTCTCCTTCTGCGTTTCCAACACGGTGAACGCCCTTGAATATTATCATAACTCAAGCTTTCTTGAGCACGGCGGCTCTCCCGATAAGGCTGTCAAGGTGGCATTTGTATATGCTCTTGACAAATACCTCAAGGGAGCAAACAAGTATAACAAAAACGAGGCAAAGATAACCTTCGTTGACGTTGCCGACTGTCTGGTCTACGTGAGCAACAGCTTCTCCACTATGACATCTTATGCCAACCAGACTAAAAAAGCCATAACAAACGAGTTTATTTATGAGGCGATGACCGATTTTCTCAAGAAAAATCTTGAGATATACTTCATTGAAAACCCCACGGCGGCAGAGGTATTTGCAAATCAGGTGCTTGTAAACAAGCGAAGCCGTGAGAATGCCGAAAGCACACGTCTTTCCATAAAGAAAAAGCTGACGGGAACCCTTGATATCGCCAACCGAGTAGAGAAATTCGTTAACTGCCGCTCCAAGGACCCCGAGCGCAGAGAGCTTTATATAGTTGAGGGTGACTCGGCGCTGACCTCCTGTCTTTTGGGAAGAAATGCCGAATATCAGGCGATAATCCCCGTAAGAGGAAAGACGCTCAACTGTATGAAGAGCACCTATGAGAAGATATTCAAGAGCGAGATAATCACCGACCTTTTGCGTGTTATCGGCTGCGGAGTTGAGATACACGGCAAGGTAAAGACAGATATTACTGCCTTTGATATCAATCTTCTGCGCTGGTCAAAGATAATCATCTGTACCGATGCGGATGAGGACGGCTTCCAGATACGCACGCTGCTGCTGACGCTGTTCTACCGTCTGCTTCCCACGCTGCTTCACGAGCATAAGGTCTTTATCGCCGAATCTCCTCTCTTTGAGATAACCGCCAAGGACAAGATATATTTTGCCTACAACGAGTTTGAAAAGGCAGAGATAATCAAGAAGCTTGGCAACCAGAAATATACCCTTCAGCGCTCAAAGGGGCTTGGCGAGAACGAGCCTGAAATGATGTGGCAGACCACCATGAATCCCGAAACGAGAAGGCTCATATCGGTAACTCCTACCGATGCGGCGCTGACAGAGCAGATATTTGATACGCTTCTGGGCGACAATCTTCCTGCCCGTAAGCAGTATATAGCCGAGCACGGTCACGAATATATGAAGGACGCGGATATCTGATATGGAAAAGGGAAAATTTATAGTTTTTGAGGGTATCGACGGAGCTGGAAAGTCCACTCAGGTGGAGCTTCTGCGTAAAAAGCTGACACAGCTCGGCAGAGAGGTGGTACTGACCGCCGAGCCGACCTCTCTTGAAAGCGGTAAGGCGATACGCCGCGCTCTGTCGGGTGAGGTAAAAAAGACCGAGAGCGAGATGGCGGCAATGTTCGTGCTTGACCGTATAGCCCACAATAATGCCGAGGGAGGCATAAAGGAGCTGTGCGAGAGCGGCAAGGACGTCATAAGCGACAGATATTATTACTCTACGCTGGCGTATCAGGGTCAGAGCACCGATTATGGCTGGGTAAAGGCTATGAACACACGCTGTCCCGATATAAAGCGCCCCGACCTTTGTATCTATCTTGACCTGCTCCCCGAGCAGAGCCTTGCGAGAATACAGAAGCGCGGAGAGGCTGTGGAGATATACGAAAATAAGGAAAAGCTTACGTCCGTGCGCAACGCTTTTCTGTCTGTCATAGACGACCTCGGCGCCGACGGCGAAAGGATAGCCGCTGTGGACGCAAGCAGGACTCCGGAGGAAATATCCGAGGAAATATTTAAAGCAGTAAAAGAAATACTTTTTGATTAAAAGAAAGGACCAATGTTATGGACAACAAAAACGGAGGTGTAAGGGAGCATCTCGGCAGCCGTCTGGGCTTTATACTTCTTAGCGCGGGATGTGCTATCGGTATTGGAAACGTATGGAAGTTCCCCTACATGGCAGGTATGTACGGCGGAGGTATCTTCGTTCTCTTCTACATCATCTTTTTGGCTATAATGGGTATTCCCGTTATGACTATGGAATTTGCTTTGGGACGGGCTTCGCAAAAGAGCCCCGCAAGGCTTTATCAGGAGCTTGAGCCCAAGGGCTCTAAATGGCATATCCACGGGTATGCTTCGGTGATTGGTAACTACATCCTTATGATGTTCTATACGGTAGTATCGGGCTGGATGCTCATATACTTCGTCAAGGCTGTAAGCGGAGAATTTATAAGCCAGAGTGCGGCGACGATAAAGGCTATAAACACCGACATGATGGGTGACCCTGTTTTGCTTACCGTAGCCATGGCGGTAGTCGTGGTAGTAGGCTTTGTTGTCTGCTCCTTCAGTCTGCAGAAGGGACTTGAAAAGGTTACAAAAATAATGATGATAGCCCTCCTGCTTATTATGGTAGGTCTTGCCGTTTACGGCTTCTTTACCCCCGGCGCCGCAGAAGGTCTTGCTTTTTATCTCATTCCCTCTGTGGATAAAATATATGAGGTAGGAAACGGAAATCTCTGGAGAGGTCTTGGCGAGGTTATAGTGGGTGCTATGACGCAGGCATTCTTTACGCTTAGCCTTGGTATAGGCTCTATGGCTATTTTCGGAAGCTATCTCAAGAAGGACAGAGCTCTTATGGGAGAGGCTGTAAACGTAGCCGTGCTTGATACCTTCGTGGCTATTACCTCGGGACTTATCATTTTCCCCGCTTGCTTCTCCTACGGTGTTGAAGCAGGGGGCGGACCTCCTCTTATATTCGAGACCCTTCCTCTTATCTTCGGTCAGATGGGTCCTGTTCTCGGCAGAGTAATAGGCGGATTTTTCTTCCTGTTCCTCTCCTTTGCGGCACTCTCTACCATATTTGCGGTATTTGAGAATATTATCGCCTGCACCCGTGACATCTTCGGTTGGTCGAGAAAAAAGGCGTGCCTTATCAACGGAATTTTGATGTTCGTTCTTTCCATGCCCTGTGTGCTCGGATTCAGTCTCCTTTCGGGCTTTACTCCCTTCGGCGCGGGAAGCAGCATAATGGACCTTGAGGACTTTATCGTAAGTAACGTACTGCTTCCTCTCGGCTCGCTTGTATTCGTATTGTTCTGCACCAGCAGATACGGCTGGGGCTGGAAGAAGTTTACCGCCGAGGCTAACGAGGGAAGAGGACTTAAGGTGCCGAGCTGGATTCGCTTCTATGCTTCCTATATTTTGCCGATCATCATTTTCGTATTCTTTATTA
>CAJGCD010000070.1 GCA_904501715.1 uncultured Clostridia bacterium
CTCCGAATATTTCGTTGAGCTTAACAAAAAGCTTGAGGAGCTTTCCTCGCGTGTCAGGGAGGTAAAGAGCGTTACCATCGGTGTAAATCTTGACGCGCAGCTGCGTCCTGCATATGCGGGAGTTCTTTCTATCAATCCCGAATCCTTCCGTTCCGGTGACGTTATTGACAAGATACTCCGCCTTAATTTCAAAGAAGATGAGTATACCTGCATCGCAAATCTTGTCCCATTTAACAAGAAGCAATCGGAAAATCAAAGAACCGCTCTTGCTCTTGCCTTTAACTCGGCAATCAACGACGTTTACAAGCAGTCGCTTCGCTCCTGGAAAAAGATAGTTCAAAGCTTTGTTCTTGAAAACACCGACTTTTTACTCAATCTTATGCCCGAGATAGAGTTTTTGGTAAGAGGAACAAATCTTCTCCGCACTCTGAAGAAAAAAGGACTGCATCTGTGTCGCCCTGAGGTATCTACCGATAAGATAACCTTTATCGCTCACGAGCTATACAATCCCTGCGTCGCCCTTAAGGTTGATGACGAGATGATCACCAACGATATAGAATTTGACGATAGCGCGATGATATACGTACTTACAGGTCCTAACAGAGGAGGAAAGTCGGTAATCACCTGCGCCGTTGGACTTGCTCAGGTAATGTTCCAGCTTGGAATGTTCGTTCCCGCAAAGGACGCTACGATAAGCATAGCCGACGCTATATTCACTCACTTCCCCACGGGTGCTGACGATACTATCGACAAGGGTCGTCTTGGAGAGGAATGTGCCCGTCTGCGCGATATCTTTGAGGGGGTTACCAAAAACAGCTTCGTTCTGCTTGACGAGTCGCTTTCATCCACAGGTGCTTACGAGGCCTCATATATCGCGGCAGAGGTGCTGGCGGGATTTAGCCGCTTGGGATGCCGTTGCCTGTTCTCCACTCACCTTCACGAGCTTGCGGCGCAGATAGATAACATCAACGCCCGCACTGCCGCTGACGGCGGCTCCACTATTGACACGCTGGTTGCGGGAATTGAGGACGGCAACCGCTCGTTCAAAATAGTGCGTATGAAGCCCGATGGAAAGAGCTACGCCCGCGATATCGCAGACAAATATGGTCTGTCCTATGAAAATATAGTTAAGACGTTTAAAAAATAAGCTCTTATATTGAGAGGTAGATAATATGAATTCAGAAATTTTAAAATTACTCGAAAGTGATGCAAGACTCACCGCAGAGCAAATAGCCATAATCCTCGACCTTGATAAGAATACGGTAGTAAACGAGATAGCGGAATACGAGAAAAACGGAACTATTCTGGGATACAAAACTATCGTTGACTGGGAAAAGACCAACTGCGAAGCGGTTACCGCTATGATAGAGGTCAAGCTTACTCCACAGCATGACCGAGGATTTGACCGAGTTGCCGAAAAGATATATAACTATCCCGAGGTCAAATCAGTATATCTTATGTCGGGCGCATACGACCTTTCTGTTCTTATTGAAGGAAAAACGATGAAGGAGGTTGCCCTCTTCGTTTCGCAAAAGCTTGCTACGATAGATGCGGTAATCTCTACCGCGACACACTTTGTCCTTCACAAGTACAAGGACACGGGTATACTTTACGATGCCCCCGAAATAGATGAGAGAGGAAATTACAACGGATGATAGATTACAGCAAGGTACTGTCCCGGACAGTGGTAGAAACACCCAAGTCGGGAATTCGTAAATTTTTCGACCTTATGAACACTATGACCGACGTTGTCGGTCTTACAGTAGGTGAGCCCGATTTCCAGACGCCCTGGCACATACGCGAGGCAGGTGTTCAAAGCCTTGAAAAAGGAAAAACCTACTATACCGCAAACGCAGGTCTTGCGGAGCTCCGCTCGGAAATAAACACATATATGACCCGACGCTTTAACGTGTCCTATGACCCCACGAGCGAGGTCATAGTCACGGTAGGCGGAAGCGAAGCTATTGATATTGCTTTCCGTTCCGTTATAGAGCCGGGAGATGAAATAATAATTCCCACTCCTTCCTTCGTTTGCTACGCACCCTTGGCAAGGATGTCGGGTGGCGTACCCATTATCCTTGAAACCAAGTTTGAGGATAAGTTCAAAATAAATCCCGAAGCACTGAAGGCGGCTATTACCCCCAGAACAAAGATGCTCGTTCTTCCCTATCCCAACAATCCTACTGGTGCTATAATGACCAAGGAAGAGCTTGCGGATATAGCCGATATATTAAAAGATACCAATATCATTGTGCTTTCCGACGAGATATATGCGGAAATGACCTATACGGGCAATCACTGCTCAATCGCGTCTCTTGACGGAATGTGGGAAAGAACGATTATCGCAAGCGGCTTTTCTAAAGCATACGCTATGACAGGCTGGAGACTCGGATATATCTGCGCTCCCAAGCAGCTCACCGAGCAAATGCTCAAAATACACCAGTACGGTATTATGTCATCTCCCACAACATCTCAGTTTGCGGCTATCGAGGCGCTCAAAAACGGAGATGCGGATATCAAAATGATGGTAGATGAATACAATCGCCGCCGCCGTTATATTTTTAACGGTCTTAAGAGCATAGGTATCGAAGCCTTTGAGCCCGAAGGTGCGTTCTATATATTCCCCAAGATAGGCGATTTCGGTCTGTCGGGTGAGGAATTCTGTAACAAGCTTCTTTACGACTATAAGTGCGCTATCGTTCCCGGTAATGCTTTCGGTAACAGCGGAGAAGGCTTTGCGCGTATATCCTATGCGTATTCCATAAAGCACATTACACAGGCGCTTGAAAGAATAGAGGCTTTTGTCAAAACTCTTTGATTTTTTAAAATGTTATGATTAGAAAAGCAGTTCAAGAAGATATATCCTCCGTAGCAAAGCTTTATGACAAGGCTATCGAATATGAAGATTCTCATATAAAATATACCAGCTGGCAAAAAGGAATATATCCCACGGTGGATACCGCAAAACTTGGTGTAAAAAGAAGCTCTCTTTACGTTGTTGAAGTGGACGAAAAAACGGTAGCATCTGTCATACTTGATACCCGCCAGCCTCCCGAATACCGAAATGTTTCGTGGGGAAAATCGACTAAATACAATGAGTCCTTGGTAATACACACCCTTTGCGTGGACCCTGAATATTCAGGAACGGGAATAGGTTCTGCGCTTGTAGACTTTATCAAGCAGCTGGCTAAGGAACAGGGATGTCTTACAATAAGGCTTAATACCACCAAAAGGAACACTCCCGCAACCCATCTTTATGAAAAGAACGGCTTTGCCGTAGTAGCAACTCAGAACATTTTGCTTAACGGACAGATTCCCTGCGACGAGCATTTGTTTATGGAATTTATACTTTAAAAAAAGATACCCATAGGACTCCCCTATGGGTATCTTTTATTTGCTGTTAGGCTTAAAATATTGATATAATGAGCAAGGTATCATTCCGTTATAAAGCTTGCGTATCTTATCGGCGCGTTTGCCATAGCAGCTTTGAAAGTTTTCCGATGATGTAAGAATATATACCTGCCATGGAGAGAGCCTTGAGAATGCCTCTCCTATTTCACGGTACAGCCTTTCTATCTCTCTTGGAGTCATAAGTCTCTCACCGTAAGGAGGATTGCAAACGATTGTTCCGCGACGGTCAAGCTTCTCAATTTTTCTCGCGTCAGCTTCAAAAAATCTTATTCTGTCCCCTACTCCTGCTTGCTCGGCATTTTCTCTTGCTATCTCAAGTATCTGAGGGTCGATATCCGATGCATATGCTTCAAACGCGCTGTCATGCTTTATCTGCGAGAGTGCTTTTGCTCTCTCTTCTTTTGCTATTTTGCCGTCGCCAAGAATATCAAAGGACTCGCACGCAAAGCTTCTGTCAAGTCCGGGGGCTTGGTTGGTCATCATCATAGCGCACTCGATAGCTATGGTTCCCGAACCGCAAAATGGGTCCCATAAAAGTACATCCTCTCTCGGACGGGATATGGCTGCTATTGCCGCCGCAAGAGTTTCACGCAAGGGAGCCGCTCCCGCTACCGCGCGATATCCGCGCTTATGAAGCGCCGTTCCCGACGTATCTATCATAAGGGTGGCAACATCCTTAAATATAAAAAATTCTATTTGATATTTTATTTTTTCTTCGTTAAACCACCTTATACCGTAGCTTTCCGAAAGTCGCTGCACCACTGCCTTTTTCACAATACTTTGGCAATCGGGCACGGAAAAGAGCTTGCTTTTTATGGCGTGTCCCTTAACAGGAAACGCATCCTCTTTACCGATAAAGCTCTCCCACGGAAGCGCTTTAGTTCCTTCAAAAAGGTCATCAAAGCTTTCTGCCCTGAAAGCTCCAAGCTTTATAAATACCCGTTCTGCAAAGCGCAAATGAAGATTTGCAGCAAAGACAGCCCTTTCGTCACCAAGAAAGGTTACTCTTCCGTCCATAGTATCGGTACGTTTGTATCCAAGAGCGTCTATTTCCTCACCCAATAACTTTTCAAGCCCAAAAAGGCATGTAGCAACAAGTTCCAACGTCATTTCAATCCTCAAAGAATGTATTTTAAATATTATAAAATAATTATGCTACAATGTCAATACCTTTTTCTTCAAATAGAGCCGTTGGACTTGACACGGCAAGCTTTTTTTGATATAATATATTATGTATTGGTATATTCTTGTGATAGGAGCTCGCTTATGAAAGAAAATAAACAAGCTATGAGCGAAATAATAGGCAACGACGCGCTGAAAAGCCGTATCTGCCGAGATATTATGAACAGCTCGCTTTCTCACGCATATATCATTGAGGGACCCGAAGGCAGTGGAAAGCATACTATTGCTTTGATGTCAGCCGCAGCTCTCGCTTGTGAGCACAAGGAAAATCTATCGCTTCCCCTTCCTTGTCTGACCTGCCCTTCGTGCAAGAAAATTCTGGAGAGAAAATCTCCCGACGTCATATTCCAAGGTACAGAAGGAAAAAGCACCTTGGGAGTGGATATCGCTCGCTTTATAAAAGAGGACGTATATACTATCCCCAACGACCTTGATAAAAAAATATATATAATTGAAGATGCCGAAAAAATGACGGTGCAGGCGCAAAACGCACTTCTTCTCACCCTTGAGGAGCCCCCCTCCTTCGTTCATTTTTTTCTACTGTGCGATAATTCCTCTTCTCTTCTTGAAACTATCAAAAGCCGCGCGCCTATTCTGAGAACAGAGTCGGTCAGCGAAGAAGAAATAGACGAATATATATCCCATCACGACCGAAGAGCCGCGCAAATGAAGCTTTCCGCTCCCGAGGAATACAAGGCAATTTTAAAATCGGCACACGGAGGTATCGGTAAAGCAATAAAGCTTCTTGAGCCAAAGGCATGGAAGCCCGTAAAGGAATTAAGACAGCTTGCTGATGGCTTTATGCGTTCTGCTATCGAATCAAGAAGCGCTAAAGATATTCTATACTACTTACCGATTTTTTCAAGCAAACGAGACATCTTGTCCGAACAGCTTTCGGTTCTGCTTCTGGCAGTACGCGACCTTATACTTTTGAAAAAAAGCGACTCCCCTTCTCTCTGCTTTTATTGCGATACAGATAAAGCTATCGAGCTTTGTGACAAGGTCTCTCTTTCATTTTTATTCTCTTTGGAGGAAGCCATCTCCAATGCCATAGACGAAAACAAAAGAAACGCCAACGTAAGGCTTATGATATCAAAAATGCTACTTACCGCAGGTCTAATATAAACCTATTCTCAGAAAGGATACCAAATGGATAACGAAAACAAAAACGCCCCTGCTCAGACGCAAAACCATCATCATCACAAAAATAAAGGGCGCAAGCACAAATCATATTTTTTAACTCCCGCGGAGGCTTCTGCGGATAATGTAAAAGCGCAAAACCCAAGCAGCGCGGCACAAAATGTCAAGCATAACAGTCCCGCGCCCCACAAGGTCAAGCAGAATGACAAAGCCGACAATGCTGCCGAGGCAGTAAACAGTGGAGTTTCTACACAACAAAATACTCCTTCAAAAAATAACCGTAACCGTAACAAGCGAAGAAAGCACGGCGACCGTAATCGCGACACACAAAATTCGACTGCGGTTTCGCAACCCCAGAACACTGTGGAAGCTTCCAACGAGCCCAAGCTTGATATTGCTGCCTCGTCTTTCACAAAAAAATCAGACAAGCTCGAAAAGCCCGCTCCTAAAAAGATGGATAAATTTTTAAGCTCCCCTGAGTTTGAAAAATATTCGGATTATGAGGAATTCTCCTACGCTGAAATATACGGAACTGAAGAGGATATACCCTCTGCTGCTCTGCCGTCTGTGGAGAATGTAAATACCGAAGACCTACCCGCGGATAACGAGCCTATGGTAACTGTTGTGGGTATAAGATTTAAGGCATCCGGAAAAACCTACTTCTTTGATCCCAAAGGGATATTTTTTAAGGTAGGCTCACACGCCATTGTAGAAACCGCAAGAGGGTTGGAATATGGAGAGGTTGCATTGGCAAATACCAAGGTTAAAGAAAGTGAAACCGTTCCTCCCCTTCGTGCTGCAGTACGTGTGGCTACCGAGGCGGATATAAAGCATCATGCTGAAAACAAGGAAAAGGAAAACGAGGCATTCCGTCTTTGCAATGAAAAAATAATTGAGCACAAGCTTGATATGAAGCTTATTGATGCTCAATACACATTTGATAACAGCAAGCTGCTATTTTACTTTACCTCTTCGGGAAGAGTTGATTTCAGAGAACTCGTAAAAGACCTGGCAGGTGTTTTCCGCACAAGAATAGAGCTGCGCCAGATAGGCATTCGCGACGAGGCAAAAATGGTTGGCGGACTCGGTCTTTGCGGCAGACCTTTGTGCTGTTCGCTTTTCCTTACAGACTTTGGACAGGTGTCTATAAAGATGGCAAAGGAGCAAAATCTGTCACTTAATTCTTCTAAGATATCGGGAATATGCGGTCGTCTTATGTGCTGTCTGCGCTATGAGCACGACACCTACGAATATGAGATAAAGCGCACTCCTCCCGTAGATACTCTCGTAAGAACCGTAGACGGTGTGGGAGTGGTTACCGAGACCAGCCCCTTGGCGGGAACCATAAAGGTACGCCTTAACGAATCCCCCGAGGTTCCGCCAAAATCATACAAGCGCGAGGAAGTTTCCATCTTGAAAAAAAAGAAATAAGAAATTTAAAAGAGACCCTTTCGGGTCTCTTTTTGATTACTTTTGATTAGCAATTATTTCTTCTCTTATCTTATCTCTCAAGCCCTCAAGGAAATCATTACTGCAAGGATTGTATAAATAAGCTTTTGCTTTGGCAGCACCGCGGGAACTACCTCGACCTCCATTTCAATCGACTCGCAAACGCCAAAGCTATTGGAGGTCCCCCAAAATATTTGCGGTAGCGCAAGCTACCCCGTAAAATCGCAGGCGATTTTCGGGGGCTCAAATCATTTGGGTATAGCGAATAAAGAAAACACCGTGTCGTTGACACGGTGTTTTCTTTATTGGTGCACCTTCAGGGATTCGAACCCGGGACCCACTGATTAAGAGTCAGTTGCTCTACCAACTGAGCTAAAGGTGCATGCTATTATTTACATTTTATAACAATTTCATTAAGAAAACCATACAGTCCTTTTGGTGCACCTTCAGGGATTCGAACCC
>CAJGCD010000071.1 GCA_904501715.1 uncultured Clostridia bacterium
CTCGGGACTGCAAGCCTTATGACAAGCACCCTATCTGTTGCCACAAGCTTTATTGCTGTATATCTCACATTCTTGCGCAGCCCTTTTTTTGCTTTGGCATACGCTGTCAATGACTTAGTCCTTATAATTCTTTGGTTTATGGCAACATTGACCGATATATCCTACCTGTCGGTAATAATCTGTTTTTTTGTGTTTCTCATAAACGACCTTTACGGATTTTACTCATGGACGAAAATGAAAAAGCGTCAGGAGAGAGGGCTTTAATGCCCTCTTTTGATTTACAAATATTTATATCGGTATTGCATTTTTTCCTTATGCGTGGTATAATATTAATGTCTGATTTTATCATTTTTGAGGTATTTATGAAAGATATAACTTCTTACTTTTCTTTACCGCTTGAAAGCATGGAGGAAAAGCCCATCTCCTCTACCGCAATTTTTGACGGCAAGGTGCTTCACGTAAGATTGGACGGGATAACACTCCCCAACGGCGAGAGGGCGACCAGAGAATACTGCCACCATAACGGAGCCGTATGCGTTATACCCGTCACGGATAACAGAGAGATAGTCTGCGTACGTCAGTACCGCTATCCCTTTCATGAGGCTTTGCTCGAGATACCCGCGGGCAAGCTTGACACTCCCGACGAGGACCCCACCTCTGCCGCAATTCGTGAGCTGAGAGAGGAAACAGGAGCTGTTTGTGAAAAGCTGACCTATATGGGACTTTATTACCCCTCCCCCGCCATCCTGGACGAAAAAATATATATGTACATGGCTGAAGGTCTTACCTTTGGCGAGACCGATTTTGATGAGGACGAATTTCTCGAAATATTGAAGATACCCGTTGACGAGCTTAAGGATGCGGTGCTTAACGGACGCATCAAAGACGGAAAAACTCAGGCTGCGGTCTTGCGAGCGTGGATGAGTCTCGCCTCAAGAGAAAATTAAAGGATTTAGGAGAACAGAATCATGAAAAAATGTTTTAACGGCGCAGATATCCTTCTGCCCGACTTTACAAAAACCGACGCAAAAAAGTGGGCTGTGGTTGCCTGTGACCAATTCACAAGCGAGCCTCATTATTGGGAAGCCGTTGAGCGCGAGATAGGCAACGCCCCCTCAACTCTCCGCATTATTTTGCCCGAGGTATATCTTAAGGAAACCCACAAGCGCATAGGCGATATCAACAGTACCATGCGCGAATATACCTCAGATATTCTTGTATCTCATCCCGATTCCATGATATACACCGAGCGCACTCAATCCGACGGAAGCATTCGCCGCGGCATCGTGCTTGCGATAGACCTTGAATGCTACGACTTCAAAAAGGGTGCCGCTTCCCTCATACGCGCCACCGAGGCAACGGTAGTGGAGCGTATTCCCCCGAGAGTAGCCATAAGACGTGACGCTACCATAGAGCTTCCACACGTTATGCTTCTTATAGACGACCCCGACCGCACTGTAATAGAGCCCCTTTCGGCAGACAACTGCGACCGATTGGCATACGATACCGACCTTATGCTCGGCGGCGGTCACATTACGGGCAGATTTTTAGGTGACGGGGCAAAGGAAGCTGTAACCAACGCTCTGAGTGCACTCATAGCTCCCGAGGCTATGGAAAAGCGTTACGGCAAGGCAGGACTCGCTCCCCTTCTCTTCGCAGTAGGTGACGGAAATCACTCCTTGGCTACCGCAAAGACTATATATGAGGACATAAAAGCATCCATTGGTGCCGAGGCTGCCGCTGAGCATCCCGCTCGCTACGCTCTGGTTGAGATAGTAAATATCCACGACGAGGCGATGAAATTCGAGCCTATCTACCGCGTTATGTTCGATGTAGACCCCGAGGACGTTATAGAAAAGCTCTCCGCTTATCTGACCTCCCTTTCGGGCGAGGCTGACGAGCAGACAATAGATTACGTATCAAAAGACAAAAGCGGAACGCTCAAGGCACTCTCCCCCGTCAAGACGCTTCCCGTTGCTACTCTTCAGGATTTTATCGACGGATATCTCAAGGAGCATAAGGACGCCGAGGTGGATTATATTCACGGTGAAAATTCGGTAAAGAGCCTCATAGGAGATAATTCTATCGGTTTTCTCTTTTCGGGAATGGGAAAGGACGAGCTTTTCAAGACCGTTATATACGATGGTGCTCTGCCCCGCAAGACCTTCTCTATGGGTCACGCTGAGGACAAGAGATACTATATGGAATGCCGAAAAATAACGAAATGAGGATATTTAAATGAACGAACAATGGAAGCAGCTCTATGACCAATGCTGTAGCTGTACCGCCTGCGAGCTTCACAAAACGCGTACCAACTGCGTTTTCGGAGTGGGAAATGAAAATGCCGAGCTGCTTTTTGTCGGCGAAGCACCCGGTGAAAACGAGGATAAAACAGGTACTCCCTTTGTGGGAAGAGCGGGAAAGCTTCTTGACCAATATCTTTTTGCGGTGGATATTCCCCGCGAGAGCGTTTATATCGCAAATATTTTGAAGTGCCGTCCGCCGAAGAACCGTGACCCTCTCCCCTCCGAGGAGGATGCCTGTATGGATTTTCTCCGAAGACAGGTAAAGCTCATAAAGCCTAAGGTCATTGTTTGTCTGGGCAGAATATCGGCTATGCGACTTATCAGACCCGACTACAAGATAACCAAGGAGCACGGTGAGTGGGTACAAAAGGGTGATTTTCTCATCACCGCCGTATATCATCCCGCACTTCTTCTGCGCGACCCCCGTCGCAAGGAGGAAATGCTTGAGGATATGAAAAAGATAAAAGCAAAATTAGATGAATTAAATTCCTGAGGTAACCGAAATGACAATGGATTTCCCCGCGTTTTTGAATATCGTTATAACCATGTTCGCCATCCTTATCGTAGGATACATATTGGGCAAAAAAGAGGTCATCAGCCCCGTAGCGTCAAAAAATCTTTCTAAGCTCATAATATCGATTGGACAGCCTGCCCTGATAATCAACTCCATAACCAACAAAGCCTTTTCCTGGGATAATCTCAAGCTTGCGCTCATAAGCCTCGCCTTTGCCTTTATAATGCACGGAATTATGGCTGTGATGGCTTATTTTGCCTGCATTAAGATAAAGGATATTGACGAGAGAAAAATAACAGAATTCGCTATGGTGTTTGGTAATATCGGATTTCTGGGTATTCCCGTCCTTGGCGCTCTTTTCCCCGAAAACGGAGCCTATGTGGCATCCTTCTTCGTGGTAAGCTTTAATATCCTCCTTTGGATAATAGGTCTTGGAATAATAGCCCGCAAAAGAGACGATATCAAGCTGACGGTAAAAAAGATATTTATAAACAAGGGCACTGTTCCCAGTATGATAGGATTTGTCATATTCCTTATTCCGTCGGTATTCCCAAGCTTCACAATTCCGACCTTCGCAAGCTCTACTATCTCCTATCTTGCCTCGCTCTGTACACCTATCTCAATGCTTATAATAGGCGCGTTGCTTTCAAGCAGAACAGCAAAGCAGATATTCGGCTCGGGCAAAGTATATTATCTCTGCCTGTTCAAGCTTGTGATAATACCCGTAATCTTTTCATTTCTACTTAAGCTCCTTGGCTTTTCGGATTTCTGGGTGCTTTTCATTGCCGCGGTCTCAGCAATGCCCTCGGCAAGCTCAACAAGTATGTTTGCCGAGCTTTACGACACCTCCCCCGGCTTTTCGGCACAGTGCGTGGGCACATCAACTCTTATTTCTCTTGCTACTATGCCCCTCATAATTATGCTGGCACAGTGGATAACCCAATTTAATTGTTCTATTTTTTGATTTTTTTTGCAAAAAGCCTTGACAAGGGCGCTTTAGCGTGATAAACTTATGTCATCAAATCAAAGGAGAAAGTAAAAATGAACCGTTCTTTCGCTAACAAGTTCTTTTACCTTTATTTTTATTACTTTAGCTGTGATAAATAATAAGGGTGTTTTGTTGCGGAATTCGGTTTTTTACCGACTTTAAAAGGTTTACTTAAACATTTTAAAGCCTCTCGGCTCAAAGCGCCGAGAGGCTAATTTTTTAAGGATTTCCCCTCGGCAGCCTCTGGCGTGAGGCAAGAAAAAGGAGATTTAAAAATGATAGCGGTACTTAAAAGCGGAACAACAGACAAGCAGATCGAAAATCTTTCCTCGTGGCTAAAAACACAGGGACTTGACGTGCATCTTTCCAGAGGAAGCGAGCACATAATCCTCGGACTTATTGGTGACACCAGCAAAATAGACGCCGAGCTCATTGAGAGCCTTGAAATCGTTGACAGCGTCAAGCGCATCAGCGAGCCCTTTAAGAGCGCAAACCGTAAGTTTCACCCCGATGACAGCGTTATAAACGTGGGCAACACCTCGGTAGGCGGAAACATTTTCGCCATAATGGCGGGGCCCTGCTCGGTAGAGAGCGAGGAGCAGGTAATGGAGATAGCCCGAGCTGTCAAGGCAGCGGGCGCGACTATGCTCCGCGGAGGCGCTTTCAAGCCCCGCACCTCTCCCTACGATTTTCAAGGTCTTAAGGCGGACGGAATAGAGCTTTTGCTTAAAGCGAAAAAGGAAACGGGATTGCCCATAGTTACCGAAATAATGAACGCAAACCACCTCTCCCTCTTCGACGAGGTAGATGTTATTCAGGTGGGCGCGAGAAATATGCAAAACTTTGAGCTTCTCAAGGAGCTTGGAAAAACAAACAAGCCCATACTCCTCAAGAGAGGACTTGCCAACACTCTCAAGGAGCTGCTTATGTCTGCCGAATACATTATGGCGGGAGGAAACGAAAACGTTATCCTCTGCGAGCGCGGCATACGTACCTTTGAAACATACACGAGGAATACCCTCGACCTTTCGGCAGTGCCTATGCTCAAGGAGCTCACCCACCTTCCCGTTATAATAGATCCCTCCCACGCTACGGGCGTAGCGCGCCTTGTAAAGCCTATGGCTATGGCAGCTGCGGCTTGCGGTGCTGACGGTCTCATGATAGAGGTACACAACGACCCCGCTCACGCACTCTGCGACGGAGCGCAATCGCTGACTCCCGATGCCTTTGCAGGCGTTACAAGAGCTGTACGACGCGTGCTTAGCGCGATCTCGGAGGAGGACTGAGATGACGGTAGGTATTTGCGGTCTGGGTCTTATGGGCGGCTCAATGGCTAAAGCATACGCCGAAGCGGGTCACACCGTCCTCGGATACGATATCAACGGTGCTACACTTGGATACGCCGCTCTGGCGGGTATCACCTCGGGAGAGCTTAATGAGAAGACCATACCGTCTTGTGAGCTTATCTTCGTGGCACTCTATCCCGTAGAGTCTATCAAATATCTTGAAGAGATAGCTCCCCTTATCTCAAAGAACACCACGGTCATTGACCTTTGCGGTACAAAGGCAAAGATATGCGAATACGGCTTTGCTCTGGCAAAGAGATACGGCTTCACCTTCGTTGGCGGTCACCCTATGGCGGGCACTCAATATTCGGGCATAAAGTACGCCAAAGCTACGCTCTTTAAAAACGCGCCCATGGTGCTCGTTCCTCCCGTATACGACGATATTGCTTTCCTTGACAGAATAAAAAAGCTTCTCGCTCCCGCGGGCTTCGGCAAGTTCTCGGTGACCACGGCAGCAGAGCACGACAGGATGATAGCCTTCACCTCACAGCTTGCTCACGTGGTATCCAATGCCTACGTAAAAACCCCCACAGCGCAAAATCACAAGGGCTTTTCGGCTGGAAGCTACAAGGATCTTACCCGTGTGGCTTGGCTCAATGAGAATATGTGGACCGAGCTTTTTCTTGAGAACAAGGAGCCGTTGCTCTTTGAGCTCGACCACATAATAGCATCCCTGAGCGAGTATCGCGACGCCATAAGCAAGGATGATCCCGACACCCTTCGCTCTCTGCTCCGCGACGGACGTATAGCCAAGGAAAAGGTAGACGGCTGACCGTGTATTATAACAAACATAAAGGATAAACTAACAAATGAGGACTGTAAAAGTAAACGCTTCAACATCTTACGATATAGTGATAGGAGAGGGACTTCTCGATTCCCTCGGAGAATATGCCAAGAACGCAGTAGGCATACGCCGTGTCTGCGTGGTCACCGACGATACGGTAGACTCACTCTACGCAAAAAAAGCTACCGACTCGCTGACGGCATCGGGCTTTGACTGTATAAAGTTCGTCATAGAGCACGGTGAAGCATCAAAGAGCACTGAAAAGCTTGTAGCCCTTGTAGAATTTCTCGCCGAGAACCGTCTGACTCGCTCGGACGTGATAATAGCGCTGGGCGGAGGCGTTGTAGGAGATCTTGCGGGCTTCGCGGCAGCGGTATATCTTCGCGGAATCCGATTTATTCAGGTACCCACTACACTTCTTGCCGCTGTGGATTCCTCTGTGGGCGGTAAGACAGCCGTGGACCTTGTGGCGGGAAAAAATCTTATGGGCGCCTTTCATCAGCCCTCCCTTGTACTCTGCGACTATACAACTCTCGACACTCTTCCTCCCGAGACCTTTTCGGACGGCTGTGCCGAGGTCATAAAATACGGTGTTATCAACGACCGTCCTCTGTTTGATGAATTCAAAAAAGGAATACGTGCCAATATCGAAAACATTATCGCCGAATGTGTTATCCGTAAGGCTGACATCGTAGGCAAGGATGAATTTGACAATGGCTGCCGTCAGCTTCTTAATCTCGGTCACACGGTAGGACACGCCATAGAGCTTTGCTCAAGGCTTGCCATATCACACGGAAGTGCGGTAGCAATTGGAATGGTAATAGTCACACGAATAGCCGTAAGGCTGGGGCTCTGCCCCGCCTCCGAGCTTGACGAGCTCATAGCTGCCCTAAAGGCAGAGGGACTTCCCACCGAATGCAGCTTCTCGGCAGAGGAGCTTGCCGCTGTGGCAACGGCTGACAAAAAGCGCTCGGGCGACAGCATATCTATGATAATCCCCTACGGCATCGGTAACTGCAAGCCTATGAAGATATCGGTAAACGAGCTCTCCACCTTTATTGCGAAAGGACTTTAAGCTATGATAATGTCGGTCTATCCCTCGACTCCCTCGGGAACAATCAAGGCAATAGCATCAAAATCGGTGGCGCACCGTCTGCTTATATGCGCGTCCTTCGCCGACAAAAAGACCCTCATCCGCTGTGAGGAGACCAACCGTGACATAGAAGCCACGGTGGCATGTCTGTCGGCACTGGGTGTCGAGATAAAAAGAGTAGCTCCCTTTTACGAGGTGACTCCCATATCCCCCGACCGTGTAAGGAAGAACGCCATACTGCCCTGCGGCGAGAGCGGCTCTACACTTCGCTTTCTCGTACCCGTGGTTGCGGCTTTGGGCGCTGACGCTTCCTTCGTTATGGAGGGCAGACTGCCCGACCGCCCCCTTTCTCCTCTTCGCGAGGAGCTTCAGGCTCACGGGGTAACGCTTTCTCCGTCGGGAAGCAACCCGCTTAAAGTAATGGGCAGACTTACGGGAACAGATTTTTCAATAGCGGGAAACGTTTCCTCGCA
>CAJGCD010000072.1 GCA_904501715.1 uncultured Clostridia bacterium
CAAGAAGCTCCCTGCGGGAATAGACACAGAGGAAGAGGACGACAGCATCAAGGTAGCCGTAATAGGCAAGCCAAACGCGGGAAAATCCTCTATAATCAATAAAATAGTAGGTCAGGAGCGCCTTATAGTTTCCAATATAGCGGGAACTACAAGAGATGCGGTAGATACTCAGGTAGAAATAGAGGGACAGAAGTTCACCTTTATTGATACGGCGGGTATCCGCAGAGCCTCCAAGATAAACGACAAGATAGAAAAATACAGCGTTCTCCGCGCTCACATGGCTGTTGAGAGGGCTGACGTCTGCCTTATTATGATAGACGCGGCTACGGGAATTACCGAGCAGGACGAGAAAATTGCGGGAATTGCTCACGAATCGGGCAAAGCTTCTATAATAGTCGTAAACAAATGGGATTCCATAGAGAAGGACAACTCCACCGTCAACCGCTTCAACGAAAAAATACGCACGGCACTTGCATATATGCCATATGCTCCTATCGTTTACGTTTCGGCGCTGACAGGACAGCGAATAGCTACCCTCTTCGACCACATCAAGTACGTTCACAATCAGGCAAATACCCGCATATCCACGGGAATGCTCAACGACGTGCTCTCCGAGGCAACGATGAAGGTGCAGCCACCCTCCGACAAGGGCAAACGACTCAAGATATATTATATGACTCAAGTATCGGTAGCTCCCCCAACCTTCGTTATATTCTGTAACGACGCGGAGCTCTTCCACTTCTCCTACCAGAGATATCTTGAAAACTGCCTAAGACAGACCTTCGGATTTAACGGCACTCCCATAAAGCTTGTAATAAGAATGAAAGGCGATGAAAAGCAATGAACAAGGTAAAAGGCTTACTTTTTGATTTCAACGGCACTCTGTTTTTCGACAGCAAGATGCACATCAGTATCTTTCAGGACTATTTCGCCGAGAGAGGCAAGGAGCCGCCCACTGCCGAATTTGTAGTCGCAAATATATTTGGACGAAGCAACCCCAACATATATGCAACCTATTTTGCAAAGGACGAAAATGACACGGATTGGGAATCCTTCGCCGACGATAAGGAGAACAGATACAGACAGTTCTGCCTTGAGCATCCCGAGCTTATGAGATACACCGCGGGTGTGGAGGAGATGCTGGACTATCTTAAAGCTAACGGAATCCCCTATGCACTCGCCACGGGCGCGGGTCCTGACAATATAGAGTTCTATATGAAGCATATGGGACTTGGAAGATGGTTTGACGAGAGCAATATGGTATATACCGACGGCTCATTTAGGAGCAAACCCGAGCCCGATATATATATCCTCGCAGCAAAAAAGCTGGGACTTGATGCCTCGGAGTGTGCCGTATTTGAGGATGGAAGAAGCGGTGTTATCGCGGCGCAGAGAGCCGAAGCAGGCGCGATAGTATGCGTATATGAGGAAGACCTTCCCAGCCCCCTACCCGAAGGCGATAGCTGTGAGGGCGAATATAACGACTTTACCGAGTGGAAGGACATGCTCAGAAAGCTCGGTGTACTGAGGTAAAAAATGTTTGTAGATAACGTAAAAATTTATGTAAAGGCTGGGGACGGTGGAAACGGAGCAGTAGCTTTTCACCGCGAAAAATACGTTTCTCACGGCGGTCCCGACGGAGGCGACGGCGGTCACGGAGGAAATATAGTTTTCCGCGTGGATAAGGGCTGTAATACCCTCCTCGCCTTCAGATATAAGCACAAATTTATCGCCGAAAACGGAGATAACGGCAAGGGCGGCAAGATACACGGAGCTACCGCCAAGGATATGATAATCTCTGTTCCCCCCGGAACGCTTATACGCGACGAGGAAACAGGAAAGATAATCCACGATATGACCGAGAATGACGGTGCTGACTACGTCTGCTGTAAAGGCGGTAAGGGCGGATGGGGCAACCGACACTTCGCCACCGCCACAAGACAGATACCTATGTTCGCAAAAAGCGGCAAAAAGGGAGAGGAGAAAAACCTCATTCTTGAGCTTAAGATGCTTGCCGACGTAGGACTTATAGGATATCCCAGCGTAGGTAAATCCTCTATACTCGCACGTATAAGCGCGGCAAAGCCAAAGATAGCCGACTACCACTTCACTACCCTTTCGCCAAATCTCGGTGTGGTATCCACAGGTGAGGAGTCGGGCTTCGTTGCCGCTGATATCCCCGGACTTATCGAGGGCGCGGCTGACGGCGCGGGACTGGGTCACGCATTTTTGCGACACGTTGACAGATGCCGACTTCTTTTACACGTTGTGGATATCTCCGCTATGGAATACAGAGACCCTATCGACGATATCAAAAATATTAACTATGAGTTAAAGCGATATAGCCCCGAGCTTGCTTCCCGCCCTCAGATAATCGTGGCAAACAAGGTGGATATGCTGGACACCGAGAGGGTCGATATAGAGGAGTTCGAGGAATTCGTAAAGGATAACGGATGGGAGCTCGTATATGTCTCCGCAATAACGGGTAAAGGGCTTGACGAGATGATAAACAGAGCCGCACAGATGCTTAAGGAGCTTCCTCCTATGCTCATCTACGAGGCAGAATATCAGCCCGAGGACGCATACGTTGGGGCTTCCCACGATACAGTTATACGCAGAGAGAACGATACCTTCTATGTAGAGGGAGAATGGCTCTATAACCTCGTGGGTCAGGTCAATTTCGAGGACTACGAATCGCTCAACTTCTTCCAGAGAGTTCTCAAAAAGAGCGGAGTTTTCGAGCTTCTTGAGGCTAAAGGCTGCACCGACGGAATGACCGTATCCATATACGACTTTGAATTCGATTACGTCAAATAAGCAAATAAAAACAAAGCTTATCCCCCGCGGCTCTGCCGCGGGGGATATTTTTTGTCCTCTTGTTGCTTTACTGCATACACTGTACATAGAGCAAGTATCTACTTGCCACAAAACAACAGAAAGGTTTGACTTGTATGTACAAAGATGACAATATGATAGGCGGATGCAGCGACGCCCTCCTTCGCATGATGCTCGAAGGCAGAGGAAACAGTTGTCCCTCCTGTGAGCGCGAAGGCAGCGACAGAAGAAGCGACTGCCACTCGGGATGCGACAATAACGGCAGAAGCTGGGGTCTGGTTGACTATCCTCTCGCTTCGGTTTATGCTCCCCTTCAGGAATTTGACGACCTGTACGACGTTGACACCGCCCTCAAGAGAGGCACCGTCTTCTCAAAGCTTGACCTTCCCTTTGCGGGAAGCAGAAGAGTGTCCAAAGGAGGAAATTGCCGTGGTTAACCGTATGAACAGAAACCCTAAAATGAATATGTATAACGGCATAAACGCAAGAGATTACAGCTGTAACGACTGTAACGATGAAAGGAACAACCATAACCATTCATGCGACAAAAACGTAAAGATGCTTATTTCAAAGCTTCAAGCAGTTGACTTCTCCTTAGTCGACACCGTTCTTTATCTCGACGTTTATCCCCATTGCCCTAAGGCTATGGCTCGCTACAAGGAGCTTCTTTGCGAGAGAGAGAAGCTTATAGAAAAGCTGAGCGAGGCAGGCGTTCCCATAAACAATATGAACGTTAAAGCCGATAGCTGGAACTGGACCGATGCCCCCTGGCCTTGGGAATACGAAGCAAATACCTGATCAGGTGAGAAAGGAAACTGACAATGTGGTTATATGAGAAGAAACTTCAATACCCCGTAAAAATAAAAAATCCCAATCCTAATCTGGCAGGGATAATAATTTCACAGCTTGGTGGCCCCGACGGAGAGATGGGCGCATCTATGCGTTACCTTCACCAAAGATACTCCTGCCCTTATGACAAGGTAACAGGAATACTAACGGATGTGGGAACTGAAGAGCTGGCACACCTCGAGATTGTAGCAGCTATCATCCACCAGCTGACCAAAAATCTCTCTATGGACCAGATAGAGGGCACCCCCTTTGCCACCTACTTCGTGGACCATACCAACGGTGCCTATCCCGTATCTGCCGCAGGAGTCCCCTTTGATATGAAATACGTCGGTGTCAAGGGAGATATCCTCACCGACCTTCACGAGGACCTGGCTGCTGAGCAGAAGGCTCGCACGACCTATGACAATATTCTCCGTCTTTCCGACGACCCCGACGTTAACGACGTCATCAAGTTCCTGCGTCAGCGCGAGATAGTTCACTTCCAGCGCTTTGGCGACGCTATGAGAATAGCTCAGGATAATCTGAACTCCAAGAATTTCTACGCCTGCAACCCCGGCTTTGACAAGGATTGCAAGAAAGGCTGTTAGCAATATTTTAAGCCGCCCTGACGGGCGGCTTTTTACAGATAGTGAAAGTAGAAAAGTTGAGCGCAAAACTGAAAATTCTGTTGATTTACAGGATAAAAAAGTGTATACTTAAAAGAGTCCAAAGATTGATTTTTAAAAAAGGAAAGCCTAAAAAAAACTGTAAACGTAAAATTGCTTAAAGCCCTTCTCAAAATTTCCGACCAGAAATTTAATCTAAGTAGAACACAAGGACGGACACCCTATAATATTTGTAAAGGAGATTGTTACTAATGAAATACAAGTCAATAATGGAAATCTTGGATGCGGAGAATTTGAGTTTAACCGAGATGCAGGAAGCATTCGAAGAATACCTGAAGGGCAAAAACATGACAATGTACGAGTTCATGGCAACAGAGGAGGGGCAGAGTCTAATGGAACTGAACGACAAAGCGAGGTTCGAAGATCCGTTTCCATACGAAGTGACGAAACCCAAACAAAAGTAAAACACTCCCACAAGGAAAACTACGACTCCAAGCCAACCTTAAAGAGTTCGCAAAATCTTCTGTACATATTGGTATCTATGACAAAAATAAAGAGAACCGGCGTTATGGAGAGCACGATCGATAACGACAAAACGTCAACTATCCCACTCTCTGATACCGATTCTATATATAGTTTATCACAGATCATTTCAAAAATCAACCCTAAAGACAAAAATTTTTATTAGATAACCTCCGGTGCAAAATACAATTATTCTAAGCCCGAAACAGAAAAAGCTTCAGCAACACATTCCAATGTTAAAATGTGGCATTACTTTGTAAACGATATATACTTTATCGAAAGTGGAGAGAACACATTAACCACTTATATAGTCACAATTAATATTAAAGAAAATAACAACGGAGAGTTCGTTTACAGCTATAACGCCGAAAAAGAGTCCCACCACCCGACGGACTTTACATGCCGGCGTAAACACCTATACAGGTGCCAATGGAGAACTCTTCTTCGATAATAGTATATCAAAAACCGAGGAAAAGTCAACACTTTCTGAGAAAAAGTTTCTTCCAAAATTCGCGAGAGTAGAAAAGTTGAGAATAAAACCGCAAATACTGTTGATTTACAGAGCGAAAAAGTGTATAATGATACCGACCCTAACGGTTTAACCGATGATGAAATAGGCTCTATTTTGACATATAAAAGCGGAGAGAGCTATACACTTAACGCAAAGCTCAGAGAAGGCATAGAACTTGACAAATATGAGCAAGAAACTGTAAATAATCTTGATAAAGCTCTTGAAAAGTTGCCCACGTACAAAGGCAAAGTGTACCGCGATATTCAGAAGGATACGGCAACAATTTTGAAAATGAAGTCTTATTCCCTCGCAACGCAAGATTTGCGGTTGATAACATTGTATATGATGCGAAAGGCACGCCTACAATCTATTTAACGGAGGTTACAAATGAACAAACAACAGATGGTAGAGGAAAAACTGAAGGAGATGTTTCGGGAGATCATTCAAGAAAATCACGATCATCCAATGAAAGTGATAAGACCGAAGTGCAACGACTGTCAACACAGGATACCAAGAACGTCGAAATGCAAACTCCTATATCCCAACGGAATTCCAGACGAGATATTCGTAGAGAATCCGAACTGCGAGGAGTTCAAACAAAAGTAAAGCACTCCCGCAAAGTCGGAACCAACAAAGTATCCGTCAGTGAGCTTCAGTTGGCAAAGCTAAAAGCTAATTATGAAGGTAAAAAGGTATTTAACCAAACTGACGTTAATAAGGAAACATCATTGAATGACAATGACGCTACACTATACAACATATCCAATTACAATCGCTTCGGTTGGGCAAGAGTAGCTAGAGCTATATCAAAGAATGAGCTTGACGATTTGTATTCCAAAATACACGAAAAAGGCTCTCCAAAGAAGTTTCCTCAATCCTCAAACGGTGAAGCAATCATTGAGATAAACGATGATCTACACGCCTTACTAAACGTTGATAACGTATTCGTCTTTGTAACGGGAACAAAAAGCAGCCCCGAAATCACGAGAATAGTTAGAGTAGAATTTTTTGATGAAGATTCAATAGATTTTTTCAGAAAGGATATTTATGAAAGAAACAGCAATAGAGCGCTTGAAGCTTTTACACGAAGCTTGGGCGAGGAATTTATCCGATACTTCAATAGAAGCAGTAGTGCAAATTATAGAGAATACACGAACCAATATTGGTCACAGCGCAGCCGAAGCGAAAGCAAAGAAAATACGCGAATTGATAGAAACGGGGATATCGGAACAGGAGCTTCTCAAAAAGCTCAAGGAAATATAAAACACTCCCGCAAAGAAAACTCCGACTATTCCCTTTCCTCTGGGGACAAGGCTTCTTTGAATGACGAGCTCAGACAGTTAGCTTTTTATGACGATTTGGACATCAAAGAAGACATGTACGATACTCATCCTATTACTGACGAACCGCCAAAGGAAAACAAGGTTATAATTTCATTGTAAAAACCCCGAGGATTGAACTGCCCCAAATTGTGCGGACAGAACAAAAAGCCCCTTGTGGGTAGCATATTTAACAATTAGGCAACGAACTGACATCGCTTTTCGAGTGGTGTCAGTTTTGTTTTGAGTTGGATACGTTCGTTGTTGTAAAAGCGTA
>CAJGCD010000073.1 GCA_904501715.1 uncultured Clostridia bacterium
ATGAGCATATGCTCAGCCATCCAGCCTTCCTTACGTCCGAGGTAGGAAGCTATACGAAGAGCAAAGCACTTCTTACCGAGAAGCACGTTTCCGCCGTAGCCCGAGTTTACAGACCAGATGGTGTTGTCCTCAGGGAAATGGCAGATATAGCGGTTCTCCTCGTCGATGTCAGCCCTTGCGTGGAGTCCCTTGATGAAATCTCCGCTCTCGCCGAGAGCCTCAAGAACATTGGTGCCAACGCGGGTCATAATGAGCATGTTGAGCACGACGTATATAGAGTCGGTAAGCTCGATGCCGTACTTAGCGAAGGGAGAGCCTACGATACTCATAGAGTAAGGAATAACATACATTGTTCTTCCCTTCATAGAGCCCGCATAAAGCTTGGAAAGCTTTGCGTAGCACTCCTCGGGAGCCATCCAGTTATTGATGTTACCAGCATCCTCCTTCTTGGATGTGCAGATAAAGGTCCTGCCCTCTACTCGTGCAACGTCGTTGATAGCAGTTCTGTGGAGGTAGCAGTTAGGAAGGAGCTCCTGATTGAGCTTTACTATCTCGCCTGTGGAGCAAGCCTCTGCGCGAAGAGCCTCAGCCTGTTCCTCGGAGCCGTCGATCCATACGATCTTGTCGGGCTTTGTCATAGCCGCCATCTCGTCGATCCAGTTAAGAACATACTTGTTTTGAGTCATGTTTTTTCCTCTTTCTTTATAATAATTTTTTTAAAACAGCAGATAGATATCAAAATTTTGCATCCGATATCTCCAAATTTCGCCACTATATATTGTACCTTTTTTTTAGCGCTTTTGCAATACTTTTTTTCAAAGGTTACACTTTGTTAACATTTTATTTTTCTTCCCTCTTTTTCCATTTCTACGCAATGCAAGCATATTTTCGACCCGTATGAGAAATAATAAGCTTAACTTACAAAAACAAAAGCAGGAGATAATTTTATGAACAAGCCACAGATAATCAAATGCTGCGCCCGCGAAATCCTCGACTCACGCGGTAATCCTACCGTAGAGGCCTCGGTCTTTCTGGCTGACGGAAGCGTGGGGATGGCTAGCGTGCCGTCGGGCGCATCTACGGGCATATACGAGGCGCATGAAAAGCGCGACGGCAACGAAGAACGCTATAACGGCAAGGGGGTCGCGGGAGCGGTAGCGGCGGTGTGCCGCGTCATATCGCCGTCCATCTCGGGTGTGTGCGCCTCGGAGCAGTACGAGCTGGACAAGCTTCTTATTCGTCTTGACGGTACGGACAACAAGTCCAAGCTCGGAGCTAATGCCATACTTGCCGTATCCTTGGC
Source organism: uncultured Clostridia bacterium (assembly GCA_904501715.1). Lineage (GTDB taxonomy): Bacteria > Bacillota > Clostridia > Oscillospirales > CAG-272 > HGM12713. The sequence continues at coordinate 1,304 of CAJGCD010000073.1, forward strand.
AAACGCCCGCGCGGCGGCAAATTGGTATCATATCCCGCTCTACCGATATCTGGGCGGCATTGCAGCGTGCCGTCTGCCCGTGCCTATGATGAATATTCTCAATGGAGGCGCTCACGCCTCAAATAACGTGGAAATACAGGAATTTATGATAGTTCCTCACGGAATAGAGAGCTTCTCCGAGGCTCTGCGATCGGGCAGCGAGATATACCACGCCCTTGGAAAGCTTTTGAAAAAAAAGGGACTTGCCGCCACAGTAGGTGACGAGGGAGGCTATGCCCCAAATCTTGAGAGCGACGAGCAAGCTCTTGAATTTATAATGGAGGCTATCACCGCCGCGGGATACTCCACGGAAAAGGTAGGTATAGCTCTTGATGCCGCCGCATCCGAATGGTATATCGAGGACGGCAGATACGAGTTCCCCAAGCGCAAGCGTCCCTATTCTACCGAGGAGCTGATTGCGTATTGGCAGAGCCTGTGCGATAAATTCCCCGCCATAATGTCCATAGAGGATGCCCTTGACCAGCGGGATATGTCTGGATGGAAGACACTTACCGAGCGTCTTGGTAAAAAGATAATGCTGGTAGGCGACGATCTTTTCGTAACCAACACGCAAAGACTTCGCGGCGGTATAAAGGAAAACGTGGCGAATGCCATTCTTATAAAGCCAAATCAGATAGGAACTCTTTCCGAAACTCTTGACGTTATACGTGTCGCCAAGGAAGCGGGATACAGCTTTATAATATCCCACCGCTCGGGAGAAACCGAGGACACGACAATAGCGGATATCGCGGTTGCCACAAATGCCCCATTCATCAAAACGGGCGCGCCCTGCCGAAGCGAGCGTGTGGCAAAATACAACCGTCTTCTCAGGATAGAAGCGGCGCTGAACAGCGGCGGAATATACGGAAGCAAATAATCCCTTAGCTTTTCATTTCCTTAATTTCCGCAAAAAAAGAGGACAGAGAAGCTCTCTGTCCTCATAATTTTTGTTTCTTATCAGAACAATGTGGTGGGAACGAAGAAGTACAGGCAGAAAAGGAGAGATACGATAATAGCTACTACCGAAACATCCCAAACGGGCTTTTCGTCCTTCTTGACAGCGTACTTGATAAGTCCGAAGAGATATGCAATCGCCGACATAATCGTGTAGGAAAGAAGACCAACGCCGATACCCTTAGTGATGGAGTAAGAAAGAACCATTACAACAACTGTAAGGAACGCGGAGGTTGCCTTTATAGCATTACCGAAGTCGATACTCTTAACGTTATTCTTCATCATAAGAACGCCAACGTAGATAAGAGCTGCTGCCGTAGCGGCAGAGGGGATAACTGCGAACAAGGGCATTGCAAAGAGTGCCAATGCAAACATAACAGCGGTAGTGAAAGCGGTAAGACCGGTTCTTCCGCCCGCGGATACACCCGCACCAGACTCAACGAAGGTAGTTACCGTAGATGTACCGAGCATAGCACCTGAGCAGGTTGCTACTGCATCACTTATCATGATCTTGCCGTAGTTATGGGGCTTATCGTTCTCATCGGAGAGAATTCTGTTACCGCCGCAGCATCCAACGATAGTTCCCATAGTATCGAACATATCTATCATGCACATAGTAATAACCAGCATAATAACCGTGAAAACAGAGCCTGCGGGGAAGCCTTCAGTAAATACAGACGTAAACGAGCCAAAAACGCTGTTATCGCCAACGGTAAAGAAGTTACCAAAGTTCTCCCAGAACTTCCAAGAGATACCGGGAACGTTACCGGAAAGAACCGAAAGGTCGGTAATACCGAAGGGGATACCGATAATAGTAGCACCGATGATACCGAGAATTACAGATCCCTTTATATTAAGCTTATCCAAAATAGCTATCAGGAAAAGACCAATGAGAGCGAGAACAGCTGTCTTAGATGCATCCCAGCTCGTAAAGTCTGCCAATGCGACCTGTGTAAACTGATTAGAGACGATAACTCCTGCATTCTGGAAACCAATATAGGCAATGAAAAGACCTATACCAACCGATATAGCGCCTCTTACCGCAACGGGCATGCCGTCGAATATAAGCTCGCGGAAGGTCTTGCCGCCTATCTTAACAACAGAGAGTATAAGGAAGATAATACCGGATATCAGCACCATCATAAATGCCTGACCGATCGAGAAGGTAAAGCCGTAAGCAAACGCGCCGACTCCGCCGCCGATTATACTTCCAACCAGAGAGTTCAGACCCATACCGGACGCCTGAGCCAAGGGCATCTTTGCGAGGAATGCCATAAGGAGCGTACCGATGATAGCACCGAACGCCGTTGCTATGAACAGCGAGGACCATCTGGGATCGGCTGTACCTGCGTACAGAATGGAATTGGGATTGACCGTCAGAATGTAAGCCATTGCAAGGAAGGTTACTATACCTGCAACAATTTCTGTTCTGACGCTGGTTTTCTTTGCTACGGGATCAAATCCCAACAGCTTGGAAAATTTGTTCATATAAACCTCCTGTTTTTTTGTGCTTAACGCACATTTCTATCACTATTATATCACATTTTCTCAAAAAAGGAAGTATTTTTTTAAAAAAAGTACTTTTTATTTTTTAGTATTTATCACATAACGAAAGCCAACGTAAAAATGAGCCGCAGTGAAAATTCACTGCGGCTCATTTTATTACTTTTGTGCTTTTATAAGCAGCACCTTGTTTTTCTTAGCGTCAAGCAAGCTCCTCAACTGCTTCCTCTGCCGTCGCTTCCTCAACGTCTATATTGTGGTAGCACTTCATACCCGTACCCGCGGGGATAAGCTTACCGATAATAACGTTTTCCTTCAAACCGATAAGGTGGTCTACCTTACCCTTGATAGCGGCGTCGGTAAGAACCTTGGTGGTTTCCTGGAAGGATGCTGCTGACAGGAAGGACTCTGTCTGGAGAGATGCCTTTGTGATACCCAGAAGCACGGGTTTGCCTTCCGCAAGAGAAAGCTCCTCGCCTGCTTCTATTCTGGCACTGATCTTTTGATTTTCAGCCTCGAATTCGGTCATATCAACCAAGGAATCCACAAGCAGATTGGTATCTCCGTTATTGGAAATACGTATCTTTCTTGTCATCTGACGGGCAATGATCTCGATATGCTTGTCATTTACGTTACAGGACTGAGAACGGTATACCTTCTGAGTTTCCTTTATAATATACTCGTATATCTTATCAAGGTAATCACGGCTGTTGGGGTCATTCGGGTCGTCGAATATTCTCATAATATCCGCGGGAGCCTTGCTTCCGTCGGTAAGTGCGTCGCCCTTCTTTACCTCATCTCCTACGCTGACAGTAACCCTCTTTCCAAAGGGAACGGGATGGCGGACAGCCTCACCCTCACCAGTCTTAAGGTAAATGACGTAGGTGTTAGCTATATCTCCTGCCTCGATGAGCTCAACAGTTCCGTCAGCCTCCGCGAGCACGGATGTCTTCTTAGGCGTTCTCGCCTCGAAGAGCTCTTCAACTCTGGGAAGACCCTGAGTAATATCCGAGCCTGCAACACCACCTGTATGGAAGGTACGCATGGTAAGCTGTGTACCGGGCTCACCGATGGACTGTGCCGCGATGATACCTACTGCCTCACCGACCTTAACGGGCTTGCCCGAAGCAAGGTCAGCTCCGTAGCAGTGCGCACAGATACCATGCTTAGCGTGACACTGGATAGCGGTTCTGATATAAACTCTCTCTATACCCGCAGCTACTATCTCGTTTGCCTGCTCCTCGGATATCATCTCGTCGTCACCGACTATAACCTCACCCGTTTTGGGGTTGATTATCTCGCCTATGGTGTAACGACCCTGAATTCTGTCCTGAAGATTTTCAAGTACAGTGTTGTTGTTCTCGTCAACTATCTGCTCTACCCAAGCGCCCTTAGTGGTATCGCACTTTTCCTCGCGAACGATAACGTCCTGAGAAACGTCAACAAGACGACGGGTAAGGTAACCCGAGTCTGCCGTACGAAGCGCTGTATCCGAAAGCGACTTACGCGAACCCTTAGCACCCATAAAGTACTCAAGGATATTAAGTCCTTCACGGAAGTTGGATTTAATAGGAAGCTCGATGGTCTTACCGTTGGTAGCGAACATAAGTCCACGCATACCTGCCAGCTGACGCATCTGCGCGATATATCCACGGGCACCCGAATCAGACATTATCTTAATAGGATTGTAGTTATCAAAGCCCTTCTGAAGAGCGGCGGTAACGTCGTTCGTGGTCTTTTCCCAAACCTTGATAACGTTGTTGTAGCGCTCCTCGTCGGTCAAAAGACCATCCTCATAGGTAGCGTTGATAGCATCTACCTTCTTCTGAGCGGCTGCGATAAATTCCTTCTTCTCGTTGGGTATAGTCATATCGTATACCGAGATAGAGTAGGAAGCTCTGGTAGAGTACTTGTAACCCATCTCCTTGATGTTGTCAAGCATCTCCGCACAGACTGCCGAGCCATGCTTCTTTATACAGTAGTCTATGAGCTTACCAAGCTCCTTCTTCTTTACGACTGTCTGTATCTCAAGCTCAAAGAGAGAATCCTCTGTGTCACGGCGTATAAATCCGAGGTCCTGAGGAATAGGCGCGTTAAATATAAGTCTACCCAGAGTAGCGTCGATAAGCTTTGTCTTCTTAACTCCGTCTATCTCCTTGGTAACTCTTATCTTAATGGGAGCGTGAAGTCCGAGCGCACCGTTGGCGTATGCCATCATTGCCTCATTGAAATCACGGAATGCTCTTCCCTCACCGGGCTCTCCCGCCTTATCCATAGTAAGGTAGTAAGAACCGAGTATCATATCCTGAGAAGGAACCGCAACAGCGCGTCCGTCCATAGGCTTTAAGAGGTTGTTAGCGGAAAGCATAAGGAATCTTGCCTCTGCCTGAGCCTCTGCCGAAAGCGGAACGTGTACAGGCATCTGGTCGCCGTCGAAGTCTGCGTTAAACGCGGTACATACCAGCGGGTGGAGCTTTATAGCTCTTCCCTCTACCAGCACGGGCTCGAATGCCTGAATGGAAAGTCTGTGAAGGGTAGGCGCACGGTTGAGAAGAACGGGATGCTCGCGAATTACGTACTCGAGTGCGTCCCAAACCTCGGGAAGCACCTTGTCAACCTTCTTCTTTGCATCCTTGATGCTGGTTGCCTTCTGGGTCTCGAG
>CAJGCD010000074.1 GCA_904501715.1 uncultured Clostridia bacterium
AGATAGTCAACGAGGCTATCAGATGCCATAATACCGCGCCTACGGCTACGGCAACCCTTGGCAGATTGCTTACAGCGTCATCTATGATGGGCTGTATGCTCGGAGAGAAGGAGAATACCATTACCGTAACGCTCGGGGGCGGCGGACCTGCGGGAAGAGTTATCGCGGTCGCCGATTATTACGGTAACGTAAAGGGATATATTCAGAACCCCGAGGTCGAGCTGCCCCTGAAGTCTAACGGAAAGCTTAACGTAGGTGGAGCGGTGGGCAAGGGCTTGCTTACCATAATCCGCGATACGGGAACGGGAGAGCCTTACAGCGGCTCTATACCGCTGGTCAGCGGAGAGATAGCCGAGGACATAGCGGCTTATTACGCAGAGAGCGAGCAGATACCCACTGTCTGCGCGCTGGGTGTTCTGGTTGATACCGATTGCAGCTGCCGCGCGGCAGGGGGAGTGCTGATACAGCTTTTGCCCTTCGCAAATCCCGCTACGGTTGATGCCATAGAGAAAAACGTAGGCAAGCTTGCCAACGTGTCAAGACTCTTTGAGAAAGGTCTGTCAAACTACGAGATAGCGCAGATAGCCCTTGAGGGCATAGAATTTGACGGCTTTGACGAGCTTGAGGTAGAGTATAAGTGCGATTGCAGCCGAGAGAGAGTGGAGAGAGCACTCATAACCCTTGGAGAAAATGACCTTCGGGGAATGCTTGTCGAGCAGGAGGCAGAGGGGAAGCCCCGCGAGCTGGAGGTGAAATGCCGTTTTTGCACGAGAAAAGAGATATTCACTGAGGATGATATAGAGTGGCTTATAAAAGAGTCTGTAAAAAAATAAAAAAATTTCAAAAAAAGCCTTGACACGGGCAAAAGTGTATGATATAATATGCAAGTCGCCGAAAGCAGTAGGTGACTATGGGAGCATAGCTCAGCTGGGAGAGCATCTGCCTTACAAGCAGAGGGTCATAGGTTCGAGCCCTATTGTTCCCACCAAAAGGGGATACGGAAGTATCCCCAAAAAAGTGGCCCGGTAGTTCAGTTGGTTAGAACGCTAGCCTGTCACGCTAGAGGTCAGGGGTTCGAGTCCCCTTCGGGTCGCCATTAAGGAAATGCAGCCCTTGCTGTATGCCTCTGTAGCTCAGTTGGTAGAGCAGAGGACTGAAAATCCTCGTGTCGTTGGTTCGATTCCGACCGGAGGCACCACACGCGGACTTAGCTCATTTGGTAGAGCGTCGCCTTGCCAAGGCGAAGGTGGCGGGTTCGAGCCCCGTAGTCCGCTCCAAAAGAATGGGCGCGAGAGAGTCGCGCCCAATTTCTTTAGTAACAGTATTCCCGAGTAGGGAATATGATGATATAGTCGGGGGCAAAAGCCCGACGGTAAATAAGGCGACATGGCCAAGTGGTAAGGCAAAGGTCTGCAACACCTCTATCCCCCGGTTCAAATCCGGGTGTCGCCTCCAAAACAAAAAGCACCCAACAGGGTGCTTTTTTGTTTTGGAAATGAAGCGCACCTGCGGTGCATGAAAAATGAAGCAGGGCTTCGCCCTATGAAGCGAGCCTTCGGCTCACGGAGAAGTTGATGTGCGCTTCGCTTCATGCGAGCGTAGCGAGTGCTTCATGGCGCAACGCGCCGCTTCATGTTTGCGAAGCAAACACTTCATTGACAAAACGATGGATTTGTGCTATACTTTATTCAAAGGACGGTGATATTATGGCAAACGATAAACTTTCGGAGCAATCAATGGATTTTGCAGTGCAGATTATAAATCTCGCAAAGCAATTAAAAGAACAACGCGAGAGCATTATGTCAAATCAGATTGGCAGAAGCGGAACATCTATCGGTGCGAACATTCGCGAAGCCAAATATGCACACGGTACCGCAGACTTTATTTCGAAAATGCAAATTGCGCTCAAAGAAGCAAACGAAACGGGATATTGGTTGGAGTTACTTTATAAAACCAACTATATCGGAGAAGAGCAATATAACTTTTTGGAATCCAAATGTAAATCCTTGAGGGCTATGCTCGTTTCGTCAATTAACACCGCAAAAAATAATAACAAATAATTTTTAAATCTTATCTGGACTTATGACTTCCTTTCGGTTTAACTTACCGAAAGGAAGTTTTTTATATATATCTTTTCGGATTATCCGTTTCTCCAAGCAAGTAATCTATACTCGTGTTGTAAAAACGGGAAAGTTTTATAAGTATGGCGGTGGGAATATCATTTTCACCGGTTTCGTATTTTGAATATCCTGTTTGTGACATTCCGAGTATTTTTGCTATTTGAGTTTGGCTCATATCTTTATCTTCTCTTAAATCTCGTAACCTCTGATACATAATGCCCTCCCTAAAGATTATTATCATAAGAATTATAAAATAATCTGTTTTAGGGTATTGACATTTAATCTAAAATAGGTTAAAATATTAATAAAGTTTTTAATATTTATTCATTGGAGGAAAAATGTCGGAAATATTATTGTTACTGGGGATATTGATTTTGGGTTTTTATATGCTTATATCGTATGTGGTTGCACATAAATTTGAGCGTATTGCGAAAATAAAAGGATATGGAAGAGAAACAAATGCCTTTTTAATGTGCTTTTTTTTCGGTATTATAGGATGTATGTATGTAATTGCTTTGCCTGACCTAAAATTGCGAAAGCAACAAGAAAAAATGATTGCGTTGATTGAAAATTTGGAATCAAAAGAAAAATACGAATAATAGTTGCTTACAACTGCTTGCTTATGCGATTTTGGAGAAAATAAGAAAGCTTCTGTGGGAAGAAAATTAAAAATCCCACACCCGAATGGAGAACGAAAAAGAGTGTAAGAGAATATGTTTTGCTGCGCTTAACACAAAGAATGGTGTCGCTTAAGCGCACTATTCTTTACCAATTCATTGCAAAGCGACGTCCAATTTCCCGATTTGGAGAATTTCGCCTTTGGCGAATATTTTTGCTCGCGGCTCTCGTGAGCGAGCTCCCATCGCCTTGCTCGCAAAATGCGAACTCCCGCTATGCGACAGGTCGCATAGCCTCGCGATTAACATCACGGGTCACCAAAAAAAAGCACATACCCGAATGGGTATGTGCTTTTTTTTGGTGACCCGTGGGAGAATCGAACTCCCGTTACCGCCGTGAAAGGGCGGTGTCTTAGCCGCTTGACCAACGGGCCGATGGTAGCGGGAATTGGACTTGAACCCATGACCTACCGGGTATGAACCGGTTGCTCTAGCCAACTGAGCTATCCCGCCACATTACTTGCTTTTCTCGCAAGCGCTTGACTATTATACCATATCATATTTTTTTTGTCAATACTTTTTTTGAAAAAATTATAAATTTCATTTTCTTTTGCTCCTCAAAATTTTTTGGGGTTTAAAATTTGTCAATAAATGTTATTGTTTTTGTGCTTTTTTGAATAAATTCCTTGGATTTCTTTACAAAGACAAAAAGTTATGATATAATAAATTTGTAAAATATTCCTTGATTTTGGAGGTAAATATGAAGGTTTGCGTAAGCTCATACAGCTTCAACAGATTGCTCGTAAAGGGAGAGATGTCTCAATTTGACACTATAAAAAAAGCAAAGGAATTAGGCTTTGACGGCATAGAGTTTGCGGGACTCAGACATAGCTCTGACATTACGGACGAGGAATACGCAAGGCTGCTCCGAGATGAAGCGGATAGATGTGAGCTTCCTATAATAAGCTTTGTTTTCGGTGCCGACCTTATAAACGGTTGCGGCGGAAGGACTCCCGAGGAGGAGGTCGCGGAGGTGAAGCGTATGATAGATATTGCGGAGATCCTCGGTGTAAAGATAATCAGACATGACGTGATGTATTCACTTGGAGCCTATAAATCCTTTGATGCGGCTCTTCCTACTCTCGCTAAAAGAGTCAGCGAAATTTCCGAATATGCTAAGGCGAAGGGAATACGCACCAGCGTTGAAAATCACGGCTTTATCTGTCAGGACCCCGACAGATGTGAGCGCTTGTTCAATGCGGTAGAGAGCGACAACTTCGGACTTCTTTGCGACATGGGTAATTTCCTTTGCGCTGACGCGGAGCCTGCTCGCTCGGTATCTACGGTGGCTCCCTATGCTGTTTTTGCTCACGCTAAGGATTTCTACGTAAGAAAGGGATGCGAGGAAAATCCCGGTGAGGGGTATATGACTACAAGGGGCGGCAACTACATAAAGGGAACTATAATCGGTCACGGAAACGTTCCCGTAAAGCAGTGCCTGAAGATACTAAAAAGAGCGGGATATGACGGCTTTATTTCCCTTGAATTTGAGGGCATGGAAGATAATATAGAGGCACTTCGTATAGGTCTTGCAAATCTTAGAAGATTTATTTTTGAGTTGGAGAAGTGATATATGAAACTTCTTATAATACGCCACGGAGATCCCGATTACGCAATAGACGGACTTACCGAGAAAGGAAAAAGGGAAGCAGAGCTTCTGGCTGACAGACTGCAAGGAGAAGAGATAAGGGCGGTATATTGCTCCACGCTGGGAAGAGCCAGATTGACTGCTCAGCCTTTTCTTGAAAAAGCAAAAATGACTGCGCAGTATTGCGAATGGCTAAGGGAATTTAACTACGCACGCGTCAGAGTGCCGTATCTTGACAGAGAGAAGATAGCCTGGGACCTGATGCCCGAATACGTGGATAAATTTCCCGATATATATCATCCTACCTTGTGGAGGGAATGTGATTTTTTAAAAAGCACACAGGTGCCCGAAGCCTACGACGCAGTGTGCAAGGAGTTTGACGCGATGCTTGGACGGCACGGATATGTGCGTGACGGATATTCCTACAAAGCGATATCTCCATCTCACGATACAGTAGCATTGTTTTGTCACTACGGACTTACGGCGCTTCTTCTTTCACATATTTTGAATTGCTCTCCGTACTCCATATGGCAGCACGGCTTTACAGCGCCAACCTCCGTTACTGTGGTATACACCGAGGAAAGGGCAGAGGGCATAGCCTCATTCAGAATGAGCTCAATGGGTGACGTATCGCATCTTTTTGCGGCAGATGAGGCTTCATCCTTTTCGGGAAGATTTTGCGAATGCTTTACAGATGATACAAGACATTAAGAATAAAAGGAGAAAAATGATGTTAAAGGAAATACTTACTTCCAGAGGTGTACCTGCATTAAAAACAAGAGAAGAAATGCTGGATATTTTGCAAAGGGAAGAATACGGCTATATGCCCCCAAAGCCCGGCAGCTTTACTTGGACGGAAAAGATAGATATAGAAAATTTCTGCGCGGGAAAGGCTACGCTTAAGAGAGTGACTTTGACAAGTGAAATATACGGAGAAAGCTTTAGCTTTCCCATATATGCGGCTATTCCCAAAAAGGAGGGTAAATATCCGTTCTTCATATATATAAGCTTCAGAAATCAAGAGACCGACAGATATATGCCTATGGAGGAGATCATAGACAACGGCTTTGCGGTGCTGTCCTTCTGCTATGAGGACGTTTCAAATGACTGTAACGATTTTGAGGACGGTCTTGCGGGGATTATAACCCGCCGCGTTGGAAGGGGCGCTACAACTCCCGGTAAGCTGGCAATGTGGGCTTGGGCAGCTCAGAGAGTTATGGATTATGCCACAACTATCGACAGCCTTGACCTTTCAGCCGCAACCGTATGCGGACACTCACGGCTTGGAAAGACCGCGCTTCTTTGCGCCGCTACCGACGAAAGATTTTTCCTTGGATATTCCAATAATTCGGGATGCTCGGGAGCGTCTATCGCAAGGGGTACTAAAGGGGAGACGGTCAAGGATATATGCGAGACGAGATTCCCTTATTGGTTCTGCGAGAACTACTTTAAGTATATTGACAACGAGGAAGCTCTTCCGTTTGACCAGCATTGGCTCATAGCGTCCATAGCGCCCAGAAGAGTATACGTGGCAAGCGCCCGCGAGGACCAGTGGGCTGACCCCGAGAATGAATATCTGGGATGTGTTGGAGCATCACCTATCTATGATGAACACGGGCTTATGGGCTTTGTCGCCGAAGATAGATTTCCCAAGGTCGGTGACGTATTCCACGACGGAATGATAGGATATCATCTTAGGGCTGGAACTCATTATTTCGGCCGCGAGGATTGGCAGAAATTGATGGCATATATAAAAAAGCATATATAAGAAACAGGCAAAATACTGTTAATAGTTGTTGTCAAAAATTTTTATTGGTACGTCATAATTGCGATAAAAAGTTTTGAAAAGCTCCGAGAGCAACCTGCGGTTGCTAAAACTTCAATGAAAAGTTGCTTGATAATATGAGGCATATTTGATATCATATACAAAATCGGCAAATATAATATAATACATACATATCAGTATATAAAAGGAGAAAAAAGATGACTCTTGGTGAAAAGATAATGCAGCTCCGTGTAGCCGCAGATATGACTCA
>CAJGCD010000075.1 GCA_904501715.1 uncultured Clostridia bacterium
ATACCGTTCTTCTGCGCCTTCCGTAGACCAGAACGCCGATAATATCCAGCCCAAGCTCGCCCAGAGGCGCGCACAGGGCATCCGACAGCCCGCTGTCCACCGTGTATTCGTCGCTTTCCTCCTCCATACTTTTTTCAAGCAGACGGGAGAGAGCCTTATAATCGGGGGCAAAGACCTCGTCCTTTTCCCCAAAGCCCTTGTCGAGGTTTATTCTGAGCCCCGAATTGTAATTTATCTCGTCAAGTATATCGGGGAGTCTGCCGCAGCGGCTTACAAGCTCTCGGTCAAAGTCAAGAGGGCTCAGCCCTCTGTTTTTTCGAAGCAGAGCCGAGAGACGTCCCGCCTCATTTTCTATCCGACCCCTTTCTCCGCAGCCCTCGCTCATAGGACAGCCCGAGCAGGAGGAGCGCAGAGCGTCCTCACATATCTTCATAAGCTCAGCTTGCTTGGGATAGCGCAGCTTTATCTCCTCAAAAAAGGAGGAAAGAGAGGAAAGCCCGTCGCTTATGGCGCTCATACGTCTGTTCATATCGAACAGCCTTATTCCGTCAAGCTCGCTTTCCTTAAGCACCTTACATTCCGACAAACGCTTGCTCTCCTCAACCTTTGCCTTGGAGGCAAAGAGCCTGTGCCATACGGCATAGAGCAGACATGCGGAGAGAATGGCGGGAAACAGCCCGTCAAGAGCGTATATCCCCTTGACGTAAAAGCTCCACGCCGCGCTGACGAAGAAGGCGCAAAAGCAGGCAAGAGCGCAGGACAGCTTCATAAATATACCTATGCAGAGCGCCGACAGAACGAAAAGGGGCGAGAGGAGCGGAGAGTATATAAGACCGAGAACAAGCCCCGTTATTGCGCCGTAGCCAAGCCCCTTTTTTTCACTTACGGCGAAGGTCACCCACAGTGCTCCAAAGGCGGCTAAGGAGACCCCGTAGAGCTTAAGGGGTAATGCGCCGAAAACGCAGACGGCGCAGAGAGCAAGAAACCCAAGCTCCCGCGCCACGCCGCGGCGGCAGAAAAATCCGCTGAATATATAGGTGGCGAGAGGAGCGACCGCGGTGGAGAGGAGCAGACCGAAGATATCGTAATAAAGAAGTCCGCCGCCTATGGCAAAGCAAGCTCCCATAGCAAATGCTCCAACGGCAGAGAGGAGTATTCGATAGCCCACGGCTTCCGAGAAAAGAGATAGAAGAAGCTCTTTTGGGGCGGGCTTGTCCTCTCGGCGGGAGAAGGGATTATCCAGCGTCAGGAGAACCAGCGCGCGAAGCAAAAGAAGGGCGGTGTATATTCCGAAGAGTACCACCGAAGCGCTTCCCTCAAAGGAGAAAAGACAGGATAGGGCAAGTCCGAGATAAACAAAGACAGCATCTCTGTCGGCGGCGCAAAGAAGGGCAATTCCAAAGGGCATCGAGCCGAAGGGAAGGGCTGACAGAGAGGAAAGATATCCCCCGAGAAGATATATTGCCTTAGGGGCAAGAGCTTTTAGAAGCTTGGGCAGGTCGAATTTTGCGCCTACGGCTTCTGTGTTTTGACTTTTATCCATTTTAAACCATCCTTTGTTATGAGATACCTTGGGCATTTTCTTTATTTTAGCAAAAAATCCCCGCGGCTTTTGTCACAATAAGGGGGAGGATAAATTTTATTTTCGGTAGTTAGAGTTATAAACGATTTTTTCCACCTTTCTTAGAAGAAAGGTGGAGCCAAAGAACTTCTTCAAGTGGTTGTTGTAATTTGTAGAGGCGCACATTATTAGCCTTCCCCAGCGGGGACAAATGGCGCAAGCGCCAAGGTCGAGTTTGACAAGTCAAACTTCGAGGTGTCACGACGCAAGGAGTGACGGATGAGGAGAACGGGATTTGATATTATAAAAGGGCAAGGCTCTATGCCGTATTACTTTCCAAAAGCTAAGCAATACATAGAGTACACCCGAGCTCTCCTCATCAGTCTCGCTATTTGCTGCGCAAATGTACGCTCGACAGCTTCCTCTCGGAGGAAGCCTTTGGTTTAGCGGTATTCTTGGGTTTATATCTCACCCGTAGGGGTCGGCGCCCACGACGACCCTTGAAGATGTTTTGCATTAAAGGCTCCCTGCGGAGGGAGCTCCCGCGAAGCGGGTGAGGGAGAGTGCGTGCAGTCGGGCAATATATTTCTACGGAAAAGAGTGCTATCCTTTTAGCCGCGCAGGCTCCTTCAGTCGCTAACGCGACAGCTTCCTCTCGGAGGAAGCCTTTGGTTAAGCGGTGTTCTCGGGTTTATATCTCACCCGTAGGGGTCGTGCCCATTTTTGCGTCTGTCGCTTGCGACGTGAACGCTTATTAAAAAAGAGTTACTCATGTTCAGGAAAATAAAGTATAAATTTCCCCCTTCGGTACAAACTACCTTTAAGAAAAAGGCGGTGATATTATACAGAAGCTTTCAGAAAATTATAGTGAAAACGTAAAATTTATGGACCGAACCCTCCGTGTGGACAAGAGCTTTGATATGCTCAAAAAGAGGCTTGTTCTGTCAGATGGGGAATTGACTCTCTATTTTATAGACGGCTTTGCCAAGGATACAGTCCTGCAAAAGCTGATGATGCATTTCCTCACCCTAAAGCGGCTTCCCAATTCCGCCCAGCGGTTTATGGACGAAAATCTGCCATACATCGAAACCGACGTGACGGCTGACGTGGGGCACATGGTGCAGATGGTAATGTCGGGTGGGACGCTTATCCTCGGAAGCAGCTTCGGCGCGGAGGGTATTCTCTTAGACACCCGAACCTATCCCGCGCGGGAGACCTCAGAGCCTGAGGGGGACAGAGTTATGCGCGGCTCTCGGGACGGCTTTGTGGAAACTCTCATTTTCAATACGGCGCTTATACGGCGGCGCATAAGAAATCCTCGGCTCACAATGCAATATTTTACGGTAGGCTCGGACTCGGGCAGTGACGTGGTGCTTTGTTATATGACTGACAGGGCGGACAAGGAATACGTAAAGAAGCTGTCCGAGCGGCTCCAGCGGATAAAGACCGATTCGCTTACTATGGGGCACGAATCACTCAAGGAATGTCTTATTTCGCACAGATGGTACAACCCATTTCCAAAGGTCAGAACCACCGAGCGTCCCGACGTGGCGGCGGCTCAGCTTCTTGAGGGAAGCGTGCTGATAATCGTGGACAACAGCCCCGAGGTCATGGTGCTGCCCTCAACCATATTCGATTTTATGCAGGAGTCCAACGATTTCTATTTTCCGCCGCTCACGGGAACCTATATAAGAATACTGCGGTATATCGTGTTCTTTCTGACGCTGGTGCTGACTCCCTCCTGGTATCTGCTCTTGCAATACCCCGAGATAGCCCCTGACTGGCTTGCCTTCGCCATACCGCAGGAGCGGGGCGTTCTGCCCATATTCATTCAGCTATTGCTTACCGAGTTTATTATTGACGCATTGCGACTGGCATCCCTGAATACGCCCAATATGCTCAACAATTCCCTGTCGGTGGTGGGGGGACTGATACTTGGGGATTTTGCTGTGGAGATAGGCTGGCTCATTCCCGAGGTCATACTCTATATGGCATTTGCCGCCATAGCTAACTTTACCCAAAGGAGCTACGAGCTTGGCTACGCCATAAAATTTTTGCGCATACTTCTGCTGACCCTGACGGCGTTTTTCGGAATCTGGGGCTATGCGTCAGGCTTCTTGCTTATCGTGGTGCTTATAGCCACCAACACTACACTCAACGGAAAAAGAAATTACCTTTATCCCCTTATCCCATTTTCGCCCAAGGCACTGAGAACTCTGCTGTTCAGGGTAAAAAAGAAGGGATAAGCTATAAAAATCGGCGTGAGATATTGTTCTCGCGCCGCTTTTGTGATATAATTGGGCTAAGCACCTCGGTAAAGGAGGACATTGTATGAAATACGTTATAGGCATAGATTTCGGTACTCTTTCGGCAAGAGCTGTGTTGGTTGACGCTATGAGCGGAGAGGAAATAGCCGAGGCGGTATATGATTACGACCACGGCGTTATGGATAAATG
The DNA here is from genome assembly GCA_904501715.1 of uncultured Clostridia bacterium. Classification (GTDB taxonomy): domain Bacteria; phylum Bacillota; class Clostridia; order Oscillospirales; family CAG-272; genus HGM12713. The sequence continues at coordinate 4,018 of CAJGCD010000075.1, forward strand.
CTTGCCCTGCGGCAGGGGGTTGCCATCGGGCTTTGCTCTGCAACATCCCGAGGACTATCTGAAGGCGCTCGGATATACCGTAAGGAACGTGCTGGAGCTGTCGGGCACAGACGCATCTCTTGTGGCTGGAATGTGTGTGGATTTTACCGCCTGTACCCTTATAGCCATGGACAGAGAGGGAACACCGCTCTGTATGAAGGAGGAATTTGCCTCCGAGCCCCACGCTTACGTTAAGCTCTGGAAGCATCACGGCGCCCAGAGTGAGGCTGACGAGATAACGGCGCTGGCAAAGGCGAGAGGCGAGGACTGGATAGAGCTTTACGGCGGCAGAGTGTCCTCCGAGTGGGCTTTTCCGAAAATTTTGGAAACTCTCCGCAAGGCGCCTCACGTATATGATGCCACGTATGAGTTTATAGACGCGGCAGATTGGATATCCCTTATGCTTACGGGAAGGGATACGAGAGCTCATTCTATGGCGGGATATAAATGGCTGTATGCCGACGGATATCCCTCAAATGAGTTTTTTAAGGCTCTTGACACGGGGCTTGACGGCATAGTGGGAAGCAAGGTAAGGTCTGAGGTGTTGAGCCTTGGCGACATAGCGGGGGTTATAAATTCCCGCGGTGCCGAGCTTACGGGACTTAAGGAGGGCACGGTAGTTGCCTCTCCAATAATAGATGCCCACGCAGCTATGCCCGCCCTGAATATTACGGGAAACGGCGAAATGATGATGGTGCTGGGCACCTCGGGCTGCTACATACTTAATTACACCGAGGGCAGAAATATAGAGGGAACGGCGGGCTACGTCAAGGGAGCGGTGCTGCCCGACGTTTGCACTTATGAGTCGGGGCAGTCCTCTCTGGGTGACAGCTTTGACTGGTTCGTAAAGAACTGCGTTCCCGAGGAATACAAGCAAGAGGCGAGAGAAAAGGGAATAAGCCTTCACGCTATGCTGAGAGAGCGCGCGACTAAGCAAAGAGCAGGTGAGAGCGGACTTCTGTGCCTTGATTGGTTTAACGGAAACCGAAGCATACTTGCGGATTTTGACCTTAGCGGAATGATACTCGGGCTTACGCTTACAAGCAGACCCGAGGAGATATACAGAGCCATAATTGAGGGAACCGCATACGGAGCGAGAGTTATACTCGAGCATTACGAAAGCAACGGGGTAGAGATACGCCGTATATGCGCGGCGGGAGGTATAGCTCATAAGGACGAGCTGCTTATGCAGATATACGCTGACGTTTTGGGAAGAGAGATAAGCGTAGGGGCAAGAGCTCAGGCGGGAGCCTTTGGAAGCGCCATATACGCCGCGGCGGCTGCGGGAATATTCCCGTCGGTCACCGAAGGGGCAAAGGTCTTTTCCAAGCCCGACGTAAGAGTGTACAGACCAGATGCGGAGAATCACAGAATATATTCAAGGCTTTATGCCGAGTATAAGACTCTGCACGATTATTTCGGCAAAGAGAACGACGTTATGCGCAGATTGAAGCAAATAAAGGAAATATGAGCCTTATGAAGAAAAAATATATAGACGTAGGTCTCGGGGGCGGCAGACTTATACAGATAGCAAACAGAACGCTTACGCAAATGATGTCCTATATAATAGACACCCCCGAGGGAAACGTGATAGTTATAGACGGCGGAAATTATTGCGCCGAGGATAGCGAGGCGCTTTACGAATATCTTGGGGAGCGCGGCAAAAGGGTGGATATGTGGTTTATTACCCACGCTCACGACGACCCTAAATCCAACGTAAGATGTTTTGCATAATAGGCTCCCCTCGGGGAGCTGATTTTTTAGATAAGAGATAAAAGATAATAGATAATAGATAATAGAGAATAGAGAATAGGTAGGGGAGCGCCTTGGTGCTCCCCTACCGCACGAAAGAAGAATATGCGAACATAGCTTTCGCGCTTTCGCGCCGTTATCTATATGGGTTGACGTATCAAAAAATGGGCTGAGTCAAAAGCTTAAATTTGACTCAGCCCATTTTTATTATTTGTTTTTCTTTTTTACTATGTCTTGAATATCGTATTTGATCACGGTGCAAAGGTTTTCGCCGTAAATCAAATGTCCTGCCTCGTTGGGGTGAACGGTGTCCTTGTAGTGCTCGGTCTTTTTAAGCAGGGTGTCGCCATTAACCACTATAGCTCCGTGCGCTTTGTATGCCTCGGCATAACCTGCGTTAGCCTTTGCTACGCAGTTCTTATCATAATTGTTATCGTGGTCGGTTCCCGAGTACGGATAGCTTAAGAGTCTGCGTATAGGAGTG
>CAJGCD010000076.1 GCA_904501715.1 uncultured Clostridia bacterium
CTCCAAAAGCTCTTTATCTATTTTGTCAAGGTCGGCGATAGCTATCTGATATTGCTCTGCCTTAGGAGCCTGACCATGCCACTCGGGCTTGTTTTCCATAAAGGAGATACCCTTGCCCTTAACTGATTTTGCGATTATAAGAGTAGGCTTCCCTACCGTCTCTCTTGCAGATCTCATAGCCGACTCGATCTCTATAAAATCGTGAGCGTCCACCGTGATAACATTCCAGCCAAATGCGAGGAACTTCTCATCATGAGGAGTGGGATTCATAACCTTGGTTATGTCTCCGTCTATCTGAAGCCCGTTAAGATCGAGGATGGCAACGAGATTATCAAGGTGATAATGCGAGGCAAACATTGCTGCCTCCCATACCTGACCCTCCTGACTCTCTCCGTCACCAACGATGGTGTAAACTCTGAGACTCTTTCCGTCAAGCTTAGCCGCAAGAGCCATTCCGCAGGCGGTGGAGATACCAAGTCCAAGTGAACCCGTGGACATATCCACGCCGGGTGTGCCCTTCATATCGGGGTGTCCCTGAAGGAAGGAGTCTACCTGACGGAGCTTCGCGAGCTCGGACTCGTCAAAGAAGCCCTTGAGCGCAAGTGCCGCGTAGAGCGCGGGAGCGGTGTGGCCCTTGGAGAGAACGAATCTGTCTCTGTCCTCCCACTTGGGGTTCTTGGGGTCGACCTTCATCTCCTCAAAGTAGAGATATGCCATTATGTCAGCAATAGAAAGCGATCCGCCGGGATGGCCCGACGCTGCGGCGTGTACTCCCTCGAGAGCGCCGAGGCGTATTTTAGCCGCCGTGTTTTTCAAAAAGTTAAGCTTTGTCTGTTCCATGAAAAATTCAACCTTTCATATATATTTGTACTTTTTGATTATAATTTTACAAATCCGAGCTTTTTCTCGACCTTGCCGAGCGTTCTGCGAGCGTAGTAGGAGGCTTCCTCCGCACCCTTCTTCATCTGAGCTTCAAGCAGGGCCTTGTCGGACATAAGCTCCTTGAATCTTTGCTGAACGGGGGCAAGAGCATCTGCACACGCTTCGCCTACGGCAAGCTTGAAATCTCCGTATCCCTTTCCATCAAATTCTCGTTCTATTTCGTCAAAGGTCTTGCCCGTGTAGCAGGAGTAAATGGTCATGAGATTGTTTATTCCGTCCTTGCCCTCAGCGAAGCGTACGCAGGTGTCCGAATCGGTGACCGCTCTCTTGAACTTGCGGATGATAGTATCCTTGTCATCAAGAATATAAACCACAGCGTTGGGATTTTCGTCGGACTTGGACATTTTTTTAGTGGGCTCGGCAAGTGACATTATCTTCATTCCCGACTTGGATATTATAGGCTCGGGAACAGTGAACGTGCCGGGGTAGAGCTGATTGAAGCGTTCCGCAATGTCGCGGCAGAGCTCAACGTGCTGCTTCTGGTCGATACCTACGGGAACAACGTCGGTCTGGTAGAGAAGTATATCCGCCGCCATAAGAACGGGGTAGGTGAAAAGACCCGCGTTGATGTTGTCGGAATGCTTGGAGCTCTTGTCCTTGAACTGAGTCATTCTGGAAAGCTCACCGAACATAGTGAAGCAGTTGAGAAGCCAAGCAAGCTGTGCGTGCTCGTGAACGTGTGACTGAACGTAAAGAGTGTTCTTCTCGGGGTCAAGACCGCACGCCATATAAAGGGCGAGGGTTTCGTAGGTTCTGCGGCGAAGCTCGGCGGGAACCTGACGTACAGTTATCGCATGCTGGTCTACCACGCAGTAGAAGCATTTGTAATCCTTGGAGTACGTAGAAAAATTGCGTATAGCTCCAAGGTAATTTCCTATTGTGAGATTTCCGCTTGGCTGAACGCCCGAGTAAGAAATCTTCTGATCCTGAAACATATGTAAGACCTCCGTGTAAAATCAAAGTGAAGCGAAAACTTCGCCAAGGCGCTTGACACCCTCTACTATCTGCTCGTCCGAGGGGGTTGAGTAGTTAAGACGGAAGGAGGGTGATTTTGCCTCGGTGTCGCAGTTGAATGCCGTGCCGGGTACTACCGCTACCTTCTTTTCTACCGCTTTCTTTACGATAGCCGATGCGTCGTCGCAATTCTTAACAGTACCCCAGATAAAGAGTCCGCCCTCGGGACGGGTGAAGGTCACCTTGTCAACGGGTACGTATTTATCAAGGCACTCGAGCATAAGATTGCATTTTCTGCGGTAGAGGTCGTTGATGCCTGCAATGTGAGCGTCCATATCGCACTGTGTCATATACTTGTAGCAGAGCATCTGGAAAAATCCGTTTGTGTGAACGTCCTCGCCCTGCTTTGCCACAGCCATCTTTGAGCAGATAGCGGAGGGAGCGACGATAAATCCGACTCTCATTCCCGCCGAGAGTATCTTTGAGAAGGAGGAGCAGTATATTACGCGTCCGTCAGTATCAAGGCTCTTGAGGGTGGGGATGTCCTCGCCCGCGAAGCGAAGCTCCCCGTAGGGATTGTCCTCAATTATGACCATATCGTACTTTTTAGCCAGCTCAAGTATAGCAAGTCGTTTTTCAAGGCTCGTGGTGATACCCGTAGGATTATGGAAGGTGGGTATCAGATACATAAGCTTTGCATTGGGGGTGTTTTTGAGTGCTTTCTCAAGACTCGAGAGGGATATGCCGTCTGCCTCCATCTCAACGCCGACGGGAGTAGCACCGTTTGAGCGGAAGGAGTTGAGAGAACCTATGAAGCTGGGATTTTCGCAGATAATGGCATCGCCCTCGTTGCAGAATACCTTGCACGCAAGCTCGATACCCTGCTGACCGCCCGAAACCACTATGACACTGTCATCCTCCCGAACCATATTTTCGCCAAAGCGCTTTTTCTGGCGTGCCGCTATGGCATCACGCAGGGGAGCGTATCCCTCGGTAATACCGTACTGAAGAGCGGTGGTTGATTGGTTCTCGAATATCTCTGCCGAGAGCCTTGCCAGCTCGTCAACGGGGAAGGACTCGGGAGAGGGATTTCCCGCCGCGAAGGATATTATAGTAGGGTCTGTAAGACTTTTGAATATTTCTCTTATAGCCGAAGGCTTAAGTTCGGCAATCTTTCTTGAAAATTTGTATTCCATATTGGGCACTCCTTGGATATTCTATTTCCTTATAATAATATCACATATTATTCTAAAAGTCAATTGACTTTTGCATTAAAATGTGATATATTATTAATGATAATAAAGGCAAATTCAACATACGGAGCATAAAGATGATAAAAATTGAGAGAACGTCGGTAATGAATTTCGAAAATGCTATCAGAGGAGCGAGAAATCCGCTTAACAGCTGGAGCAGAATGGATAGCGCGTACGACGAAAAGGGAAACTACATACTTGGAGAAAATGATTTGGGTCTTGCCAAAAAGCTTGCTCACGCGGGAAGCGACCACAGAAAGTTTTTGCGCCAGATATTTGTGTCGGTGGATATAACCGCTCCCCTTTACTGGTGGAAGGAATTTGACACCTACAAGGTGGGGACGGTAGCCAACTCCTGCAGTACTATGCACAAGATACACGCAAAGTCCTTTGAAAGGGATGATTTCTCCTGCGACCGACTTGACGAGGGCGGACTTGCGGCACTTGATGCGCTTATTGCGTATCTTGAGGGAGAGAGAGTGAAATTCTGCGAGGATAAGACCAACAAGCAGGCATGGCATAATATGATACAGCTCCTGCCCTCAAGCTACAACCAGATGAGAACGGTGACGCTTAACTACGAAAATCTTATCAATATTTACTACGCAAGGAAAACACACAAGCTCGCTGAATGGCATATACTCTGTGATTGGATAGAGGGATTGCCTTACGCGAAGGATATCATACTTGTCAAGGAATAATATGAAATACATAAGGCACCTACGACCGTATACCGAGCGTAGGTGCCTTTCTTGACTAATCCATATTACCTTCTATGGAAATATCTTTTGTGAGTTCAGAAAGCTTAGCTTCGCATTCTGCACAAAACGGCTTGGCGGAATTATCTTGAATCGAGTTATAAAAGCTTATCATGGATTTTGGATTGAGTTTACCCATAATACAATTCCATTTTTCTTCCGAGCTGTGTATATCACTATACCCTTCATCGTACACTTCCTCCATCTGAAATGTATGGGCGGTTTCGTGCGCGAGCAGCAATGACATACCGGAAAACAAGGTATATCCAACCCAATCAACGTTTTCTGTATTGCACCTTAAAATATGAATTACAGGTCTGTTTTTAATAATTCCCAGAGATGTTTTTTCACCTATAACCATACCCATATAGGATGTTGCCAAATGATGACCGTCTACCTCATTGCAGTACATATAATTATCTCTGTTTGTCCATAGGATGTAAATGTGGTCATTTTCTCTTGGGGAGTTATATATACCGTTGGATATATGCGTCAAATTTTTGTGATGCTCGGTACAGCTTGGGGAACAGGAATCGGAACATCTGCCTACGGAACAATCATCAGCTGAGCTGTGGTAATATTCCGAGCTTCCGTCCATATACAGACCAATATTGAAATACCGTGCGTACACGAGGTTTGTAAAAGAATTTGCGGTAGAGATATGCTTTTCCATTTTAGGAGAAAAGGAAGAATCAAAGTAATTAACAAAAGATATGACTTTTGTTAAAATATACCATTCATCAATATAATCAGTAGAGCAGTCATAGGTTGAATCTTTAGATGACATCTCTTTTTCGTTAACGTATTTTTTTTGATGCAAATATGAGGTGTCTGGGTATGAAGAGAGAACAGACTCGGTCTCTTCTGTCGCTTTACACTTAAAAATTATATTTCCCGTAGTTGATAAATCCAATTTCCAAATGGAATAATTTCCAATGCCGGAATACATTCTTACAGAGGAGGAATTACGATTATCCACTCCTAAATATTTTGAGCTGCTGACGGATTTTATAGTAACATATCCTGAAAGCTCACCTACGTACTCAATGAGCCATTTTTGAGTGTCGTTATTAAAAAACGTTGGATTTAATACGGCGGTTTTGTTGAATGAAAGATATTCTTCGGAGCCTGCGTTCTGTATGTAATATGTTCCTTCATGAGGAGAAAAATAGAAGGAAATATCAAATGAGGATACAAAATTTTTATTATCACTATGCATAGTTCCTAAGCGCATTTTGAAGGTTCCCATGTTTTTCGACGATATGATTGCGCTGTCGGTGTATGGGTCAAAGGCGAGGTCGGCAACTGTATTGTAGTTGTCTATGTCCTTGGTATACACAGTGTTCATATCGGTATAGGTCGACCAGCCTGTAAAGTATACAGTGCTTTGAGAGCCTTTACATATGTTGCCATATTTCATAAGCTCGGATGAATATACCGAAACTCCGTACATATTTGCTCCCGAATATTTTGACATTTCCCACACCGCGGTATTGTCGTTGGACGCGGATACAATAACTGAGCCTTGGGCTGTTGAGGCTATGCTTTGTTGCCCGTAGGCGTAGGGAATTATAGTATATCCGTCTCCGTTGTAGTTTATGTAAAATGTTTGCTCGGGGGATACCTCCCTGTCCGATGCGGGTAGGGTAACGGGTATTACTTGATTTCCCGATACGCCCAATGTAAGCTTGTTATTTACCATTAAACGTATTACGTACGTGCCAAGCTCCTTGTGGCTTGATATTTTGAAAAGACCGTCTCTTTGGGGATTCTCGGCAGAGGACGGTGCCTCGGAGTATTCTTTTTCGGCTATGGTATAATCGTTCCATTGTTTACCGCTGTCAGAGGATAGCCAATTTTTAGAGGATATATTTTTCAGTGCATATACTCCATCGGGTATGTAGTTCTCTGATGGAACATCGTATTTATTTATTTTGTGTGCAACAGTGCAGTATTGACTATCGTATAGGACTATATTGTCGTTTTTGAGGTTTCTATCTGCTTTCTCCTTGCTGACAGATGAGCTAAGAACCATACAACCTAAAACAGAGGAGAAGAGAAGTATACTTGAAATTATGCGTTTATAGATATTCATCTGCTCCTCCTTTCAAATAAAAAACGTATAGAAGGTTGGGGTAAGCTGTTCTCAACATCCTATGCGCTTATGTGTGGCTGCACCACATCTTAGATGGATGTCGAATTTGCCATTTGTGAATTATGCTTTTTACAGGGTTATTATACCATATTAAAGGCTTTGCGTCAAGATTTTTTGCCTGACGGGACGGACAATTTTTATTTTGA
>CAJGCD010000077.1 GCA_904501715.1 uncultured Clostridia bacterium
CACGATCCGAACGACTTCCTCGTAGGACAGCGTCACAACTTAGAGCAGATCAAGGTTATGAACGACGATGCTACTATGAACGCATACGCAGGAAAGTACGAGGGTATGGACAGATATGCCTGCCGTAAGGCGCTGGTTGCAGACCTGGAGACAGAGGGCTATCTTGTAAAGACCGAGCCTCACGACCACAACGTAGGCGTTTGCTACCGTTGCGGAACCACCGTTGAGCCTCTTACCTCGGACCAGTGGTTCGTTAAGATGAAGCCTCTTGCCGAGCCTGCTATCGGGGCAGTTGAGAACGGCTCTATCAACTTCGTTCCCGACAGATTTTCCAAGAATTACTTCAACTGGATGAATAACATCCTCGACTGGTGTATCTCCCGTCAGCTTTGGTGGGGACACAGAATTCCCGCCTTCTATTGCGACTGCTGCGGAGAAATGACGGTATCCAAGGAGGATATCACCGTATGCCCCAAGTGCGGCGGCAAGGTTCGTCAGGATAACGACGTTCTTGATACCTGGTTCTCCTCGGCGCTTTGGCCCTTCTCGACGCTGGGCTGGCCCGATGTGACAGAGGACCTGAAGAAATACTATCCTACAAGCGTTCTTGTAACAGGATACGATATCATTACTTTCTGGGTATCCAGAATGATATTCTCGGGACTTGAGCATATGGGACAGAAGCCTTTCAGCACTGTGTTCATTCACGGTCTTGTTCGTGACGCTCAGGGAAGAAAGATGTCTAAATCCCTTGGTAACGGAATAGACCCCCTTGAGATAATAGATAAGTATGGCGCAGACGCCCTCAGATTTGCGCTTGCTACGGGCAACAGCCCCGGAAACGATATGCGTTTCTCGGACGAGAAGATAGAGGCGGCAAGAAACTTTGCGAATAAGCTTTGGAATGCTTCGCGCTTTGTTCGTATGAATCTCACGATAGATGAAATAAAGCTTCCCGAGGAGGCAAAGCTTTCGGCGGAGGATAAGTGGATACTTCACGAGTTCAATAAGCTTGCCGCAAGTGTTACGGCTTCTCTTGATAAATTTGAGGTGGGAGTTGCTCTTTCCTCGATTTATGACTTTACTTGGGACGTATTCTGCGACTGGTATATTGAGCTTTGCAAGGCTCGCCTTAACGATAAGGACAGTGAGGGCAACGAGATAGCGCAGAAGGTTCTCGGCTTCGTTCTTACGGGAATACTCAAGCTGCTTCACCCCTTTATGCCTTTCATAACCGAGGAGATTTACCAGTCCTTGCCCCGTGATTGCGAGAGCATAATGATATCCGAGTATCCTGCTTACAGCGATGCTTTGGTGTTTGAAGCAGACGCGGCAAAGATGAACCGTGTTATTACTGCCATAAAGGCGATACGCGCGAGAAGAAACGAAATGAACGTAGTTCCTTCACGCAAGGCAAAGGTGTATATCGCAACTAAGTATACGGATGCTTTCAATGAGGATACCGTTCCTTTCTTCGCTCGTCTGGCATCTGCCTCCGAGGTAGAGATAGGCGAGAGCTTCGAGGAAAGCTTCTCGGCTGACGACGCTGTACGTATAGTTACAGACTCGGCAACGATTTTCCTGCCAATGGCTGATATAGTTGATACCGAGAAGGAAAGAGAAAGACTTGAGGGAGAGCAGAAGAAGCTGGTGGGTGAGATAGACCGCCTTGAGAAGAAGCTTTCTAACGAGGGCTTTGTGGCTAAAGCTCCCGCAGCCGTTGTGGAGGGAGAAAAGGCAAAGCTCGCTAAGTACAGAGAAAATCTTGACGGTGTTCTTGCGGCTCTCGCTAAGCTGAAATAATAGGAAATTACCCCAAAATACCGCGTTCTTTGAGCTTCTTGGAGCGCGGTAAAATTTTTTGAAAAAATATCGAAAAAAAGCAAAAAAACACTTGACAAATCAAAGACAACTTGGTATAATATACAATGCCGCATATTGGCGGGTCTTTTAAGTGCGCTTGTCGCCACCCGCGCTTAGCGAGTCTATAAAGAAAGAGAGGTGCTTTTCGTGTACGCAATTATTGAAACTGGCGGAAAGCAGTACAAGGTTAACGAGGGCGATATAATCTATATCGAGAAGCTCGACGTTAACGAGGGTGATACAGTTAATTTCGACTGTGTCAAGGCAGTATCCATGGGTAATGACTTCAAGGTAGGTGCTCCTAACGTTGAAGGCGCTGTTGTCAGCGGAAAGGTTCTTGCTAACGGCAAGGGCAAAAAGCTCTATGTAATCAAGTACAAGGCTAAGAAGAACGAGAAGAAGAAGATTGGTCACAGACAGCCTTACACCAAGGTTCAGATCCTGTCCATTCAGGGTTAATTTCTGAAATGACCAAAATCGTTTTTTTCAGAAGCGGAGGAGTCTTTTACGGCTTCGAGGAGCACGGTCATACGGGCTACGGTCACGCGGGGGATGACATCCTTTGCTCGGCACTGTCGGCTATGACTATGCTGGTTATCAATACCGTAGAGGTGGCTTACGCGTCCGATGTGGAATACACCATAGACGAGGGCGCGACGCATATAATGGTTCGTTCCAAGGCGGCTCTCTTAGAGTTCGAGGAGGACGAGCGCAAGAGATATGCGGTATCGGGACTCTTTATGTCGTATTTTTATCAGCTCAGTGAGCTTCGCGAGGAGTATTACGATTTTCTTGACGTAGAGGTCAAGGATATAGACTATGTCTGATTCTGAAAGCATCACAATCTAAAGTTTGTACAAAAAATTACATTAATTAACGGAGGAACGAATAATGTTGAGACTTAGTTTGCAGTTCTTTGCTCATAAAAAAGGTGTTGGTTCTACCAAAAACGGCCGTGACAGTGAGTCTAAGCGCCTTGGCGTAAAGAAGGCTGACGGACAGGCAGTTCTCGCCGGTAACATTATCGTAAGACAGAGAGGAACAGCTATCCATCCCGGTAACAACGTTGGTATCGGTAAGGATGATACACTCTTCGCTCTTATCGACGGTAAGGTTAAGTTCGAGCAGAAGACAAAGGCTAAAAAGCAGGTTAGCGTATACGCTGACTAAAAGAATAAAAGAGCGCAATGCGCTCTTTTTTCTTTTTGAGGAAAGTGTTATTTTTTTGTCAAAGTGTTGACAAGGCGACTTTTATATGATATAATACGTATGAAATAAAACTGTTCCTGACAACAAGAGCGTAAGCTCTGACTTGAAGGTATGGAAAATAAGTGCGCAGAAGCACAGCCATACCTGTCGGGGTATGGCTATTATTTTTTAGGAGGATATATGGAAACAAGAATAGCGGTAATGGGAATAATCGTTGAAAATACAGACTCGGTTGAGGCATTGAACGCGCTTCTGCACGACTACGGAAGGTATATCATAGGACGTATGGGAATACCGTACAGAGATAGAAATATCAACGTAGTAAGCATTGCAATAGATGCGCCGCAGGATATTATTTCAGCTCTTGCGGGTAAAGTAGGAAATCTTGAGGGAATAAGCGTAAAGACCGCTTACTCGAAATAATATGACAGAAAAAATAATTAAGCTTATAGATAAGCTTCAAGCAAGCGGCTCGCTTACCCTTGACGAATACGAAATTCTTGTGGCAAACCCAACCCCAGAGGCGGTAGCCTACGCCACCGAAAGAGCCGTTGAGGTGCGTAAGAAGCACTACGGAAACAAGGTGTTTATCCGCGGTCTTATAGAGATAAGCAATATATGTAAAAACAACTGTCTTTATTGCGGTATAAGAGGCGGAAATTCCGAGTGCGAGCGTTATCGCCTGACACCCGAGCAGATACTTTCTTGCTGTGCCGAGGGATATGCCTTAGGCTTTCGAACCTTCGTAATGCAGGGCGGAGAGGATGCTTATTTTACCGACGAGGCGGTCTGCTCTATAATAAAAGAAATAAAAGAGAAATATCCCGACTGCGCCGTAACTCTTTCACTTGGAGAGAGAAGCCGAGAGAGCTATCAAAGGCTGTATGAGGCAGGTGCTGACCGATATCTCTTAAGACACGAAACGGCAAACCCCGAGCACTACGCCAAGCTCCATCCCAAGGAGATGAGCTGGCATAATAGAATTAACTGCCTTCACGACCTTAAGGAAATAGGCTTTCAAACGGGCTGCGGATTTATGGTAGGCTCACCATATCAAACCAATAAGGATATCGCGAGAGACCTTAAATTTATAGAGGAATTCAAGCCCCATATGTGCGGTATAGGTCCGTTTATACCTCATAAAGCAACCGTATTTGCCGACCGTCCCGCGGGAAGCGCGGAGCTTACCTGCTACCTGTTGTCTATAATAAGGCTTATACGTCCTAATATTCTTCTTCCCGCCACGACTGCTTTGGGAAGCATAGACGGAAACGGAAGAGAGAAGGGGATCCTTGCGGGAGCTAACGTGGTTATGCCTAATCTTTCACCCGCGGATACCCGCAAAAAATACGAGTTGTATAACAATAAGCTATATACTAATGCCGAGTCGGCACAGGCCCTTGACCAGCTTAAATCGCGTATGCTTTCCATAGGCTACGAGATAGTGTGCGACAGAGGTGACGCAAAAACACAAATTTAATGACTGAAAGGAAATATAAAAATGGCACTTTACGACCCCAAATCACTTAAAGCAGAAGAATTTATAAACGACGGAGAGATACTCGCAACTCTTGAATACGCAGAGGCTAATAAGAGCAACAGAGCGCTTATAGAGGAAATACTGGAGAAGGCAAGACCTAAAAAGACCGAAAACGGCACGGTCTGCGCTGGACTTTCCCACAGAGAGGCAGCTGTTCTTCTTGTCTGCGATATTCCCGAGATGACCGAAAGGATGTTCAAGCTTGCCGAGGAGATAAAGCTGGCCTTTTACGGTAACAGAATAGTAATGTTCGCGCCCCTATATCTTTCCAACTATTGCGTAAACGGATGTGTGTACTGCCCCTACCATCTTAAAAATAAGCACATAGCCAGAAAGAAGCTTACTCAGGAGGAGGTGCGCCGTGAGGTAATAGCGCTTCAGGATATGGGACATAAGCGTCTTGCCATAGAGGCGGGTGAGGACCCTGTAAATAACCCCATAGAGTATATTCTTGAGTGCATAGATACAATTTACAGCATCAAGCACAAGAACGGAGCTATCCGCAGAGTAAACGTTAATATTGCCGCTACTACCGTGGAAAATTACCGCAAGCTCAAGGATGCTGGAATAGGCACTTACATACTTTTTCAGGAGACCTATCACAAGGAGAGCTATCTGAAGCTTCATCCCACAGGACCTAAGCACGACTATGATTACCATACTGAGGCTATGGATAGAGCTATGGAGGGCGGAATTGACGACGTAGGACTTGGAGTGCTCTTCGGACTTGAGCTTTACAAGTACGAATTTGTAGGACTTATGATGCACGCGGAGCACCTTGAGGCTGTTCACGGCGTGGGACCGCACACCATAAGCGTCCCCAGACTTAAAAAGGCTGACGATATTGACCCCAGCGCATTTGATAACTCTATTTCCGACGAGCTTTTTGAGAAGATAATAGCTTGTATTCGTATAGCCGTTCCTTATACGGGAATGATAATCTCCACAAGAGAATCCGAGGAGGTAAGAGGCAAGGTGCTCAACTGCGGTATATCGCAGATAAGCGGTGCGTCGCGTACCTCGGTAGGCGGTTACACCGAGGCGGAGCGTCCTCACGACTCCGAGCAGTTTGACGTATCCGACCAGCGCACCCTTGACGAGGTCGTAGGTTGGCTTATGAAGATGGGACATATTCCGTCCTTCTGTACCGCTTGTTACAGAGAGGGAAGAACGGGCGACAGATTTATGAGCCTTTGCAAGAGCGGACAGATACTTAACTGCTGTCATCCCAATGCTCTTATGACTCTTACCGAATATCTTGTTGACTATGCCAGCGACGAAACAAAGAAAATAGGCTTTGAGCTTATAGAAGAAGAGCTTAACAAGATACCTAACGAGAAGGTAAGAGGCATAGCTAAAGAAAATATAGAGAATATAAAGGCATCAAACAGAAGAGATTTCCGCTTCTGATGGCTTGGAAAGGAGATTTATGGGACTTAATGAAGCTGTATCCGCCGAGCGAATACATATAGGCTTTTTCGGTATGCGTAATGCGGGTAAATCAAGCCTTGTGAATGCCGTGACAGGACAGGAGCTTTCGGTAGTTTCCGACGTTAAGGG
>CAJGCD010000078.1 GCA_904501715.1 uncultured Clostridia bacterium
CCCCACTGCTGCCTCCCGTAGGAGTCTGGACCGTATCTCAGTTCCAATGTGGCCGTTCAACCTCTCAGTCCGGCTACTGATCGTCGGCTTGGTGGGCCGTTACCTCACCAACTACCTAATCAGACGCGAGCCCATCTCTGTTCAATAAATCTTTGGCATAGAAAACATGCGATTCCTATGCGTTATGCGGTATTAGCGTCAGTTTCCCGACGTTATCCCACAAACAGAGGCAGGTTGCTCACGCGTTACTCACCCGTCCGCCACTAAGCTAAACCGTCGCTTCCCGAAGGATTAAACAGTTGAGCTCCGTTCGACTTGAATGTGTTATGCACGCCGCCAGCGTTCATCCTGAGCCAGGATCAAACTCTCGAAATAATTGTATCTTATCTCGGTCTCCCGAGCTAAAATCTTCTTTCGAGCTATTCTTTCTTAGCTTCTTTTACTTTGTTGAGTATATATAACTCTTATCGACGAGATTAGTATTTCGCACTTACAATTGCTTTGTACTTATCTCTTGTTGTTCAATTTTCAATGACCATTTCACTGCCCTTTTCCGCGACAGCCTTAGTATTATACCACACCTCTTCTGCCTTGTCAATACCTTTTTTTAAGTTTTTTTGAAAAATTTTTGTTTTTCTCTTTTGAACAGTTTTCACAAGAATAATTCCATTTTTTGTTGCATATATACTATATACAAAATCATATCTTGGGAGAAAAACGCGTGAAAAAGGTTTTTTGCATAATTCTTATCCTAATTTTCTCACTAAGTCTATTCTTTGCCATTTTCTTCGGAAAAATACTATATGACCACGGATTTGCCAATTGCTCACACAAATCCTTTGATATATCGGTGGAAAAGCCCTCCTGTCTTAAGGAAGGAAGAACGGTAAATACCTGTAAAAAGTGTTCCTATCAATATATTTCGGATATTACCGCTCCCATAGGACACGAGCTTAAGGAAATGGTCTCCCCTCCAAGTTGCGACAGCGAGGGGCATACACTTTACTACTGCCACTGCGGTTATTCCTTTTTTTCGGATTTTCTTCCTCCTACTGAGCATTCTTTGGAATGCAGCATAATCGACCCCACCTGCACGCAGCAAGGATACCGTCTGTACGCCTGCACCTCCTGTGACTACAGCTTTGAGAGTGATTTCTCCGAGCCTTTGGGTCACGATTTCACAAGCGAGAGCTTTCTGCCCACCTCCACCAAGTCAGGATATACGAAATACACCTGTCAATGCTCTTACACTTATCTTGGAGATTACGTTTATTACAGCGATATACTTGAGAGTGCCTACACGGCAAACACTCAGGTTCTACACAGAGGAATAGACGTTTCCAGATGGAATCACCAAATAGACCCCGCAAGCGGCGATTACCTCCCGCTTGATTGGTCACTTATCAAATCCTCGGGCTTTGATTTTGTTATTTTGAAGGCAGGAAGCACCAAAAGCGGCATAGAGCCCACCTTTGAGATGGACTACACAGGAGCAAAAGCGGCAGGGCTTGAGGTAGGCGCATATTTCTACACTTACTCCACTACCGCTCAAGGCATATTGAGGGATGCCCAATCCTTGTTGCTGTGGCTGGAGGGCAAGCAATTTGAATATCCTATATACCTTGACCTCGAAGACCCTTCTCTTACGGACTTGGGCAAAAATTATCTGAGCAATATGTGCGTCACCTTTCTTGAAGAGCTGCAATCAAACGGCTATTACGCGGGGCTGTACACCAACCATACGTGGCTGACTGCTATTCTCGACACAGCAAAGATGGTAACGCTCTTCGACATCTGGTATGCCCGATACCCGGGCACCACCGTTCCTACGTGGAACGAGGAAAAATACGGCAAGCAGATGGGAATGTGGCAATACACCCAAAGCGGAGTTATAGACGGTATTGACGGAAGCTTTGACTTCAACTACGTATATAAGGATTACAGTGCTACGATGGAAAAATGGGGTTTGAACGGCTATACAAAATAACAAAAAAGCGGATGGCACTTTCGTGCTATCCGCTTTTTTGGCACGGCGTAAGGGATTCGAACCCCCGACCTTTTGGTTCGTAGCCAAACACTCTATCCAGCTGAGCTAACGCCGCATATTCGGGGTGACCGAGAAAGGCTCTCTCAATCACGCCCAAGTATTTTATCACATACTTTTACTTTTGTCAAGTCTTTTTTGAAAAATTGTAATATTTTTTTAAAATCCGTTAAGACCCCATTCCTTCATTACGGACGGATAGTCCTTATACGAATAGTTAAAATCAAAATCGCACTCAAACTCAGCTATCCTTCCCTTTTCGGTAAACTGCCACATACCCATCTGCTTGTCGTATTTTCCCTCATTCCAAGAAAAATCCTCCGTGTCAAAAGCGAAGCTCTGTTCCTCGTCCTGAGTATCAAAAGGATATCTTGCGTACCATACGTCAAACAAAGACTTTATCCTCTGGGTGTCCAACAGGTTATACAGCCACTCGTTATTGGCATAAACCGCCGCATAATATCCTGCCGTCTGCAGCACCTCACCAAAGGCAACGCACATATCGGTAAGATGCTCCTTGCCCAACCCCGCAAGCGTCTTATCCTCAATATCGAAATATATGGGATATTCAAACTTCTTCCCCTCAAGCCATCCCAGCAGGGTATTGGCATCCTCCACTGTTTCGCCCACTGTGGTGGAATAAGCATAAAAATACGCTCCCACCTCCAGTCCCGCCGCGCGAGCCGCAGCGTAATCGGCTTCAAACGCGGGATCCTTTTCAATGCTTGAGCCTGCCTTAAGTATAACGAACTCAACGCCCGCCGACTTAAGTGCCGCCCAATCCATAGGCAGCAGGTCGTCACTGGTAGCGCCCGTCTTATGGTTGTATTTAGAGGTATCTATACCCTTCTTCAACACCGCGGTGTTCTCCACCTCCGCACCCGTGACTATATCCGAATAGCTCACATAATCTTCCTTATATATATGTCCGCAATCGTCACAGGTGTACTGTGTGTAGCCTGAGGCTCTCACAGTAGCGTAAAATCTTTCGGATTTGCTGTTTTTATGAGCCAGCGGCATAACGAAATCGCCGTCAAACTTATAATCGCAAAGCTGACATTCATAATGAGTATATCCTTGCGAAGTACACGTAGCGGGGGTAACCGTATTTTCAAGCTTGTGACCAATAGGCGGTACGTAGTCAGCCCTGTGCGAATATCCGCACTCACAGGCATACACGGTATAACCCTCGGTATCACAGGTTGCCGTTACCTCGCTCTGCTTTTCAAGCGAGTGCATAAGCTTCTCCACCGTATGCTCATCACTCTGCCCACATTCGCTGCATTGGCGAGCCATAAGTCCCTCAGCGGTACAGCTTGCCTCGCTGACAATATTCCATTCGCTAAAGCTGTGGATATGCTCTGCATCCGCTCGGTTACAGGCAACAAGGCAAACAAAAAGAGAAAATATTATAATAAAAAGGAATAGAACTCTATACTTCATAATCTCTCCCTGTAAAAGGAAAATTTACCTATTTATTATATCATATTTTTCTCTGCTTGTCAAACCCTCAAAAAAGCTCGGGGCTGCTTCATTTAGATGCAGAAGTCGTGATTTGGTTCTCGTCGGCGTACAAAGGTACGCCAGAGAGCCAAAGCGCGGCTAAAAAACACACATAAAAATCGAAATTCGTAAGAATTTCTACCAAAAAAACCGCTTTATTACCAAAATTACTGATAATAAAGCGGTATTTTTTATTATTTACTTTCGTGTGTTTTTGTTCTGCGCTAAATGAAACAGCCCCTTTTCATTTTATTTTGTTTCTATTTTAGCTATACGCACCACAAGGTCGGTTCCATAGTGATAAGAACCCGGAGATACAGTCACTACTCCGTCCTTCTGTACAAATGCAACGTCACTTCCGTCGTCAAGCCACTTCACAGAGGTAACGGTCTCTTCAATCTTAAATCTATCCGTAAGCTTATCCTCGTGGTCAACGCTTACTACAATGTTAGCGTCACCGCTCATTACGAGTCCGCAGGTATCGTAAAGAGAAAATCAAGTTTAACACAAAAAATCAGCATTGTAAACAAATCCCCAAAAAGTATATTGGAATCTACATATATAAATTGCAAGGCACATAAATACATAAGCACGAGGCATATCCTCGTGCTTTTACAGTATATTTTCCAATCAGGCAAGGAGCTATTTTACAGATATTGTAAAGGTCAGTGTGTCCGTATACATATCCGCGTAGCTTGGATTCCCAAGAAGCGAAAAGGCGATCGTTTCCGTCTTAGCGGAAGTTCCACCGGGACAGTTGAACACAGCTCCGTTGTCTGAAACCTCAACGCCGTTTGATTTTATCGAATAACGAAGCTTTTGCCCTTCGCTTCCCAAGAGCGACCATCCGCCCTCATAATTTTCGCTACTTACAGTAACCGTAAGTGCCTTATTTCGATCCACCACAACTCTCTTAGCAGACAGCTCTTGGGATACCTCTTCTCCCTTTTTCAGGGTCACCTCAGCGGGTATATACACCTCGTAGTATTGACTCATATTATACGACACGTCAATCTCCTGAGAGGCTCCGTCCGCATCCAGCTTATTTCCCCATATATATGAAACGTCCACGTCCACATCGCCGTACTTATTGGAAGCGTCTCCCTCTATGAGGTGTCCTTCTATTTCCGCAAAAGCGGGAAAGGTACACAGCAGAAGCAAGAGTGTCGCGAGGATGAGAGAAATTACGTGTTTCATTGTCATCCTCTCCTTTCCGTATTATAAAGATTCATCTTTGCGTTATTTTGCGATTATCTTAAGATTAAGATTAGCGTTGTTTACCGACGTTCCGTCCATTCTGTAAGGCTGAACGTGAATTATTGCGTCGTATTCGCCTGCCTCAAGTCCGTGGGCTATGGTTATCTGCTTGATAGCCTTTCCTGCCTCTACGTTGCCCGACTTGTACAGAACCTCATATCCCTGCTCGCTGTCGTTAAGAAGGCGAAGCTCAAAGGTCATATAGTACTTATCCTTGTTTGCTATGGGATTCTTGAAGTCAACGTTGATGTCGGTAACGTTGGGGGGGATGGTAACCTGGGCAAAGCCCGATATGGCAACTCCTCCCGCCGCAGGCTTCTGGTTCGGTGAGTTCTTATCGTCCTCCTGGTCGGGGTCGAATATAACTCCTCCGCTGGGCGGCGCTGGCTGCTCCTGTTTGTTCAGGAGCAGCACAAGCACTACGCTGCATATGGCTATGGCGATTATAACTGCCACTATGGATATAAGTATTACTAGATTTTTTGACATAATAGGACTCCTCTTTCTGTTTTATCTTAAGCTTCTATATCCTTCTGAACGTACTGTATAGCAAAGGTGATCTTGCCGCTATACTCCCCGGGAACCGCTTTGCTGTTGTCCCTGTCCACTCTGGGAGTAAAGCTGTGATACAGAGCATCCGCGTTACCCTCATCTACTGTAAACAAAGGACCGCTAGCGTCTACCTTTTCTCCGCCCTCTTTTTCCAGATAATACTTTACGTAAACATTGTCGTCCTCAGCCATACGAAGAGTAAAATCTCCGCTTACGTTTATGTTAAGGCGCGAAATAACCGAGAAATTATCTACGATGGTTGTAATAGTCTGTTTCTCCTCGAGAGCTATAGCCTCGGGAATATACACCGTAAAGTGTGCGGGATCATATCCATACATAATATCATACAGGGTCTGATAAGCCAGGTCGGTGGTGCTCTGAGGTGCCGTGAAGTACTGCTCGTTGTCTGCTACAAGCACAGCATATGTTTTGGCAGTGCTTCTGGCAGTATCAAACTCTTCCGCCATTTCGCCGTATACCAAGCTGCTATCCCCGACCTTGGCTGCTGCCGCATAGATGGCCTTTATGTTCTCCCTCTTGTAGGTCAGAACACCCTTAGTGTCAAGAGCATCTTCAAGCTCAGCGCTGTCCGCCTCATAGGTGTTGCTGTCTCCGCTTATCGTAAAGCCTTCGGGAGCAATCTCTTCGCTTCCGCTTACGATACATCTGCTGATAGTGGAATTACTCATAGAATTCGCGTTTGCCGAGATCCACGAGCCGAGAGATACACAGTTCTCAATCGTATATGTAATCTCAGCGCCCGATTCCTGAGCC
>CAJGCD010000079.1 GCA_904501715.1 uncultured Clostridia bacterium
ACGAGAAAAAGTCCGATGCCGAGCGAAACGAGCAGATAATACGCATCACCGTCGAGGAGCAGGCAAAGGAGCTCGAAGCATTCAAACGGAGCGAGCGTGAAATTAAAATGCTCCGACACGATCTGCGTCTGTTTTTGGCTACACTTTCCGTGTGTGTTGATACAGACGATAAGGCGACTGCAAGGGATTTGATAAATTCCTACACGGAACAGGTCGACAGATCAAAGCCTACGCGTTTTTGCGCGAATGATACCGTAAATTACGTTCTCTCGGATTTTGACGCAAAATGTGAAGCGCATGAAGTCAAGTTTGTCCATTCAGTCGGCGTTGAAAACATATCCGTAAATGAGATCATGTTTTCTTCCATACTCTCAAATGCACTTGACAATGCCCTCAACGCAGTAATAGAGCTTCCGCTTGAGCAGCGCACCGTTTCGCTTATGCTTAAAGCAGCAGACGGCAAGCTTCTTCTTTCTGTGAAAAATCCCATAAGCAAAAAGCCCGTCTTTTCAAACGGACGCCCAGTATCAAATCAGCGAGGACACGGCTACGGCACTCAAAGCATCCGTTATATGACAGAAAAGCTCGGCGGTAACTGTCAATTCACCGCAGACGATGAGCTTTTTATCACAAGAGTTATAATATGACAAGACGGCATCTCTCTCGGAAAGCTGTATATCCCATTACATTTGGTAGCGCAAAATAATACATTTCGCGCAGAGTATCAGAAAAAAATACGAAATATGTGGTAGTATTTAACTGTCAAGTGGCACTCAGAGGATATTTCCCGTAAACCGACTACTGCGCAAAACTGTAATTTCAGGAGGACAACAAAATGAAACAAAGAATTTTGAACTTTATTTTATGCCTTTGCTTGGCTGCATTACTGTTTACCGTAATGACCTCAGCTGCAGCTGATGATATCACGGTTACGTCTGCAACGTATTACGACAATAACGACGTTAAAAGTGTAACGGTTTCTTTTGGCTGGGATACCGCATCTGCAACCAGCCGTCTGGCAGTAATGACCAACCGTCTGCGTTCGGCAGGCGAAACAGGTACGAGCAAAAGCTACGGCGATTTCACCGACCTTGGTTACTATGGAACAAAATTCAGCTCATGGGACAAGGTCCTTGCGCAGAATACTCTGTTCGGCATAATCTCCTACTCTGGCGAGCAGAATATGAAGTACGGCAAGACCAACACACTCACGCTGGATCTTGAAAAAGGCGATATTCCGCTGAATTATGACGGAACTTACTATGTATATTTGTGGACATACTACGGCGGCAAATACTATCCTGACAATCTCTTTATGGTGCTTCAGGTCAAGAACGGTGTTCTGCGTTATGCGCCGGCAACCGGACGAAACAGCTACGGCGATTTTTCGATTCTGAAGAATGCCGCATCCGAATCTACCACACCGAGCGTGCCGAAGGTCGACTTTTCTGACGTAAAAGACGGTGACTATTTTATAGCTCCCGTAAATTGGGCTGTAGATAAAGGTATCACCGTTGGTACAAGTAATACCACTTTCTCGCCAAGCAGCACCTGTACGCGTGCACAGATCCTCACATTTATGTGGCGTGCGGCAGGCTCACCCGAGCCAAGCTCCAAGATCGTAAACTTCTACGTTGACATAAAGGAAAGCGACTATTTCTACAAAGCCGCTTTGTGGGCAAGAGAAAAGGGTGTTCACGTTCCAAGTGACGAATATTTCAGACCTAACACGCCTTGCACGCGCGCATCTACGGTTGAATACTTCTGGCGCTTGGCGGGTGCTAAAATAGGCGACGTAGTTCCGTTCTCGGATATTGACCACGGTTCAACTCTGGAAAATGCGGTTTCGTGGGCGGTGACAAACGGTATCACCGCAGGCACCGGTGGTACAGCCTTCACGCCCGATACGGTTTGCACCCGTGCGCAGATCGTAACGTTTCTTTACCGTTACTACGTTGTGCCGATAGACAACAGCGCACTTATCGAAGCTCTGAAAAAGACCGTCACCCAAACAGAGCTTAAGCTCGATCCCCTGCCGCCTGAAGATTACAGAAAGCAGCCGGACTGGTACGGTACATTAACTCCGCCGGCGGAAATGACGGACGAGCGCCTTATGGCAGAGCTCAAGCAGATCCGCGATGTAATGGATTATTTCCGCGCACGTGACATATATATGGGCGATGCCATATATTCCCGTGAGCTTGATCTGTGGTCGCAGGCAAGCAGACGCGGGCTTGAATGATTGAGCGGTAAAGATTCAATAACATAGTAAAACATAAAGCGATGCTCTCGGCAAAACGGGAGCATCGCTTTTCTTTGTTTTATGTGGTGCAAATATTGCATCGTTCATACCAAGCTTATTATGTGCTTCACAATCTTTTTACACTTTTTAGGTTGACAATATCCTAAAATTTGTGTATAATATTCTTGTATTATAGGAGGTGTGCATATGAACATCAATACCGAACAGATAGTTCCGATCTCGGAAGCAAACCAGAATTTCTCCAGAGTTGCCCGTATGGTAGACCGAGCAGGAGAAGTTTATATTTTCAAGAATAACAAGCCCAAATACCGCCTTATAGACATCGAAAACGATACCACAATTGAAATGACTGACGACGAAAAGATCGATTTCGTTGCTGCCAGAATTTTGCGCAAGTATCGCCGTGCGTTTGAGGAGCTTGCAAAATGATAAAATTCAGCAGAGAGAAGGTTCTGCTTCTCCATAAGCTCATAACCGAAGAAACCGGTGGGGATCCCAATCTCCGAGATATTGCACTGCTTGAAAGCGCACTTGAATCGGCGTTTCAGACTTTTGACGGCAAAGAACTGTATCCGTCAAAAGAAGAAAAGGGAGCACGCCTTGGATATTCTTTGATCTCTAATCACGCCTTTGTTGATGGAAATAAGAGAATAGGTATGTACATCATGTTTACTTTCCTTGAAGTCAACGGCATCCGGATTTACCCGAGCGTGGATGAAGTAATTCGTGTAGGCTTTGCCGTAGCTTCCGGCGATATGAAATACGAAGAACTGCTTGAGTGGATTCTTGATAATAAATAATTTTTTATGGCTAAAAATGTACGCTGTTTTTGACCACACAACTGACCACTTTCACGCATTGACTACATGCACACAACGCACACGAAAGTGCCAAACGAAAAACTTTTCGCACTGTATGTGGTCAAGAAACGCTAATTTAATTTGTAATATAATTGTATAATTTTAAAATATCGCATACGCGAAAAAAAGAAAATGGGAAAAAATATCATGGGAAAATTTGTTGTTAAAAAAACGCATCCGGTGTAAAATTCGACCTTGTCGCGGGTAACGCTTAGGTTATCGTAACTTCTGAAGTTTACAGTGCGAAGCTTCTTGCCTTAAAGGTATTGAAAGCGTTAAAAAGAATGCTCACGATGCTGAAATCGAAAACGCATAACTACTTAAATCAGAAGTTAGCCAAGCAGAAAAACTGCGGCTTGACTTTTTCAAAAAATCGCTTATTCCACTTGACAAACTCTATAGATTGACAAACTCTATAGATTATGGTAAAATGTATTGGTCGGATATTTGAAAGTAGTTGTTTTGTTCAATGCAGAAGATTAAGCAATGTGAAACAAAAGCGTATCTAAAATCAAAAATGATATTGACTTTAAGGTTTATCTGTGTTTCAACTGCTTTTCCAAAAATTTCTCACAAACTATTTTATTTTTAGGGGTAACATTATGTATTCAAAAATTGGAAACTTTATCAAAGCAAATTGGAGTGGAACTATAAAACCACCTCGTAACGGTGACGATGAATTTATCACTATTCCGTTTCCCTATACTGTTCCTTCGATAGATGATTTTTTTACTGAAATGTATTATTGGGATACATATTTTACCAATGTCGGTCTTATCCTTTCCGACAATGTTGCACAGGCAAAGAATAATGTTGATAATATGGTGTATTTCATTAATAAATATGGTTTTGTTCCTAATGCAAGCGTTGTGAGTTCTCTCGACAGAAGTCAGCCGCCTTTCTTTTCACAGATGGCACGAGAAATTTTTGAAATCACCGAAGATAAAGCTTGGCTCGAACGTGATATTTATCCCGCAGTCATAAAAGAATACGATTATTGGGAAAATAAACGTTCAACGCCGAATGGTCTTAATTGTTATTCAACCTCTACAACCGATGAGGGCAGACTTATCGAGTGTGCCGCACATTTGTGCAGGAGATTTTCATTAGAAATGCCCGAAGATAAAGAAACACAGCTCGAATGGGGACGAAATGCACTTGCTATTTTTGAGAGCGGCTGGGATTGCTCCAGTCGATTCGGATGGAACGGACATAGTATTGCCCCTATTTGCTTGGCAAGCCTTCTTTATATGCTCGAAAAAAATGCTGCTTACTTTGCGGAGATTCTCGGAAAGGCGGATGATTTTAAACTCTGGAACGAGCGTGCCGACAAACGTCAGCAAAAGATAAATAAACTTCTCTGGGATGAACAAGCAGGCGCTTTCCGTGACCTTAACTATGTAACAGGTGAACAATCAAGCCTTTTATCTGTGGCAACATTTTATCCGCTTTGGGTAAAGCTTGCAACTAAAGAGCAAGCAGATAAAATTGTCAAAGCATTGTCGATTTTTGAAACCGAGTACGGTCTTGCCTGCTGTGAAAATAGTGATAACCTTTTAAACGGTCAGTGGGATTATCCCCATGGTTGGGCGCCCCAGCATTATATTGCGATTAAAGGACTCCTGAATTACGGAAAAAAGGATGATGCGCTCCGTATTGCGAAAAAATATGCAAAGCTTGTCGCATCCACTTTTGAGGAAACAGGCAATCTTTGGGAGAAGTACAACGTTGTTACCGGCACTGTTGCCACCAAAGTTGAGGGACACGCAACCTCGCCAACTATGATGGGTTGGAGTGCGGGCGTATTCTTGTACTGCTGTGATTTCCTGCGCAAAAACGGATGTATATAAATTTTATCAAAAGCCAAACCTTCGATGAAGATAACTGTATATTTTTCTAAATAGATAATCGTAACCACCGTTTGAACCGGTGGTTATGATTATTTAAGTATATCAATTTTTGATACTCAAAAGTTTGACCACATAACTGACCACTTTCACGCTCAGACTACACTCACACAACGTACACGAAAGCGTTAAACAAAAAAACTTCCGTTCTGAATGTAGTCAAAAGTGCTAAAAAAGCCCGTCACTGCAGGCTTTTACGGCTTTGGGAGCAGGATGTCGCAGGTTCGAATTCAGTTGTTTCCACCACCTGAAAAAACCACAGAGTAGTCTTGAAGTGAACCCAAAAGTTTAGACAAAATAAATATTAAATTGATTGCGAATGAGCTCGGTATTGAACTGGGCTCATTCCTTTTAGTTTAAGAGAGATTCTCTCGTTGTTGTAGTAATGTATGTATTCTTCTAACTTTTAATGAATCCCCGAGGAGATTCAAATTTTTCGCCGTAATACATCTCAACTTTCAGTCTGCCGAAGAAATTTTCCATTATGCCATTATCCATGCAGTTTCCTTTTCGGGACATACTTTGCGTAATGTTATACTCTGCAAGAAGCCGTTGATATTCAGCATGCTGATATTGCCAGCCTTGATCAGAATGAAACAGTGGTCGTGCATCGGCAGGGAGCTTTTCAAACAGCCCATTTAACATTTCTCTAGTCTGCCACAAGTTAGGACTTGTAGAAATAGAGTAAGATACTATTTCACGATTGAACATATCGAGCACCGGAGAAAGATACACTTTTTCATCGCCGATCTTGAACTCTGTAACATCGGTTGTTAGTTTTTCAAAAGGCTTGTCTGTATAAAAATCCCTATGCAGCAGATTATCTGCTATCTTGCCAACCTCTCCTTTGTAGGAATGGTATTTGCCATTTTTGCTTTGTTTACCGCGCAAATTAAGCGATTTCATCAGTTTTAACACGGTTTTATGGTTAATGGCGTAGCCTTTGGATTTCAAAACAGCGCAAATTCTTCTGTAACCGTATCTACCTTTGTTG
>CAJGCD010000080.1 GCA_904501715.1 uncultured Clostridia bacterium
ATCCACTTTGAGATAGAACGTGAATATGAATATGAGCAGGCTAATTTGCGTATGGAGAAATTATAACTCAAGGGCTACCGCACGGTAGCCCTTTTCCCTTTAGCGCATAAAGCTTGCCGCCTACTGTGGCATAACATCATATCGCGAAGCACGGAACAAGTTCGGCAAAACACCAAAATAAAAGGCAAAATCCGAAGATTTTGCCTTTTTTTCTATCTTACCACCGAGGAATGTCTGTAAATATAGAACTCCTCTTGGCTGGGCATCCATTTCTTTTCCTTGGGCGGGAAGGTTGCATCAAATGCAGCGACGGCGGCTTCATCATCGCAACAATCGGCGGCGGTGCTGGGGATATACATCCACTTTTTTCCGTCAAGTACGTTCGGCACAAGTTCGCAAACGAGGAGCGCCGTGGGATAGTTACCGCCCACAACAAAGCTAACGTTCTTTTTCTTGCAGCTCACAAATCCGCGGCTTACGTAATTTCCGGGGTTGCCAAAGTTAATGTTCACGTCGTAGCCCATCTTTCGTGCAACCTCAAAGGAATGTTCAATGAGAAGCTTGCCGAATCGCTGTCTCTGATATTCGGGTGCGACGCAAAGCGGTCCGAATGAGAGGATCTCCTTGCGCTCACCGTTCTCGTCCTCAAGCCATGCCTTTGTATACATAATGTTTCCGATGATCTTGCCGTCAAGCTCAAGCACGAATGCAAGCTCGGGAATAAAGTCGGGGTGATTACGCATCATGTGAACGTAATAATGCTCACTCGCACCGGGGACGTAAACATTCCAAAACGCCTCGCGTGTAAGCTCCTCAACTGCTCTATAATCTTTTTCGGTTTCTAAACGTATTGTTACATTGTTCATTGCTAAATCCCTCACGGTTGTCAAAGTATGTAAGGATATTATATCATATTTTTTCAAAAAATTCAATGTGTTTTAGTGACGACCAATCCGCGTTTTCTATTAGTTTTGTATTATTTCCATTTTAATCCGTTCATTTGCCGACGAACGTACCGTAAAGATCGCAACACTACAATATCATAGAAGGACATAAAAGTCCAGCGGATTTTGAAATGTTATTGAAAAATTCACATATTTGTGGTACAATGCTAAAGGCAACGAAAATATTACGGATGCATTCAAGTTTTTATAATAACCTTTTTTGTTAAAAAGCTTTTTAACAAAATATCGGAGAAAAAGTAATGATAATAAAAGTATTTAATTTAGTTATTGAATATGTTTCAAAAATGCAGTTTGTTTACGAGGAAGAACGAAGAGATCTATGTCGTGATTTATATTCAGATGCAGAGACTATATATCGACAAGATCCAATATTATTTTCTGATGCAACCTTGGAACTATTAAAAGACATCGTTCCGATTCTTGAAACAGAAGAATACAAAACAAAAATGGAGTGTGCTAATCTTTGGCATAAAAATAGCTTTGATATTTGGATTTTAAGAATAAGATATTTTTTGAATTTAGATCCAATAACAAACAAAAAAATCCTTGAACAGAAAATCAAGTCCGCCTTCTCTTCCAATGAGAAGGATTTTATGAAAAAGCACGATGCTATAATAGGATACGAACGATTGTTTACACAAGTCTTAAGTGCTGATGATACTGAAGATCATAATCTACGAGAGGATTTAAAGAATCTATTAACTCCTGATTTGGCACGAGACATTGACAGCATAATTGCCTATGTATCTATTAATCAACTGTTTAGAAACAAAAAAGATATTCCGTCATACATGAAAACAATTTATTTCACTCTAACAAGTTTCTCCGTTATAGAAGGAGACGGTTTATCGGGGTGGATAATCGAAAACAAAATTGGGGCATTACGTACTTTTAGCGCGTCATTGAAAAAAATCGGTTGTTTAAATGCATCCAATACCATTCGAGATTTATATGATTTTTTAAAAGATATTCCAGAAGCAATACAACGTGATGAAATAACAGACAATAGAGTTATTGAACAAATTGAAAATGCAGAAAGTGGCTTGTTAAATAGCATTACCGTTGACGAATTGAAAGTTCTTGCAAATAAGTATCTTAATGACAATGTTCAATCAAATCAGTGACGACCAATCCTCGTTTTCTATCACTTTTCTATCACTTTTCCGAAAAATCTGACAGATGGGCGGAAGAAATGCGGAAAAATCGGTGGATTTTTTGAAAATTAGGGACGCAGAGGGACGGATTGTGATACGAATTGTATTTCTCGAAATCAGTTTGTGCGCAAGCACACGAGGGTTCGAATCCCTCTCTCTGCTATTTCTCAAAAAGGATTGCGATTTTTACTTTTTTGTGGTATAATCTAATCGATAAATAAGAATTTGTTAGAGGATATTTTATGAAAAAGACATTTCAATTAATTTGCTGCGCTGTCGGTGCTGGAGTGATTGGCTTTTTTGCTAATCAGCTAAATACAATAATGGGATGTCTATTTTTCACTCTTGGTGTTGCTTTGCTTGTCGGTTCAATCATTCTGGTTTCCAAGCAAGATAAAGAAAACAAGTAAATTCCAATTTATCGAGCTGTTAATAAACACACCTTAATTTTGTGAGGAACTATGAATACAAAACGAATTTTGGAAAAGCTTGACAGTTATTTTGCAAAAAATGATTATATTGGTGCCGAGCGGCATTTAAAATATTGGCTTGATGAGGCTCAGGCATCAAAGGATGAGCGTGCGGAGCTTCTATTGTGCAATGAGTTAATAGGATTATCCAGAAAGATAACAAAAGAGGAACAAACATTTTTCTACACTTCTCTTGCCTTAGATACATTAAAAAGGCTTGGTATGGAGGAATCCATAAGCGCGGCTACCACCTATATAAACGTGGCTACCGCCTATAAGGCGTTTGGAAAAGCATCAAGCTCCCTGCCCTTATTCGAAAGAGCAATGGATATCTACGAAAAGAATCTTAGCGACACTGACTCACGCCTTGGCGGTCTTTATAACAACATGGCTTTGACTCTATCCGACCTTGAGCGTTTTGAGGAGGCATATTCTTTCTATGACCGTGCCCTTTCGGTAATGGCTAATATTGAAAAGGGCGAGCTTGAGCAAGCTATCACTCATCTTAATATTGCTTCAACGCTTGAAGCCGAAAAAGGGCTGCTTGACGCAGACGAGGAAATACACAAGCGTCTTGATGAGGCATCCTCTTTGCTTGACGTCTACAAGTATGACACCGATGGCTATTATGCTTTTGTGTGTGAAAAGTGCGCGTCTGTTTTTGGATATTACGGCTATTTTCTCTATGAGAATGAACTTAAGGAAAGGGCTAAACATATTTATGAAGGGTCTTGAGCTTTCTAAAAAATATTATCTTGAATATGGAACTCCAATGCTTGAGAGGGATTTTCCCGAATATATAGGGCATGTTGCGATAGGTCTTGTGGGCAGTGGATCCGAATGTCTTGGGTTTGACGATGATATTTCTACCGACCACGATTTTGAACCCGCTTTTTGTATTTTTCTTCCCGGCGAAGACATTATTGACTCAAAGGTCGAGTTTGCTCTTGAGCGTGCTTACGCAAAGCTTCCAAAGGAATTTATGGGCTTTTCACGGTGCTCTGTTGCTCCTGTTGGCTCGAAAAGACACGGTGTTATACGGCTTTCGGATTTTCTTTTGGAAAAAGTAGGCTCGCCCACGGGAAAGCTTAGCAACGATGAATGGTTTTTAGTGCCCGAATATTCACTTGCCGAGGTTACGGGAGGAGAGATATTCCGTGACGACAGCGGTCTTTTTGAAAATATCCGCAAGGGGCTTTCAGCTATGCCGGAGGACGTATTTTTAAAGAAGCTTGCGGGAAATCTGCTTATTATGGCTCAATCGGGTCAGTATAATTACCCCAGATGTATCGCGCGCGGAGAAACCGGTGCCGCTCAGCTTGCGGCGATTGAATTTGTTAAGAGTACCATGCAGGTTATCTTTTTACTTAACGGAAAATATATGCCCTACTATAAATGGAGCTTTCGGGCATTGAGTGAGCTTGAAAAATTATCAAATCTGTCCTATTCTCTCGAATATCTCATTTCCTCGGAAAACACATCAGAAAATTCAAAGCTCAAATACGATATGATAGAGGATATTTCAGCCTTAATCATTGAAGAATTAAAAAAGCGCTCACTTACCGATGGAATATGCGGTGACCTTGAGAAGCATGCGTATTCTGTAAATGACAGAATAAGTGATAATGATATAAGAAATCGGAATATTCTTTACGCCGTATAATTTTTTGTTATTTCCTCTTGCAAAATACAAAATCTTGTGTTATAATATACGGGTTAGTAAAACACTGTGATGAAGTCGGCAAGCTTTATTCTCTTGCTTCAGAGAAAACCGCCGTGGCTGTGAGCGGTTGCAAGACAAGGTGTAGCCTTTCGCTTCGGAGTGCTTTTTGTGAAAACGGTTTTTTCCAAGTAGCAAATTGCGGTTGCCGCCGTTATTGGCAAATGAGTGCCGATAGCTTTGCTGTCGGAATTTAGGTGGTACCACGGTCTTCCCGTCCTATTTTCAGGACGGGATTTTTATTTATAAATATTTTTACTTATATACGAAAGGAATCAAAATGAAAGAAAAGCTTAATCAAATCAGAGAAGAAGCTCTTGCTGCTATCTCTGCAGAAAACGCAGACCTTGAACAGATAAGAATTAAATATCTGGGCAAAAAAGGAGAGCTCACCGCCGTCCTTCGTGGAATGGGCGCACTTTCTGCCGAAGAAAGACCTATAATCGGACAGATAGCAAATGAAGTAAGAACCGAGATCGAAAATTCTCTGTCCTCCGCTACACAAGCTCTCAAAGAGAAGGAGCTTCAGAAAAAGCTGATTGAGGAAAAAATAGACGTGACTATGCCCGCCGCTGATATCAAGGTTGGCAAGCTTCATCCTCTCACTCAAATCCAGCGCAGAATTGAAGAAATATTTATCGGCATGGGATTTTCTATCGCCGAGGGTCCCGAGGTTGAGCTTGATTATTACAATTTCCAAGCACTTAATATACCCGAAAATCATCCCGCAAGAGATACTCAGGATACCTTCTATATCACAGAAAATATACTTCTCCGCTCTCAGACCTCTCCCGTTCAGGTAAGAACCATGGAAAAGCAGAAGCCGCCTATAAGAATTATATCTCCCGGTCGCGTTTACCGCTCCGACGCCGTTGACGCTACTCACTCCCCCCTGTTCCATCAAGTAGAAGGACTTGTGGTTGACAAGGGCATCACTATGGGCGACCTCAAGGGAATGCTTGAGACCTTTGCAAAAACCCTCTTTGGCGATGAGACCAGACTTCGTTTCCGTCCTCACCATTTTCCGTTTACCGAGCCCTCCGCTGAGGTTGACGTATCCTGCTTTGTATGCGGCGGAAAAGGTTGCCGCGTGTGCAAGAATGAGGGTTGGATAGAAATTCTTGGTGCAGGTATGGTTCATCCCTTTGTACTTTCTAATTGCGGAATTGACCCCGAGGTATACAGTGGATTTGCGTTCGGTGTTGGTATTGAGCGTGTTGCAATGACTAAATACGGAATTGATGATATGCGTTTGCTTTATGAAAACGATATGAGATTCCTTGAACAGTTTTAAGAAAGGATGGTGCAGATATTATGAAATTATCAAGAAATTGGTTAGCTGATTTTGTTGACGTCAGCGATATAGATAACAAAGCTTATTCTGACAGAATGACCGATACAGGTTCAAAGGTTGAAGGCTTTGAAGTTCTTGGCGAGGATATTGAAAACGTTGTTGTTGCAAAGATCCTCAAAATTACCCCTCATGAAAACAGTGACCATCTCCAGATATGTACAATGGATGTTGGTACAGGAACCAACGTACAGATAGTAACAGGCGCACAGAACGTTTTTGA
>CAJGCD010000081.1 GCA_904501715.1 uncultured Clostridia bacterium
CACTCCTATACGCAGACTCTTAAGCTATCCGTACTCGGGAACCGACCACGATAACAATTATGATAAGAACTGCGTAGCAAAGGCTAACGCAGGTTATGCCGAGGCATACAAAGCGCACGGAGCTATAGTGGTTAATGGCGAGAATTTGCTCAAGAAAGCTGAACACTATGCCGATGATGTTCACCCTGATGAGGACGGTTTCCTTGTTTACGGTGAAAACCTCTGCACTGTCATCAAGTACGATATCGAGCAGATAGTAAAAAACAAGAATAAGTAATATTTCAGGCAGTATCGGGAAACCGATACTGCCTATCTTTATATAAATATTTTTTGATATTGTTTCCCTTGAAGTGCTGCGTCAAGGGTTGGGCGCAGGAGTGAAAAATCAGCCACCAGTGAGTGAGGCTTTTTTTGTGGGTCATCCTGAACCATAGGTACGAAATATACGTTCTTTCGGTTCAGCATTGTGGCTATATTCTTCAGATTTGCCGATAGAGCATCATTTGAGGCAAGGGCTATTACAAGGGGTCTGTCCCCTCTGAGATGTGCCTTTGCCGCCATCGTTACAGCGGTATCTGTTATTCCCTGAGCCATCTTGGCAAGTGTATTTCCCGTGCACGGGCAAATTATAAGTGCATCAAGCTGAAGCTTAGGACCTAATGGCTCAGCATCCACAACTGTATGGATACTCTCCTTTCCGCAAAGGGCAAACAGCTTATCCTGAAGCTCTTGAGCCTTTCCAAAGCGGGTATCGGTAGAAAATACGTTTTCACTGACGATAGGAAGTATATCCTTTCCCTCTTCAATAAGCAATTGCAATTGCTCAAGGGACTTACGGTGAGTGCAGTATGAGCCGCACATAGCAAAGCCTATCATTTCAGCACCTCCCCCTCAAGAATATCCTTTACGCAGTCGGCTATAAGCTCTCCCGCGCTGTACGGAGCATATTTTCCCGGCAGGGATGCCGCCCACAACACGTTTGTGCGTAGGCGTTTTGCCACCGAAACGTCAAGTCCTCCGGGGGCGGAGGCGAGCTCTATAAAAAGCGTGTCAGAATCAAGCCGTCTTAGGAAGCTTTCATCAAAGATACAATTCGGCACGGTATTAAAAATAACGTGATATCCCGAGCAAAGCTTTGATATGGGCTCTTTATTGAGCTTTAAGGTCTTACACCCTTCGAGACTCGCCAGGGCGAGATCGCTGTCCTTTCTCGCCGCCACCGTAACATCAGCGCCAAGAGCGGACAAAAGCCTTACAAGCTGCTTGGATATTCTTCCGTAGCCCGTAACCGCAAAGCTTGAGTTACGTATATTCCTTGGAAGATTATTCATTGCTATATTCAAGGCTGCCTCGGCGGTAGTATATGCGTTTTTTATCTGAAAGCTTTCGGAATCAAAATAATCGAATACCCTTATTCCCTTTTTCTCGGCATATTCCAAAAACTCCCGAGGAAGCTTTCCGCCTATTATGACCGAAGCCTTATCCATTTTATCGGCTATGGCTTTAAGCTCTGTCTTTTTTTCCTCGTCACGTATCTTATGATTCAGTGTAACACCGTCAAGGCTTGACGGCAATGGCAAAATAAGCGCGGATGCTCCCGATATAGCTTCAAGCATATCATCGCAAAAACAAACGCCATACGCATCCTTTCGCTCAGGTACGCTCCAAGCAAAGACATCACACGCTGTATCGGCAAGCTTCATGGCGGCAACGGTTGTTCGCATATCTCCGCCCAAAAAAGCTATCTTAGTATTTTTTTCCGTTTTCATTTGGTTAGTGCTATCCTTTCCGTATAAATAAAAAACAGCTTTGCTTTCGCGCTACTGCTATCATAATATGCGTTAGGATTTTCTGTTGACAAAAAATACCTCTTCAATAAGAAGAGGTATTTTTACTTTAAGACCAGCCTTTCGAAAAGCTCTATTC
This sequence comes from uncultured Clostridia bacterium, assembly GCA_904501715.1. Classification (GTDB taxonomy): domain Bacteria; phylum Bacillota; class Clostridia; order Oscillospirales; family CAG-272; genus HGM12713. The sequence goes on from CAJGCD010000081.1 coordinate 1,927, forward strand.
CCCGCTCTCCCTCATAAAATACCACGTCTGTATCGTATTTCTGAGCCATCTCATATATTTCGGTGGCATATGAAAGCTTCTCGGGGTCATCCGAGAGCGGCAGATATAGCTTGCGAACATACACGGAGGACAATACATACTCTATGGAATATGCGTCACGCTTACTGCACTCCACTATTACGTAATTTTCTATTTCGGTAGCGTATTTGTTTCGCGCCGCAAAGAAAAGTGAACGTGCTGAATATCCACCGTCAGTAAGGTCGCACACAGAGCTTGTGCTTGCGGTATCATAAAAAAGCATCTGCTCGTCCTTTATGCTCTCACCTCTAAGCTCATTCCCCATCTTTAGAGCGAACAGTCCTAAGCACAGACAAAATGATATTAGAAATAAAGCGGGCGGAATACATATCACCCATTTATGCCTTAGTCTTATGACCAAAAGAGCGGACATCACAATAATAAATATAACTATAAGATAAGATACAAAGGGATATCGCAAAGAGAGCACCGCCCCCCGAATATCGCTGAAAAACTGCACCAAGCTAAGTATAATAGCTTCAAAAACTTCAACGATAAATACTAATGCGATATTAACAACAGGAATTGCGCCTACGAGTACACCTATGGCGCAGAGGGGCATAAATACAGCTACAATAGGCGACAGCACAAGATTGGCGGGAATTGCCGCCAAGGATATCTCCCCAAAGAAAAGCCACATTATGGGAAGGAGGAAGAAATTCGACACAAGCGTTATTATAACCGCTTTTACTATTCCCAGACCAAGCTTTTGAATTAGTCTTATTAGTTTGTTGTCGGATTTGGGTCTTGTAAGCTTGGAGTCAATGTAAACGTATACGGTAACCAACCCAAGGGTAGCTGCGAAGGACATCCACAGTCCGATATCGTATACAGAGAAAGGAGATATAAGAATTATAAAGAATACCGACACAAAAAGTGATGTAACGGTATCGTGGTCCTCATAAAACAGGTAACTCATATATACGGCGTATAGCATAAATACAGCTCTCACCGCCGAGCCCGAAAAGTTAGTGAGGATCAAAAGCACAATTGCCGCAACAGATACCACCGCGCACCGCACAAGCTTTGGAACACGAAGCTTTCTCAGTACGATATCAAGACTTCCTAACAACAGCGTTATGTGCAGACCGCTCACAGCCAGAAGATGCGTAGTTCCCGAGCGTTTAAAATCGGTCTGTATATGGACGGGAATATCGCTTCTGTCATCAACAAGAAATCCCTTTACGAGGGCTGAAGCTTCGCCAAAGATAATGTCTGTGTAATCACTGAAAAGCTTTCTAACATGCTGACATATACGCATTACTCCGTCAAGGGAGAAAAAGTTTTTACTGTTTGCTGCCTTATAAAATATGGGCTCGTCTTTTATAGCATCAAGTACAAGTAAAATATCCCTTTGGTCGCTTTCGTGTCCCGTCGGTTCTCCTATTTGAAAGCTGCCTATCATTCTATCCCCGTAATCCAGCTCCGAATAAAAATCGCAGTAAAGATAGGCTTTTATATTCAGCTCTTCCTCACCTATCCGCTCTATTCTCACCACGTATTCCGAGCTTTTGTCATCACTGTTCTCCCGTGATACTATTTTTATCTGTGCCGCCGTGCTATCAGACGTATAGCTTAGGGCTTTGCTTTGCGGAACAGTGATAAAAAGCAAGGAGCTTAGCATTGCAATGAAAGAAAAGGCTATCGCACAGAGGATGACCGCACATATAAAGCGGTAATTTTTCATAAATATAAAGAATGCCGCCGACAAAAGCAACAGCACCAATAAAACAACGAGCGCAAAAAATTTAGCAACTCCGGTTAGAGCTGTTGCGCATACTGCAGTGAGTAAGAAGAGAAATGCAAATAAGCACAGATAACGTCGGTGAAACAGCTCCATAGTTCTCTCCTTTCTCAAAAGCATACATAAATACTAACATAATTTTGCGATTTTGTCAATCTTAAGGGCGTATTTTGTATATGTTCACATATTTACAATGAAAAGAAAATTTTTCCTTGACAGAATTAAATTTATGTTGTATAATATCTTCGTGCTATAAATTATACTTAAATTAATTTGGAGGAACAACAATGTACGAAAAGTTTGTAGAAGTTCTTGTAGAAGAGCTCCAGATCGACCGTGCCGACATCACTATGGAAGCTGAGCTTTCCAACGACCTCGGTATCAATTCCATTGAGCTTGCAGACCTCGTCATGATCTGTGAGGAAAAGTTCGGCATCACCATTGAGGACGATGATATCCGTAAATTCACTACCGTTGGAGACGTAGTTAGCTATCTCGAAACTCTTAAATAATTTTAAAAAAGCAAAAATATCGCAGGATTTTTCCTGCGATATTTTTTTATGTTGACTTTTGATCAAAGATACTTCTTGACTGTCTCTGTCGCTTCCTCTGTGGGGATGGAGGATGTAATTACAACATTTACTCCAACCTTGTCAGCAAGCTTGTTTACTTCTTCTACGAATACATCAAAGTCTGCTTCGTTGTTCTTGCAAATCTTATATGCGGAATCTATAAACAAATCGGTAACATCGTGGTTACTTGCAAAAATGCCTGCAATAAATCCATAGAGCGACTGTGCGTCGTCAATGAAAAACTCCTCGGTATTTATAAGTCTCGCCTGATACTTAACGTCATAGCGAAGCTTTACGCCCTTTTCGATGCATACAACGTCTCCCGTGGAGCTCTCAACAGCGGTGTTTACCATATTGATGAGTGTCTTGGTCTTGCCTGTACCTTTTACGCCAATAATTAACTTTAACATTTGGACCTCCAACTTTTTAATTGAGCTTTCTCTGCTCACTTATATTATAACTCATATGGCAGATTTTTGCAAGAGGAATTTTAATAAATTTTCAAATTATTTCAGTCTTTCCTCAAGTGCCTTTTTCTCTGCCTCGTAACCGGGCTTTCCGAGGAGCGCAAACATATTTTTCTTGTATGCCTCAACACCGGGCTGATTAAAGGGATTTACGCCCAGAACATATCCAGATACGCCGCATGCGAATTCGAAGAAGTAGAGCAGATATCCCAAAGAATACGCGCTCTTATCAGCTACCTCGATAAGTATGTTGGGTGTTCCGCCGTCGATGTGCGCAAGTATCGTTCCCTTCATTGCCATCTTATTTACTTCGTTAAGGTCAACACCTGCAAGGAAGTTAAGTCCGTCAACGTTTGCCGCGTCGTAAGGAACAGCCATCTTTTCATCTGTTTCATTAACAGCAACAACGGTTTCAAACAGCGTACGCGCGCCGTCCTGAATAAACTGACCCAAGGAGTGCAGGTCGGTAGAGAATATTACCGATGCCGGGAACAGACCCTTCTTATCCTTACCCTCGCTCTCGCCGTAAAGCTGCTTCCACCACTCGTTGAACATTGCCGCATAGGGCTCGTAATTTACGAGTATCTCGGTGGTCTTGCCGCCTCTGTACATAAGGTTACGGAGAGCTACGTACTTCATACAGTCGTTCTTCTCGATATCAGCGCTTGCCTTGCAGTATTCAGCCGCAGAAGCCGCGCCGCTCATAAGACCGTCAATATCAACGCCCGAAACAGCTATGGGCAAAAGTCCTACCGCGGTAAGAACAGAGAAACGTCCTCCTACGTCATCCGGAACAACGAAGGTCTCGTATCCTGCCTCATCAGAGAACTTCTTAAGTGTTCCCTTTGCCTTATCGGTGGTAACGAAAATTCTCTCTCTTGCTCCGTCCTTACCGTACTTCTTCTCGAGAAGCTCACGGAATACACGGAAAGCAACTGCGGGCTCGGTAGTAGTACCCGACTTGGATATTACGTTGATGCAAACGTCCTTACCCTCACAGATGGAAAGAAGCTCGTTCATAGAC
>CAJGCD010000082.1 GCA_904501715.1 uncultured Clostridia bacterium
CCAGCGGGGAAGGTGTCACGACGCAAGGAGTGACGGATGAGGAGAACGGGATTTGATATTATTAACGGGCAAGACTCTATGCTGTATTGCTTTCCAAAAGCTAAGCAATACATAGAGTACACCCGAGCTCTCCTCATCAGTTTCGCTATTTGCTACGCAAATATACGCTCGACAGCTTCTCCGCTGGAGAAGCCTTTGGTTAAGCGGTACTCTCGGGTCAATATCTAATCCGTATGGACAAACGGCGCGGTAGCTATGTTTGCATATTCTTCTTTCGCGCGGTAGGGGCGCGCCTTGGTGCTTCCGTTTGAAATAAAGATTATAAAAAAGGCGGGAGGAGCAAGCCCCTCCCCTACGGTGGTGGATATTTTGGGTCAATATCTCATCCTGTAGGGGAGTGCTTTTTATTTTGTAGGGGAACCTTACGACCTATTTCGAGTATATTTTCCGCACCCTTTTCAAACGATTGACAATCATATAAAAAAGGTGTATAATGATACGAGAGAAAATTAAGGGGGTAAGGAAATGAAGAACACAAAAGATATTCATATAGCTATCCCCGAATACGCTCTGGCGGTCATGCGTCCTTTGTGGGATGCGGGGGAGGAGGTCTATATCGTGGGCGGCTGTGTGCGGGACGCGCTTCTGGGCAAGGAGCCTCACGACTACGATATGGCGGTTTCCTGTCAGCCCGAGCGAACCCTTAGCATACTTGGCGATTTTCGCACTGTGCCTACGGGGCTGAAGCACGGCACTGTGACGGCTATCTCGGAGGGACAGCCTATTGAGTTGACCACCTTCCGTGTGGACGGAAGCTATACCGACAGCCGCCGCCCCGACAGCGTGAGCTTTACTCGCTCGGTGGAGGATGACCTCTCAAGGCGGGATTTTACGGTGAACGCTATGGCTTACAGCCCGAGGACAGGGCTTATTGACCTTTTTGGAGGCAGGGATGACCTTGAGAACAGAATAATAAGGGCTGTGGGAGAACCCGAAAAACGATTTTCCGAGGATGCTTTGCGTATAATGAGGGCGTTTCGTTTCTCGGCTCAGCTTGGCTTCTCGGTTGACCTTGACACGCAAAGAGGAGCTTATGAGTGTCGAAGTGGGCTTGAAAATATCGCGAGAGAGCGCATAGGCGCTGAATTTATCCGCTTGCTTTGCTCTCCCGAGCCTTGCGCGGCTTTGCAATTGATGGAGAAGCTGGATATTCTCGGCTACGCGTCGCCGAGCTACACGCCAAGCGACAAAATATTTTCACTTTTGGCGGCTATGCCTGCCTGTGACACGGCTCGCCTTGGATTTTTCCTTTGTGATGCGGAGCAGGAGCGAGCACGCGCGGTGCTCAATTCGCTGAAATGCTCTAACAGACAAAAGAGCGGCGCGCTTGCTATCGCGCGTGAGGCGCGGACGGTCATAAAAGCCCCTAGGGATGCGGCTTTGCTTCGCTCCCGCATAGGCGAGCTGGCGACCTTTGCCGCCTGCGCGTCGGTGCTTCTCGGTGTATCCGATGAGTCTGCCGTGAGCTTGGTGGAGAGTAACCGCGCTCCCGTGACTCTGGGGGAGCTTGCCCTTGACGGAACGGCGCTGGCGGCTCTCGGAATAAATGGCAGAGATATAGGAAAGACTCTGCATCTGTTGCTTGATGCCGTTATGGAGGAGCCCGCGCTGAACACGCGTGAGAGCCTGCTGAGCCTTGCAAAAAAACATATGGAAGAAGGGGAATAAAAATGCCCGAAAACGATACAATTAGATTAGAAGATATAGAGCTTGATACTCTTGCCCATATAAAAGCCACGGCGGGAAAGCTGCTGTCGGTGGATTTCGGCGATACCCGCACGGGGCTGGCGGTTTCGGACGTGTCGCGCTTTCTCGCCTCGGGAATAGGCTACGTCAGCCCCGGGGGAATAGAAAAGACCGTGGATGCGGTGGCAGAGATTGCCCGTGAGCAGAGGGCGGTGGCTATAATAGTGGGGCTTCCCGTAAATATGGACGGCAGCGAGGGTGGCAGAGCGGCGAGATGCCGTAAATTTGCCTGTCTGCTTAAGGCTCAGTCGGGGCTTCCCGTGGCAATGTTTGACGAGAGAATGACCACAATGACCGCTTCCCGCTATCTTAACGAAACAAACACCCGCGGAAAGAAGAGAAAGACGGTTATTGACACGCTGTCGGCGCAGATAATACTTCAAAACTGCCTTGACAGACTTAAATATATGAGCTGAGGAAGAGATATGTCGGGAAAATTACCTAAAAACTGTGAGACCTGCGAGTTTTACGATTACGACGAGGAGCTTGACGCTTACGTTTGCGACGTAAATCTGGATCAGGACGAAATGCTTGATTTCTTAGGCAGAAACACACAGAGCTGTCCCTATTACCGCTATTACGACGAATACAAGAGCGTACATAAGCAGATATAAATTTATTGAAGGGGGCTTGTGAGCATGGGAGAGAGAGCCGAGCAGACGCGGGGTCTTTATGATTATCTCAATTGGCGGGGAGACCTTTCCTTTGAGAGCATACCTCCTTGCGAGGTGGACAGTCTTATACTGTCTATGCTGAGCTATATAGATTTTTCGGGAGTAGTGCCCGAGGAGTTCCCGAAGGGGAAATCCCCCGCGCTTCTCAGTGTGACGCGGAGCTATCTTCGGGCGCAGCAGGGGACTATCAAAAGTATAGGGCTTATAATTCCAAAGGAAACAGTCACTCTTCTGGCGAGAGCCTCAAAGACTGCCCGCTTTGGTCTGGCGCGTCCCGTTTGCTTTGTCAACCGAATATGCGACGAGGAGCAAAAGCAATTCTCTGCGGTGACCTTTCTTTTGCCGGGCGGTGACACCTTTGTGACGTTCCGAGGAACAGACGACACCCTTGTGGGCTGGAAGGAAAACTTTAATATGAGCTTTATGCACCCCGTACCCGCTCAGACCGAGGCGTTGCTCTATCTTGAGGAGATAGCGCGGCAGACCGAGGGCAGACTCTACGTGGGAGGACACAGCAAGGGGGGCAATCTCGCGGTCTATGCCGCCGCAAAGGCGAGCGAGGACACTAAGGAGCGTATCGCGGCGGTGTATAACAACGACGGGCCCGGCTTTGATAAGGATTTTATAGAGAGCGAGGCTTATCTGTCGGTGAGCGACAGAGTGCATACTCTGGTGCCCCAAAGCTCGGTGGTGGGTATGCTCCTTGAGCACGAGGAGCGCTATACTGTGGTCAAAAGCACTACTACGGGTCTATTGCAGCACAACGGGCTTACCTGGGCTGTTATGGGGGGAAGCTTTATCCATCTTGACGAGGTGGATGCCGAGAGCCGACTTATCGACTCGTCACTCAAGCGGTGGCTTTCCGAGATAGAGCCCTCCGAGCGTGAGCGCTTTGTTGACGACCTCTTTGACGCCCTCAGCTCAACCAACGCAAAAACACTGTCGGAGCTTAACGCCGACAAAAAGAAGATAGTCAAGGCGTGGAGCGCTATGGATAACGAGGCGAGAGCCCAGCTTCTCAGATGCATCTCGTTGGTGCTTGGGAAAAAGAATATAAAACAAACTAAAACGGAGAAGGAATAATGAATAATAAGGAAGTTAAAAGCGTTACCGAATGTCCCTTAAAGAAGCACGACACAAAAAGCTTCGTGCTGGCGTTGCTTCTTGGAGTGTTCATAGGCTTGGCTGTGATAGTTCCCGGAGTCAGCGGCTCTACGGTGGCTATAATGTTCGGGATGTACGCCGCTCTGCTTTACGCGATAGGAAATATATTCAACGATTTTCGCCGCTGTCTGCTCTATCTTATTCCCATAGGAATAGGCGCGGCTGTGGGATTTTTAGGCGGTTTCTTAGTTATACAGAAGATCTTCGGTAAATATATGTTTACCGTGGTCTGCCTCTTCGCGGGCTTGATGATAGGAGCTATACCCGCTCTTACCGCCGAGATAAAGGGCGAGAGGGCGAGCCTTGGACGGGGCGCACTTATGGGCTTGGGAGTACTTATCCCTATATGCGTTGGCGCTGTGTCTATTCTTCTCGGCTCGGCGACCGTGGGAGAGGAGAGCTTTACCGCCTTCCCGCCTTACCTGTTTTTGCTGTATATCCCTCTTGGAATGGTGGTATCGGCAACGCAGATAATCCCCGGGCTCAGCGCGACGGCAATACTTATGGCGTGCGGTCAGTTCAAGCCCATACTTAACAGTCTGCATCTTGATTACATTCTGGAAAATCCCGCGGTGCTGGGGCTTTACCTCTGTATCGGCGGCGGATTCTTAGGCGGAATAGTCATTATATCGCGGATATTTTCGAGGATAATCGAGAAGCGCCGCGCGGCTACCTTCTTTTTGGTGGTGGGGCTGTCCTTAGGCTCTATACTTTCTATGTTCCTTAACCCCGATATGTGGGAGATATACACCCAATGGATGGCGGGAAAGAGCCCCGCGGGCGACCTTATAAGCGGAATAATTCTTGGCGTTATCGGCTTTGCGGCGTCCTTCCTGCTGACAAAATACGAGCTAAAGAGAAATTAAGCTTTTATGAGTTAGAAAAACGACCCTTCCGTCAATGAAGGGTCGTTTTTGCAGGTATGTGCTTTTGCTCAGAACTGCTGCTTGAGCTTTTCTATGCAGGAAACGCATACGCGCTTGCCGTTGAAGTAAACTATGTCCGAGGCATTGCTGCAGAAGGTGCAGGCGGGCTGATACTTCTGAAGTATTATCTTGTTTTCATCGGTGAATATCTCAATAGCGTCCTTCTGGTTTATGTCCAGTATCTTTCTTATCTCGATTGGAAGAACTATTCTGCCTAATTCGTCTACCTTGCGTACTACACCTGTTGATTTCATCTTTTTCTCTCCTTTTATAACCTTTATTTTTGTTTTTCGACCGCGTTTGCCGACACAATAGGTCGGCTGTTGTCGTTTGTCATATATATTATACGACAAATGGAAGAAAATGTCAATAGGTGTAGATAAAAAATTTCAAAAAATTTCCAAATTTGTTTTGTAAATGGGGAATTTTTTGCTTTTCTTGGGAGAGAATACATAGAGAATAGTAAAGGAGATAGAAAAATGATAAAGGGAATAAACAAACAGATGGTAGTACTAAGGCTTGAGAACAACCGACTTTACGACAGCGCCTGCTTTGTGCTGAGAAGCGACGTAAAGCAGAAAAAGCAGGAGGAGAAGGATATGCTGGCTGAGGCGAACAGAATACTTGCCGAGATGGATATCAAGCGACCGAGGGGAGGAACGAGGGGGAGATTTCGCAGATTTTTGTGGTCTGTCGCCCTGCTGGTTATAGGGGTGATTATAGGCTTTTGCGTAGCGTTTTTTGTTTGAGTTGGGGAAGGGTTAGTTAGAGATTGTTGGGATTTTCGCGACTTTCTTTCGTAGAAAGTCGCCCAAAGAACTTGAAAAAGGGAATATTAAAAGGGTTTGTGCGTTGACGGGAGTTTGTTGCCGAGTTTGTGCGCTGTTCGTTTATTTGTGCCACGTTGTCACGCGAGGAAGAATTTGTCGGACCCTACGTCCCGCCAAATTCTGTGATTTATTCGCAATGTTCGCACAAACCAAAGTATGAAAGTTTTTGCGGAGCTTTTTTCAAAAAGCGACCGCGTCCCGCCCGTCGCAACGGGCGAAATCCCCAATCGTTCAATAAGCACAGGAAAGGTGAATTGGCTCACACGTGAGCCAAGAGGAAAACCCTCGCCGGGGGTTTTCCTACCCAAACAAATTGTAAC
>CAJGCD010000083.1 GCA_904501715.1 uncultured Clostridia bacterium
CAAACCGAGTTTGACCAAGCCTTTTGCCGCAAGTGTGAGCTTGAATACCGCAGGGCGACCACCGAGAGCTGTCCCAGTTGCTTCCAATCCGCCATAGAATGCAGATGTCAGCCCAAAATGCTTACCGACGCGGGGTCGCTGTGTATGAGAAAGCTTTTCTTTTACCATCCCGATAAGCAGGATAGACCGCAAAATAAGCTTGTGTATTTTCTCAAGCGAAGCAGAAACCGGCGTGTGTCGGAGTTTGTGGCAAAGGAGCTATACGGGGAGCTTTCCAAGGAGATTTTGACCTTTGAAATAGAAGAGCCCGAAAAGGAGCTTGTTCTGGTAAACGTTCCGCGAGGAAGAAGAGCTGTTCTTGAATACGGCTTTGACCAAGCTGCCGAGATATGCAAGGCAATATCAAAGCAAAGCGGAATACCCTATATGCCGCTTATCAAAAGGCGGTATGGAGGAAAAGAGCAAAAGCGTCTTAACGCAGCCCAGCGCCGAAGAAATATCAAGGAGCTTCTGCGTGCAGATGAAAAATACAGAGGTATGGCAAAGGGTAGGTACGTTATCCTGTTTGACGACGTGGTCACTACGGGGGCAAGTATGGCGTCCTGTCTTCCTGTATTGCGAAAAATGGGGGTTAAGGGCGTATTTTGCGCCGCGTTAGCCTTTGATATGAAGAAGAAAAGAGATATATAAAAATTTTCTATTGCATTTTTATGCTTTTCATTGTATAATATACTTATAAATTGTTTCTGAAAGGAGGACGGTATGCCTTTTAACGCAAAGCAGCTTTTTTCACGTGATATTGGAATAGACCTTGGTACGGCAACGGTATTGGTATACGTGGAAGGTAAGGGAATAGTTCTTAACGAGCCCTCGGTCGTGGCGGTGGACACCGATACGGATGTCATCACAAAGATAGGCAAGGACGCGCAGGCTATGCTTGGACGCAATCCCGCGCATATTGACGTTATCCGCCCTCTTAAGGAAGGGGTTATAAGCCGATATGACGTGACCCAGAAGATGATACAGTACTTCATACGCCGTGCTTGCGGTAATGCGGTATTTCCCCCACGTGTGGTTATCTGCATTCCCACGGGTATTTCCGAGGTAGAGGAGCGCGCAGTAATAGACGCGGGAACTCAGGCGGGAGCGCGAAAGACCTATCTTATTGAGGAGCCCATAGCGGCAGCTCTCGGCGCTGGCTTGGATATATACAGCCCCGTTGGAAATATGATAGTTGATATCGGCGGAGGAACCACCGACGTTGCGGTCATATCCCTTGGCGGCGTTGTGGTGTCACAGTCTGTGAAGGTAGCGGGAGATAAATTCGACGAGGCTATAATGCGTTACGTGCGCAGAAAATATAACGTAGCCATAGGAGAGCGCACCGCTGAAAGAGTGAAGATTCAGATAGGAGCGGTATATGAGCACGACGAGGCAAGGACTATGGAGGTCAAGGGAAGATGCCTTATACAGGGGCTTCCCAAGAATATAACTCTGTCCTCCAAGGAGATGCTCGAGGCTATGATGGAGCCCATTTCCGCCATACTCGACGTTATTTGCTCTGTTATAGAAAAAACGCCTCCCGAGCTTGTGGGAGATATACTTAAAAACGGAATTATCCTGGCGGGCGGCGGAAGCCTTCTTATGGGACTTGACCGACTGATAGAGGATGTGACGGGTATAAAGACGGCACTGACGAAGGAGCCTGTAAAGTGCGTGGCTTTAGGTACGGGAAAGATACTGAAAATGCTCAACGGAATGCCCGAGGGAGCAATAGACCTTTCACGCTTCAGGCAGAGAATATAAGAGGGCATCTTACGATGCCCTTTGATTTTTATTATAAGGAGAGTATATGCTTTGTAAGGATTTCGCCTATGGCGGCTTGATGAGATTTTTTGAGGAGATATCGGCTATACCGAGACCCACATATCACGAGGAGAGAATAGCCGAATACCTGTGCGGTTTTGCCCGCAGCAGAGGGCTTGAATATTACAGAGACGAGGCGAACAACGTATTTATAAAGAAAAAGGGAAGCTTGGGCAGAGAGAACGAGCCTGCTATCCTTTTGCAGGGACATACCGATATGGTCTGCGAAAAGAACAGCGACGTGGAGCACGATTTTCTGAACGAGGGACTTAAGCTTTACGAGGATAACGGACTTTTGCGCGCAAGGGGAACGACCCTTGGTGCGGATAACGGAGATGCGGTGTCGGTGATGCTTTACGTTCTTGACGGAGCGGAAGGCAATCTGCCCTCACATCCCCCTGTCGAGTGCCTTTTTACAGCCTCCGAGGAGGTAGGGCTTGACGGTGCGCAGAGCTTTGATTACTCTAAGATAAGCGCTCGGCGAATGATAAATATGGACAGCGCCGACGAGAGCCAGATACTGACGGGCTGTGCGGGGGGCACACGAACCATACTGCGGCTTCCATTTGAACTTGAGGAGTCTTTTGGAGAGGGTGTGGCTATTAACGTAAAGGGACTTGCGGGTGGACACTCTGGTGAGGATATCGAAAAGGGAAGAGCTAACGCCAACAAGGTGCTGGGCAGAGCTCTTTTGGATATTTCAAGAGATTTTGATATAAGAATAGCATCCCTAAACGGCGGAAGCAAGGATAATGCTATTACCCGCGAGGCGTCCGCTGTCATAAGTACGAAGGATGTTGAGGGACTTGCCAAACGCATATCTCAGATAGAAGCTACTATTGCCGCGGAGCTTAATAATGACGACCGAGAGTTCAGCCTTACCGCTAAAAGATGTGAACTGCCCCATAAAGTAATGGATGAAGCGTCGGGGAAAAAGGTCATTTTCTTCCTTGCTGCCGTCCAGAACGGTGTCTTTGAAATGAACAGAAGTATTCCCTCGTTGGTGGAGTTTTCGAGGAACATAGGTGTAGTTGAAACTAAGGATAGCAAGATAAGCTTTACCTTTCTTACCCGCTCTCCTCAAAATTCTCAAATAGATTTCTCGCTTAAGCAGCTGGAGTCTTATGCCGAGCTTTTGGAAATGGAGGTTGAGCACGGTAATTCCTATCCGGGATGGAGCTACTCCGAGGTGTCGCCTCTTCGCGATACGTATGCTCAGGTATATAGGGAGCTTTACGGCAAGGAGATAGAAATAACTACTATTCACGCGGGACTTGAATGCGGAATTATCAAGGAGCGCGTGCCCGATATGGATATGATATCCTGCGGCCCCGTGGTCAGAGGGCTTCATTCTCCCGATGAATATATGGATATAGCTTCATTTGAACGATTTTTCACTATAATAAAAAATGTTTTAGCAAGATAAAAATAAAGGGTTGCACCGAGGCGCAACCCTTGTTTTATTGTGTTTTAAGCGTTTTTCTTATCCTTTGAGATAAGCTTTATAACAGCAAGAGTACCTACTGTAAGAACTATGCCGAGGGGCAGGCAGATAAATACGTTCTGAACAAAGCCCGAGATAAGGAACATTACGAAGGATATAGCCGCAACGGTGATGGCATAAGGCATCTGTGTGGAAACGTGATTGAGGTGATTGCACTGACCGCCTGCGGAGGACATAATAGTCGTATCCGAGATGGGAGAGCAGTGGTCACCGCAAACAGCACCTGCAAGACACGCGGACATACCGATTATCATTATCTCACTGCCCTCGGGGAAGATAGCAACAACGATAGGAATAAGGATTCCGAAGGTTCCCCAGGATGTTCCCGTAGCAAAGGAAAGAACGCAAGCTACAAGGAAGATAATAGCGGGAAGGAGAGAGCCGAGAGCCGCAGCCTGTCCACTCATGATATCGGCAATAAAGTACTTAGCACCCAAGAGGGATGTGATGTTCTTAAGTCCCGTAGCGAAGGTAAGTATAAGGATAGCGGGAACCATTGCGATAAAGCCCTGAGGTACGCAGTCCATAGATTCCTTAAAGGAAACAAGACGACGGCAAAGGAGATAAACGACGATAACGACAAGCGAGATAAGACCGCCCCAAGGAAGTCCAACGGTAGCATCGGTATCCGAGAAGCCCTTTACGAAGTCGAAATGCTCGAAGAAGCCGCCTACGTATATAAGACCGAATACGCAGGAAACTATAAGCGCGACTATGGGGAATATGAGGTCAATGACCTTACCCTTCTCGCAAGGCTCTATCTCAGCTACCTCATTCTTGTCGCCACTGGTGTAAAGGTCACCGTTGTTAACTGCGTTGAACTCGTGGAGCTTCATAGGACCGTAGTCAACGTTCATAAATATCATACAAACTACGAATACGAGAGTCAGAATTGAGTAGAAGTTATAAGGAATAGCCTTGATAAAGAGCGCTATGCCTTCTCCCTCGGGAGCGTAAGAGGAAACTGCCGCTGCCCAGCTGGAGATAGGAGCTATCATACAAATAGGTGCCGCGGTTGCGTCGATAAGATAGGAGAGCTTAGCACGGGACACCTTCTTGCTGTCTGTAACGGGGCGCATTACCGAGCCAACTGTCAGACAGTTGAAGTAGTCGTCAACGAAGATAAGAACTCCAAGAATGAAGGTTGCGAACATAGCGCCCGCGCGGGTCTTAATATGAGTCTGCGCCCATCTTCCGAAGGCTGCGGAGCCGCCCGCCTTGTTGATAAGAGCAACGATAACGCCAAGCTCAACGAGGAATATGAATATACCCGCACTGTCAGCAACTGCGGAAATAAGTCCTGAGCTGACAACAGTATCTACCGCACCGGAAAAAGAAAATCCGGAATGAAGTATGCCGCCTACCGTGATACCAATGAAGAGAGAGCTATATACCTCTTTAGTTATAAGAGCAAGTCCGATAGCGATAATGGGTGGAAGGAATGCCCAGAGGGAGCCGACGACCGCGCCTTCTCCGCCGCAGGTTTCGCAGGAAGCATCCACCTCACAGTCGGGACAGTCGATAGTGTTTAAAGCGCCGCCGGTAACACCCGCAACTACGAGAAGCGCGATTATTAACGCCGCAGCAGCGCCAAGCACGATTTTTTTTGTGTTTGACATAATGTCCTCCATATATATTATAAAGATAATTATATGTTACCACATTATTCAAAGAAAATCAATAGTTTTTTACAAAAAAAGACACAAACTTAAAATTTGCGCTTTCCCTTCTTTTTCTTGACCTTTGACTGTCCTACACCTATCAAAGCGCCCACACAAGAAACGGGTACTATAAGAAGCTTAAATATAAAAGCGCTTGCGCCTGATGTTGTTATTCCGAGAAAAAGTCCAAGTGTGGCGGATGCCAGCCATACCGTCAGCA
>CAJGCD010000084.1 GCA_904501715.1 uncultured Clostridia bacterium
AACAGTAGCTTTCTTTTGGTCAAGCTACTGTCTTCTTTATGGTCGATCACTTGCTCTCAACTTCGAGAACCTTCGCATCTGCATAGTAACCGCAAGCCTTGCATACACGGTGGCTTCTTACGAACTCACCGCACTTGGGGCACTTTGTCATTCCGGGAAGGATGAGCTTCCAGTTATTAGAACGTCTCTTGTCTCTGCGAGCCTTGGATACTTTTCTCTTCGGTACTGCCATAATTACACCTCCTTGAAGCGTGTAAAACACAACTTTCAATTTATATAAATTTTTTTATTTTTCGTCCTCGTCTTCGTCAAAGAAATGCGCAAGCACCGCAAGTCTTGGGTCTATCTCCCGCTGACTGCAGCCGCAATCCCCTTCACGCTTTGGTTTGCCGCACTTGGGGCAAAGTCCCTCGCAATCCTCCGAGCAAAGAAGTCTCGTAGGAAATCCAAGCATCAGCTCCTCGCAAAGAGGCTCATCCACGTCAAGCTCGTGTCCGCTGAGAATTACGTACTCGTCAACAAGCTCCTCAAGCCTGTCGTCGTCGATAGTTCCCTCGGTAGCTACTGTACGCTCGAAGTCAAGAGAGAAAACTCCGTCTACGGGAGCAAGACATCTCGCGCATTCGCCGTGATAAACCAGCTCTGCCTTGAGGCGCAATCTCATATAACCGCTATTGTCCGTAAGGACTCCGTTTATGTGAGCATCCTCAAATCTGACACCGTCGATCTGTTCGGGGGAGAGCATATAGTCGATATCTATTTTCTTGACCTCTCCTCTCAGGAGCGGAGCAACATCTACGACCATATTACCTCCTAAACGCTTTCGGAATCACGCATTTATACATTGACACAAAATGCGACACTGTATATTATAATTGATTTTAATACGGTTGTCAAGACTTTTTTGAAATATTCTTTTTTTTAGCTGTTATTTGCATAAAATGCTTTACTTTCTATGAGTATATGTGATAAAATAACAATATATATCAAAATACAGCCGTGTAAGGAGGTTCTTATGAAAAACTCTTCTCCGCTTTACGATACCTTTTCATTCTCAAGCACCCTTGAGGCGCTGACGCTGCTTCCCTCCCGCCCCTCGCGTTCCAATAAGGGCGACTTCGGGAGAGTTCTCTGCGTCTGCGGCTCTTACGGAATGGCAGGAGCGGCATACCTTTGCGCAAAGGCTGCCTACCGAAGCGGCGCGGGGCTTGTGGAGATATTCACCCACGAAAGCAACCGAATTATTTTGCAGACTCTCATTCCCGAGGCAATAGTTACTACGTATACAGAGGAGTATTCAACGGGCAGTCTGCTCGCCTCCCTTGAGCGCGCAGACTGCGTGGTGACAGGCTGCGGTCTTGGCGTTACACCTCTATCTAGGAAAATCCTTTCCGACCTTTTGCACAGCGCGAACAGTGACAAAGCTCCCCTTGTGCTGGATGCGGATGCTCTTAATCTTATATCCCGAAATCCTTCTCTGCTGAAATACACGAAGGGCGCGGTCATAACTCCTCACGCTAAGGAAATGTCCCGCCTTACGGGAACAGATGTGGACACTATACTTTTATCCACAGTCCATACGGCTCACGACTATGCGAGGGAGCACTCTCTCGTGTGCGTGCTTAAGGACCACCGCACTGCGGTTTCGGACGGTTCTCCCCGTGTCTATCTTAACACTACTGGAAACAGCGGAATGGCTACGGGTGGCTCGGGGGACGTCCTCGCGGGCATCATAGGGGGCATACTTTCTCAAAGACGCAACTCCAAAAAAGACATTTTCACCCTTACCGCACTGGCGGTATATATCCACGGGCTGGCGGGTGATTTTGCATCCAAAGAGCTTGGCGAATACTCCCTTATGGCGAGCGATATAATAGATGCTCTGCCAATAGTCCTCAAAGCTAAAATTTAACAAAGCAAAAGCAGTGGGCTCGTGCCCACTGCTTTTTTACATTCTCCACTTTGTGTACATTATGGAGGTGCGTATATCCTTTTCGTACCTTTGATAATAAACCGTCACAAGGCTTCCGTCCTCAAGCTCAACCGTCGCGGGATATCCCATATCTCCGTCGGGGGCATCGGACAGCACCATCTCCTCGCCGAAGCTGCGGCAGCCGTCATAGCTCACCACCGCTCTTATACTGCTGGGGGCTTCCCTTCTTCCGTAGCTGACTATCACCGAGCCGTCCTTTCTTACCAAAAGATGAGGCGGCGAGCCGCTAATCTCATATGTACGGGGCTGGCTCCAGCTCTTTCCGCCGTCATTCGAATTAAGGAAATGCATAGAAAAATTGTGGTATGCGACCTCGTCATGCGACCTGATTGCCGCAACAAGCTCACCGCTTTGCAGCTCTGCCACATGCGGTTCATAAAATTTATCCTCAAAGCCTTCGGGCAGTGGGAGCCTTGAGACCTTCTCCCAGCTAAGTCCTTTATCAAAGCTTTCATATAGGAATATTCTGTTTCTATCCTCCTCGGGTGTAGGATCGTCGGATCTTTCAAGCTTTCTGTATCTGGAGAGTGCGCCCGAGTTTTCCTTGCCCAGATAAAGCAACCTTCCGCTGCCTGTCAGTACAGCTCCGTGAGGCGCAAAGATCGGAACCTTTATGGCCTCACCCCAGCTTCTTCCGTAATCGTAGGATTTTTTCAAAAAAGAGCCCGGAGTTTCGGTTTCATCATCCATTTCGTCATAAGCGGCAAGATAGCCCTCCAGCATTTTGCGAAAAACAGCGTTATCTTCCTTCGTATCATCTAATATCCAGCTGCGCCACTCGTTACTGTATACCGTTTTGGGGTGGTGGAAATAGGTCAAAAGCATTTCTCCGTTTCCGAGATAGGTCAGTCCCGCATCCCTGTCATCCATCCACGTATCATTGATAATGCGGGGACAATCCCAGCTCTCGCCTCCGTCAAGGCTTACCGACATAAGATCCATTCCAAACGGACAAACGTGAGAGGCGCGATGCCCCGACCACGCGGCGTAAAGTACGCCTTTTTCGTCCTTACACACAGTGGGCCACGCCTGATAGCGGCAGGGACCCTCCTTTGCTCTGTAAACTATTCCCCTCTTTATTATCTTCATCAGACATCCCTCCGTTAAAATAATCATCCTTCTCGATTTTACCACGCAAAAAAAGTACTGTCAAGTGCTTCGGTGTTATTTTGATCTTTATTAAACTTTTTTAGGTCTAAATTGAAAAAAGTATTGAATTTAAAAAAACTGTATGATATAATATTATATTGATGTAATTATTTATCTAACTCTCGCTCATTTAGGAGGAATAATCTATGAAATACAAGGATCTTGCTCCAAAGCCGAATTTCTCGGAGATACACTCCGAGGTAGGAAGCTTCTGGAAGGACGAAAACATTTTTGAGAGATCTGTCAACAAGGTCGCTCCCGAGGTCGTTTTCTACGACGGACCTCCCTTCCCCACGGGAAAGCCTCACCACGGAACGGTTCTCGTTTCCTTTATCAAGGATATGATCGCCCGCTACTGGACAATGCGCGGATATAGCGTACCCAGAGTATGGGGCTGGGACTGCCACGGACTTCCCATTGAAAATCAGGCTGAGACCCTTATGGGTATCAACGACAAGAACGAGATAGAGAACTCTATCGGTATCGACAAGTTCAACGAAAAGTGCTTCGAGATAGTTTCGAGCAACAACGACGCCTGGAGAGAGTACATCGAGCAGATGGCGCGTTGGGTAGACTATGACAACGCATACAAGACAATGAACCCCTCCTTTATGGAGAGCGTTATGTGGGCGTTCAAGACCTGCTACGACAAGGGACTTATCTATAAGGATTACAGAGTAACTCCCTACTGTACTCACTGCGAGACCTCGCTCTCGATCTCCGATACCCGTGAATCCGACTCCACCCGTCCCCGTCAGGACAGATGGATAGCGGTAAAGTTCAAGACTCAGCTTACCGAGGCAGAAAAGCCCGTATTCTTCCTTGCGTGGACGACCACCCCTTGGACTCTTCCCTCCAACCTCTGCTTGGCAGTGGGTGAAAAGCTCACCTACGCATTCGTTGAGGTAGGCGACGAGATACTCGTTGCGGGCAAGGATACACTTCCCAACTTTAAAAACGTATTTGGCGCGGAGCCCGTTATAGTTAAGGAATGTCAGGGTGCGGAGCTTATAGGAAACACCTACGAGCCTCTCTTCCCCTACTTCGCTGACCTTGCCGAGAAGGGCGCCTTCAGAGTAGTTAGCGCTGATTACGTCGGAGCCGACGAGGGTGTTGGTATAGTTCATACCGCTCCCGCATTCGGTGAGGACGACTACTGGACCTGCAAGAACAACGGTATGCCCCTTGTCAACCCCGTTGACGCTAAGGGTAGATTTACCGAGGAGATAACCGACTTCTATCCCCTTCAGGGCGAGAAGACTGTTATCGAGATGAACCCCATCATCATCCGCTTCCTTTATGAGCAGGGCAAGGCTGTTGCTGACGGCACTATCGAGCATAACTATCCTCACTGCTGGAGATGTAAGCGCCCCCTTATCTACAAGGCAATGGATGCTTACTACTTCGATATCGGCAAGATAAAGGACAGACTTATCGAGACCAACGAGGAGATAAACTGGGTTCCCGACACCGTAAAGCACGGACGCTTTGGCAACTGGCTTGAGGGCGCACGTGACTGGAACATCTCCCGTAACCGTTACTGGAGCACGCCTATTCCGATTTGGAACTGTGACAACGACGCCTGCCGTCACCAGGAGGTGCTGGGAAGCGTTGAGGAGATATACGAAAAGTCGGGCATTCGCTTGACCGATCTCCACCGTCAGTTTATGGATAAGGTAACATATAAGTGTCCCAAGTGCGGCGGCACTATGAGAAGAATACCCGAGGTACTTGACTGCTGGTTCGAGAGCGGAAGCGTACCTTTTGCACAGAAGCACTATCCCTTTGAGAATAAAGAGTGGTTTGAGGACCATTTCCCCTGCGATTTCGTAGTTGAATACACAGGACAGATCCGTTGCTGGTTCTACTACCTCCACGTTCTCGCAATCGCTCTCTTTGATAAGCCTGCGTTCCGTAACTGTGTAGTACACGGAACTATTCTTGCAAAGGACGGAAAGAAGCTTTCCAAGTCCTCGAAGAACTATACAGACCCCATGGAGCTTATGCAGAAGTTCGGTACAGACTCACTCCGTCTCTACCTCTATCAGACCAATGCAATGCTCAT
>CAJGCD010000085.1 GCA_904501715.1 uncultured Clostridia bacterium
AGCGCAGGAGTGGGTGAATTTGAACGGCAAGCCGTTCAAAGAGGGCGAACCCTCGCCGGGGGGTTCGCCCAATAAAACAGAAGTTACTATTCAATAAGCCGCTTGGCGTCTTTATCTTTTTTCTTTGGCACAAAAGGCGCAAAGAAAAAAGAAACAAAAAGGAAACGCCGAAGGGAAGTTTCGCCCGTTGCGACGGGCAACCGCCCTTTCGCTGGCGGCTCGCGGCAAGTTTTTTGAACAAAACTTGACTAAAAACTTTTTTACCTGCGGTGCGTGGGAGCGTTTTGATAAGCCGCCTATTGACAAGCGCCCCGTTTTATGCTATAATAAGGTAGTTCAAAATTTAATACACAGCCTTCGGTAGGCGGTGCAGGGAGCGGTGCTGCATCGTTGAGAGGGCTGACATTTCACGCCCTTTTGGGCTACATATAAAACTAAATAAAGGAGAAACTATGCCAAAAAAAGAAAAAGGCAAGCTGCGTATCATTCCTCTCGGCGGTCTTAATGAGATCGGAAAAAATATGACCGTTATCGAATACGAGAATGATATGCTGATAATCGATTGCGGTCTTGGCTTCCCCGATGAGGATATGCTGGGCGTTGACCTGGTAATACCCGATATATCCTATCTCGAAGCAAACAAGGAAAAGATAAAGGGGCTTTTCCTCACTCACGGGCACGAGGACCATATAGGAGCTATTCCCTATATCCTCCGCGATATAAATCCCCCTATATACGGCACCAGACTTACTCTCGGTGTCCTTAAGAACAAGCTTACCGAGCATATTTTGCCCTATGAGCCCCAGCTCAACTGCGTTGAGGCGGGAGATACGGTAAAGGTAGGAGAGTGCTCGGTGGAGTTCATCCACGTTAACCATTCCATTGCCGACGCCTGTGCGCTGGCTATTACCACTCCACGAGGAATCGTGGTCCATTCGGGTGATTTTAAGCTGGATATCACACCTATTGACGGAGAGATGATGAATCTTACTCGCTTCGGTGAGCTTGGCAAAAAGGGTGTGCTGATGCTTATGTGCGAATCCACCAATGCCGAGCGCGCGGGAATCACACCGTCGGAGCGCACGGTGGGCAAGTCGCTGGAATATATATTCAACACCAACAAGGATAAGAGAATAGTTATTGCTACCTTCTCCTCAAACGTGCACCGCGTACAGCAGATAATCGACGTAAGCGCAAAGCACGGCAGAAAGGTGGCAGTCACGGGACGCAGTATGCTGAATATCCTCGGCGCTGCCGTAGAGCTTGGATATATGACGGTTCCAAAGGGCGTACTTGTGGATATCAACGATATCAAGCGCTTTAAGCCCGAGGAGCTGACCCTTATAACCACGGGAAGTCAGGGGGAGCCTATGTCGGCTCTCTACCGTATGGCGTTCTCGGAGCATTCGCAGGTCACCCTGAGCCGCTCCGACCTTGTGGTGCTTTCCTCCAGTCCCATACCGGGTAACGAGAAGCTTATCGGAAGGATAATCAACGAGCTTACCAAGAACGGAGTCAGCGTGCTTCACGACTCGGTGGTCGAGGTCCACGTTTCGGGTCACGCCTGCCGCGAGGAGCTTAAGCTGCTTCAGGCACTGGTAAGACCTAAGTATTTTATGCCGATCCACGGAGAATATCGCCATCTTGCGGCAAACCGCGAGCTTGCGCTCTCGCTGGGAATGAAGGAATCGGATATATTTATCTCGGATATCGGCAAGGTGCTTGAGATAGATAAGAACGGAGCAAAATTCGCGGGTACCGTTCCTGCGGGTAGAGTGCTTGTTGACGGTTACGGAGTTGGCGACGTTGGAAATATCGTGCTCCGCGACAGAAAGCATCTGTCACAGGACGGACTTATAGTGGTGGTCGCTACCCTTGATTCCTCCTCGGGACTGCTTCTTTCGGGTCCCGACGTTGTGTCGCGAGGCTTTGTCTACGTCAGAGAGTCCGAGGAGCTTATGGAGGAGATAAGACAGCTCGCCTACGAGGCTATATCCCGTTCCCTGGAGAGCGGAAGGCGTGTTGACAGAATGGAGATGAAGAACACCCTTAAGGATGAGCTGTCCAAGTACCTCTATGCCAAGACAAAGCGTAAGCCTATGGTGCTTCCCATTATTATGAATATGTAAGAGGGTGAATTATGCACGCTTATCCGCATAAATTCATCTTATGTTCATATAATGTTCAATCTTTTATCATTCTAACAATGTATAATATACGGGTAAGCTTTAGCCGTAGCCCACGGCATATAAAAAATAAAACGAAGGTGTAATACGAAAATGGGAAAAATGAAGATTACGAATAATAAAAGAGGGGGCGCTGCTACCAAGGGAAACAGCGGTATCCCCAACTGGCTGCTTACTACCATAGTTGTGGTAGTAATAGCTGCCGTTCTCCTCACCTGCGTAGCTACCATTCTCTCCTCTACGGGTACGGTTAAGAGAATGTTCAACGCTATGAAGTCCGAGGATTTCAAGGTAAACGGAAATATGATGACGTATTTCTACGCAAACACTTACAGCAACTTCCAGAGCACTTACAGCAGCTATCTTAAGATGTTCAGTCTGGGAGAGAACACTCCTGTGAGCGCTCACCGCGATATCATTATCGGCGGTACCGAGGAGGCTCCCAATACATACGACACTATGTATTTCAGCGCGTATGAGGGAAAGACCTGGTTCGATTACTTTATCGAACAGACCACCGCAAGCGTTAAGTCTATGCTTATCTACTGCGAGGAGGCTGAGGAGCTGGGAATAACCCTCACCGACGAGGAGGAGCAGAGCATAGAGGACGCTATTGACGCGTCTGTTACTCAGTTCAGACTTTACCTGCTTACCAACGGCGGCAACGGCTCGGCTTCCGAGTCCACCTGCTTTAACGCTATGTACGGATCGGGCGTTAACAGAGGAGACATCCGCAAGGCTATGAGAATGTCCACTCTTGCGGCTAAGTGCGCTCAGCAGATAGAGGAAACTATTGACAAGGCGATCACCGACGAGGATATATCCAAGGAATATACCGATAACGTTCTTGATTATGATGCTATTGATTACTTCTACTACCGTTATAGCGTAGATTATGAAGAGGTTGTAGAGAAAATAGCAGGTAAGGATGCTACCGACAGCGAAAAGGAAGCAAAGAAGGCTGAAATACTCGCGGCATACAAGACCGAGATCGACGAGGCAAAGAAGCTTGCCGACGGACTCGAGGCATGCAAGACTGTTGAAGAGTTCAAAAAGTACGTATTCGACAACAAGGTAGGCGATAACTACGATGAGCTCTTTGCCGAGGAAGAGCTTAAGGATGCGGATAAGCCCTCCGAGGAGGCGCTTAAGACTATCAAGGACAAGATAACCGCCGCTGTTGTTGCGGAGGTTCTTGCTGACGCCGACGAAACCGCCGATGAGGTAGTTGAAACTAAGACGGGCGAGGGTGATGCGGCTACTACTACCTACACTCTCTATGAAATAAGCATCACCGAAACCTTTGCTAAGGCTATAAGAACTATAAGAGAAGACCTCTTTGACGGTATAAGCAACATCAACGATACCTACACCGTTGAAAAGGGTGCTTACTCCAAGAGCGACGACTTTATGGTTTGGGCGTTTGACGCGGCGAGAAAGGACGGAGACGTTAAGTCTATCGCCGAGGGCGACGGCTCTGCCGAGGGTGAGCTTACTGCTGAAAAGGAATATTACCGCGAGACCGTTTACTTCCTTACTAAGGCTCAGTACAAGGATGAGCAGAGCTCCCGCGACGTGGCTTACATGCTCTTCTCAAGCACTACCGACGCTAACAAGGTTATAGACGCCATCAAGGAGGCTGTCAAGGACGGCACCGCGCTTACCAGAGAGAAGTTCTCCGAGCTTGGAGCGGCTAACAACGCGGCTAACGACGTGTTTGTTGAGAACTACGTTGAAGGCAATATGGGAAGCACATCCTTTGACGCTTGGATATACGGTAAGGATATAAAGAAGGGTGATTACACCACCTCTCCCGTAACTATGTCCGACGGCTCCATAATGGTAGCATTCTACGTTGACGACGGCGACCCCTGCTGGAGAGTAAACGTAAAGAACGCGCTTCTCAACGAGAGATTTACCGCTCGTGAGGACGCAATGACAGCGGCTCACAGCGGCTCGGTAAAGACCAACAATTGGGTGCTTGGTCTTATGGCAAAGTAAGACTTGAAAATACAAATGGCGCGGAGGTATCCGCGCCATTTCAAACCTTTTAAAGCGAGGATATAAAAATGATACTTGAACCTAAGCAGACAACCGTAGCCTATCGCTGCCCCAAATGCGGGGGCGGAGTTATGAGCGTGGTCGGGCTTTTCAATCTCTCCGCGGATATGGTCAAGCTGAAATGCGATTGCGGGGGAAGTGAAATGACTGTGGTGCGCACTAAGGATGACAAGATAAATTTCACAGTGCCCTGCATAATGTGCCCTCAGCCTCACAGATATACGCTCAGCAGTAAGGCGTTTTTTGAAAAGGAGCTTTTCGTGCTGCCTTGCCATCTGTCGGGAATAAGCATAGGAATGATGGGCGACGCCAATAAGGTCAAGGCGGAGCTGGCAAAGACCGAGCTGGAGCTGCTTGATATGCTGGAAAAGAGCGGCATTAAGGATTTTGAGGAGATACGCGGCGAGCGTACTCTCTCCGACCCGCAGGTGCTTGAGATACTTGTGTACGTTATCAAGGAGCTCGACGAGGAGGGCAGAATACACTGCCTGTGTCCCGAGGAAAGCGAGAAGGAATACGAAATAGAATTTCTTAAGGAGTCTATGAGAGTCAGCTGTAAATGCTGCGGAGCGCATAAGGAAATACCCACCGCATCACTTATAGACGCCTATGCGTTTCTTGAAGCCGATAGCTTGATTTTGGAGTAGTTAGAAGTTAGAATCATAAACGATTTTTTTGCCACTTTCTTTCGTAGAAAGTGGCGCAAAGAACTTGAAAAGGGGTTTTATTAAGAGGGTTTGTGCGTTGACTCGTTAGCCTTCCCCAGCGGGGAAGGGGGACCACGATAGTGGTGGATGAGGAGAGCTCTGAGAGCACTGTGTATTGCTCACGTTGAGGGAACTTATATCTTCCCCA
>CAJGCD010000086.1 GCA_904501715.1 uncultured Clostridia bacterium
ATTATGCTCAGCACCAGACGGAGATTTCCGTAAATAAGCTCCTGACGGGCGCACATATCTCCTTGCTTGGTGCGAATAAGCAGAGCTTTTTTCTCTTCATCCGACAGTACCTTGAGAGTCGAGGTGTTGACACCGCATATTTCAACCTTGTTATAATACATAAACACTCCCAAAATTTATTTCTTTGATTTGAGTATTGACGGAAAACATCGCTCTGTATTCATAAGTAAAATGGTAAATATTTCTTTGCGCAATATGTAAACAAAATGTTAAAAAAATCAAAAATATATTTTAATTTTAACCATAAATGATATAATATAAAGTAGGGTAGAATGCCCTACAAAGTATTGCAAAGCAAAGGAGAAGATACATATGACGTTGGTTATTCTTGCCGCGGGTATGGGCTCGAGATACGGTGGTCTGAAGCAGGTAGACCCTATAACTCCCGTGGGTGAATTTATAATTGATTTTTCGGTTTACGACGCGGTGCTAAGTGGCTTTGATAAGGTAGTGTTCGTAATAAAAGAGGAAAATCTCGGTATTTTCCGCGATACTATCGGAAAGAGATTTGAAAATAAGGTGAAGGTAGAGTACGCTTTCCAAAGACTTAGTGACATTCCAAGCGGATGCTGTGTGCCCGAGGGCAGAGAAAAGCCTTGGGGAACAGGTCAGGCACTTCTCGCGGCACGGAAGCTTGTAAACGAGCCCTTTGCTGTTATAAATGCCGATGATTTTTACGGCAGAGACGCGTACAAGCTTCTCGCTAAGCACCTTGGCGCTGCGGGCGAGTCGAAGGGTGAGTACGCAATGATTGGGTACATACTTGAAAATACGCTTACCGAAAACGGAACCGTTTCAAGAGGAATATGTACAGCCGATGAGAACGGAATGCTTAAGAGTGTGGTTGAACGTACAGCTATACGCAGAGAGGGCAACGTTGCGGTATGCGGTGACGTGGAGATACCTCTTGACAGTATAGCGTCTATGAACTGCTGGGGCTTTACCCCCGATATATTTGACGCGCTTGAGCGCGGCTTTACGCAATTCCTTGGAGAAGAGCATGAAAACGAGCTTAAATGCGAATATTATCTCCCGATTGCGGTGTGCGATATGCTGCAAGGCGGTGAGTGCAGCGTAAAGGTCTATCCTTCAAGTGACGCTTGGTACGGTGTTACGTATAAAGAGGATAAGGAATTCGTGACCGCAAGCATAGCTAACCTGAAAAATCAGGGAGTATATCCTAAATCAGTAGCAAATAATTGAAAATAAAAATACAGAGAGGTAAAGAAAATGGCAATTTTGATAACCGGAGGAGCAGGTTATATCGGCTCCCACACAATGGTTGAGCTTCTTAACGCCGGAAGAGAGCTCGTAGTAGTTGATAACTTCCTAAACAGTAAGCCCGTAGCGCTTGAAAGAGTTAAACAGATAACCGGTAAGGACTTCAAGTTCTATGAGGTAGACCTTCTCGATTATGATGCCCTTGACAAGGTGTTTGAGGAGAACGACATCGATAGCTGCATACATTTTGCGGGACTTAAGGCGGTAGGAGAATCCTGCGCTAAGCCCTTGCTTTACTATCACAATAACATAACGGGTACACTCAATCTTTGCGATATCATGCAGAAGCATGGCGCTAAGAGAATAGTTTTCAGCTCTTCGGCTACTGTTTACGGTAATCCCGCAAGTGTACCGATAACCGAGGATTTCCCCCTTTCTACCACAAACCCCTATGGCGAGACCAAGCTTATGATAGAAAGAATACTTAAGGACCTTCACGCTGCGGACAACGAGTGGAGCGTTTCCATACTCCGTTACTTCAATCCCATCGGTGCCCACAAGAGCGGACTTATCGGAGAGGATCCTCAGGGCATACCCAACAACCTGCTTCCTTACATTACGCAGGTAGCATCGGGCAGAAGAGAGTGCCTCAGCGTATTCGGTAACGACTATAAGACCCACGATGGAACAGGCGTTCGTGACTATATCCACGTTGTTGACCTTGCAAAGGCACACCTTAAGGCGATTGAGAGAGCAGAGAAGGTCACGGGCGTTGAGCACTTTAACGTGGGAACAGGTGTTGGATACTCTGTTCTTGATATCGTCAAGGCTTACGAAACGGCTACAGGTATTAAAATCAACTATAAGATAGCCCCCAGACGCCCCGGTGATATAGACGAGTGCTATGCTAACCCCAAGAAGGCTTACGAGGTTCTTGGATGGAGAGCGGAGAACAATATAGAGGATATGTGCCGCGATTCTTATAATTGGCAGCTTAAAAACCCTAACGGATACGAAGGCTAACGAGGTGAAAAAATGAGCATTTTAAAAGAGCTTTACGGAAAGATGCCCGACGGCAGAGCGGTTTATCGCTATACTCTTGAAAACAAAAACGGAATGAAGATGAAGGTTCTTAACTACGGAGGTGTAGTTACAGAGCTTTGGGCGCCCGACAGAAACGGATGCTTTACAGACGTTATCGGTGGGTACGATTGCCTTGAATCTTATCTCGGAGCTGACGGCTTCCAGGGAACTCTCGTCGGAAGAGTTGCAAACCGTATAGGAAACGCAAGATTTACACTTGACGGTGTAGAATATCAGCTTGACGCGACCTCCGACAACGGACATCAGCTTCACGGCGGTCTTAAGGGCTTTGATAAATATCTCTGGGACGTAAAGGAAATAGATGCTGAGGAGCCTGCTCTTGAGCTTCATATACTTTCTCCCGACGGCGACCAGAAATATCCCGGAAATTTCGATTTGACCGTTACATATACTTTAACCAACAAAAACGCGTGGAACATACACTACGTGGCTACCACCGATAAGCCCACTATAACTAACCTTACACAGCACGCATACTTTAATCTTGGCGGATACGCTTCGGGAAGCATACTGGACACAGAGCTTATGCTCGATGCTGACAGTTACATCCGCACCGACGCAGACCTCATACCTACGGGCGAGATAAAGGCTGTTGATGGTACGCCCTTCGATTTCAGAACGGCAAAGACCATAGGAAGAGATTTGGCAGTAGAAAACGAAGACCTCCTTTTGGCAGGAGGAAGCTTTAACGGCTACGACCATTGCTTTAACTTTACGGGCAGAGATACTCTGGGATTTGTAAAAAGAGGAGAGGCTTACGACAAGGTCAGCGGCAGAGTTATGGAGCTTTATACCGACCGTCCCTGCGTTCAGCTTTACACGGGCAACTTCCTTACCAACGCGGCGTTCCCCTTTAAGGGCGGATATAAGCAGAGCGTACAGACCTTGTTCTGCCTTGAAACTCAGATTATGCCCGACAGCATAAATCACGAGAATTTCACAAATTCCGTGCTCAGACCCGGTGAGGTTCTTGATACAACCACGGAATACAGATTTTCAACTAAATAATTTGGGCAAAATGCACACATTTTATGTGTGCATTTTTGTTATATATTTTCAACAAAAAAATTCAAAAAGCTATTGATTTTTCTAAACAAGTTTGCTATACTGTGCTTGAATCCGACAGGGGTCGGAAATGTATGAAAATAAGAGGAAAAGCTTATGAAAAATCATTTTTCTCCCGTAGATGTTGCAGTCGAAAAATGGAATATCCCGACCTATCGAAGCCCCGATGCCGAAGAGATGCCTATGTTTGCGGAAACCAGCAACCATCAGGGAACAACAGGTAATCCCTATCCCTCAAGAGTTGTGTCGCAGGCAGACGGAATAAACAAGTCCGACGTTGAGTGGACTGTTATACGTATGGAGAATGATTATATTCGCTTAGCCATAATTCCCGCGCTGGGAGGAAGAATATTTGAAGCTTATGATAAAGTAACGGGATATGATTTCCTCTATCGCCAGCACGTTATAAAGCCCGCGCTTATAGGAGCTTACGGACTTTGGATATCGGGAGGACTTGAGTTCAACTGGCCCTTCCATCACCGTCCCTCAACCCTTATGCCTGTGGACTATACCATTGAGCGCGAGGATGACGGAGGTGCCATAGTATGGCTTTCCGAGCATGCTCCAAACGATAGAACAAAGGGAATGGTGGGAATAGTTCTTCGTCCCGAATATTCTTATTTTGAAACCAGAATGGCTGTGACTAACCGTACACCAAACAAGCATAATTTCCTTTGGTGGGAAAATGCGGCAGTGCCTGTTCACGAGGAATACCGCCTTGTATTTCCGCCAGACGTTACGTGGGTACATCACCACAACGACGGCTCTCATACGACCTTCCCCATAGCGTCGGGACAGTACGGAGCCGATAATATAACCGAGCCTAAGGATATCAGCTGGCACGGAAACTCCCGTCTTACCACCTCTTATTTTGCGGCTCCCTCAAAGTACGATTTCTTCGGCGGCTTTGACTATCGCAAGAATTGCGGCGTTCTTCATATCGCCGACCATCACGTATCTCCCGGTAAAAAGATGTTCACGTGGGGATATAATACCAACGCTTACAATTGGGAGAAAAAGCTGACCGACACGGACGGAGCGTATGCCGAGCTGATGGCGGGCTGCTACACCGACGACCAGCCCGACTTTACGTGGCTGGCGCCCTACGAGACAAAAACGTTTTCGCAGTATTGGTATCCCACGCAGGGAATAGGATACACCTCTTACGCAACTCTTGACGCGGCGGTAGCCTTTGACCGTGAGGAAAATAAGCTCCGCATAAATGCCACATCCAATTATAAGAATGTACTTATCAAGGTGATGGGCGCTGACAGAAGAACACTCCTTTGTGAGAGCGCTGACCTTGCCCCCTCCAAGCTGCTTTGCTTCGATTTTGAATATCCCGAGGCAGAAAAGCTCAGTATCATTATCACCGCAGAGGATGAGGTTCTCCTTTATTACAAGGAGGAGGACCACGATTTCGTGCATATTCCCAAGGATAATAAGGGAATACCGCTCCCCGATAAGCTTAAAACTCCTTGTGAGCTCGTGAATGTGGGTAAGCACATAGACCAGTACAGACATCCTCTTTATAAGCCCGATATATA
>CAJGCD010000087.1 GCA_904501715.1 uncultured Clostridia bacterium
CTTCCTTGCAGGTTACAGACCTCAGTTCTACTTCAGAACAACTGACGTTACCGGTATCATCGAGCTTCCCGCAGGCGTTGACATGTGCCGCCCTGGCGATAACGTTGATATGACTGTTGAGCTTATCACTCCTATCGCTATCGAAGAGGGACTCCGTTTCGCTATCCGTGAGGGTGGTAGAACCGTTGGTTCCGGCGTCGTTTCCAACATCATCGAGTAATTAAAACTCAAATTTGGCGCCGAGGAATATCATATTCCTCGGCGCTTTTTTCTAAAATATCTTTGGGGATTGGTGAGATTCCATACCGGCGGTAAAGTCCGCGAACTCGAAAGAGCCGAGCAGGTGAGATTCCTGAACCGACGGTAAAGTCCGGATGAGAGAAGATAATTGAGATAGCTTTATACAATATCTTCTCCCAAAACGAATTTTCGTGGAAAGGGAGATTTTTTATGAGTGAAAAAAATTCAATGAAGACAAAAAAGATAGTCGCGGTGGCTATGTTCTCCGCATTGGCGTTTGTTACCGCTATGCTGTGCGGATATTTTCCGAAGGTAGCGGGATTTCTGTCGCTTGATTTCAAGGACGCCGTCATAGTTATATGCGCTTTAATATTCGGACCCTTGGCGGCTCTGCCCATAGCTGTATTGGTTCCTCTGCTTGAAATGTTTACTATAAGCATAACGGGCTGGTACGGACTTATTATGAATATTTTGTCGTCGGTGACATTCGTTCTTACAACGGGAGTTATTTATAAATATAAAAGGAGCTTCTACGGGGCGATAGCGGCGCTTGCGGCAGGTGTTTTTTCGGTGGCGGCTGTTATGATGATAGCCAATCTGCTTATAACTCCGCTGTATCTTACTTACGTAGTGGGAGTGCCCTCTACTATGGCAGACGTGGCGGCTATGCTGCCCAGTATCCTTTTGCCCTTCAACTTTATAAAGGCGCTTTTAAACGGAGCGATCGTTTTGCTTCTGTATAAGCCTATTTCCTCAGCTCTTAAAAGCTCTGGATTTATGCAGAATAAAACGGTGGAGAGCAATTCCGCTAAAAAATCAAAGGCAAGGTCTGTGATAGTGTCATTGATAGCTTTGCTTATTATTGCGGTATCTCTTTGCGTGATGTTTTTGGTTTTAAAATAAATTTGGCGATAACTGTTGAAAAAATACAGATTATATGATATAATACATTAAGTGATTAAGTAAATATATCTTATCAAGAGTGGTGGAGAGACAGGCTCAGTGAAGCCACGGCAACCTGCGGCGACGTAAGGTGCTAATTCCGGAAGATGAGAAAAAGAGATCTCCGGCAAAGCCCGGAGATTTTTTGATGAAAGGATTTTGAAAATGAGAAAAATGCTGTTTACATCCGAGTCGGTGACCGAAGGACATCCCGACAAAATATGCGACAAGATATCCGATGCTATACTTGACGAGCTTCTCCGTCAGGACCCTATGTCTCGCGTTGCCTGCGAGACCTTCTGTACAACGGGTCTGGTCACCGTAATGGGTGAGATAACCACCAAGGCTTACGTTGATATTCAAACTATTGTCAGAGAGACTGTGCGCGAGATAGGCTACACAAGAGCAAAGTACGGTTTTGACTGCGATAGCTGCGCGGTACTCAGCTCCATACACGAGCAGTCCCCCGATATTGCT
Organism: uncultured Clostridia bacterium; assembly: GCA_904501715.1. Classification (GTDB taxonomy): domain Bacteria; phylum Bacillota; class Clostridia; order Oscillospirales; family CAG-272; genus HGM12713. The sequence goes on from CAJGCD010000087.1 coordinate 1,660, forward strand.
CTTGGAGTTGACAAATCACTTGAGGCAAAAGAGGGTAATGGCGACGGACTTGATATAGGTGCGGGTGACCAGGGAATAATGTTCGGTTACGCCTGCAACGAAACGAAGGAGCTTATGCCTCTGCCTATTTCCTTAGCGCATAAGCTTGCTAGGCGACTCACAGACGTAAGAAAGAACGGAACCCTTGAATATCTCCGTCCTGACGGAAAGACTCAGGTTACGGTAGAATATCACGACGGTAAGCCCGTACGTGTTGATACTGTCGTAATATCCACACAGCACAGCGCTGAGGTGGAGCTTGAGCAGATACGCGCGGATATGATAGCGTATGTTATAAACGAGATAGTTCCCGCGTCCTTGATGGATGCTGATACCAAGATATACGTTAACCCCACGGGACGCTTTGTTGTGGGCGGACCCGCGGGCGATACGGGTCTTACGGGCAGAAAGATAATCGTTGATACCTACGGCGGATATTCGCGACACGGCGGCGGTGCTTTCTCGGGTAAGGACCCCACCAAGGTTGACCGCTCGGCATCCTACGCGGCACGCTACGTTGCCAAGAACATAGTTGCGGCAGGACTTGCTGACAAGTGTGAGATACAGCTGGCATACGCTATCGGCGTGGCTAAGCCCGTATCCGTAATGGTAGATACCTTTGGAACGGGAAAGGTGGACGATAACGCTATTTCCGAGGCTGTAAGCAAGTGCTTTGACTTCCGTCCCGCGGCAATTATTAAGAACTTTGACCTTCGCCGTCCTATTTACTGTCAGACGGCGGCATACGGACACGTTGGAAGAGAGGATATCGACCTTCCTTGGGAAAAGACCGACCTTGCGGAAAGAATAAAGGCGGCTCTGTAATATAAAAAGCCATAGGGCGCAACGGTTCGGCGGAAGCGCCGAGCCCGTTGCGCTGTATTTTTTGAAAGGAGGAGCGTAGCTATGAGTGAGGAAAAAGAGCTTTATGGGCTTCAGAAGCTTGAAGGAAGCGTTGAGCAGATAGTTTTTTGCAACGACGATAACGGATATACCGTCTGTGACGTAGCCGTAGACGAGGAAATGGTCACGGTGTGCGGAATAATGCCTATGCTTGCCGAGGGTGACCACCTTTGCGTTTACGGCAAATGGGTACACAGTCCTAAATACGGCAGACAGTTTGCCGCCGAGCAGTATGAGCGAGTTATGCCCGCTGATACGGCATCTATGCTTCGCTACCTTTCCTCCAGAGCCATTAAGGGCATAGGTCCGAAAACCGCGGTCAAGATAATAGAGGAGTTCGGAGAGGACGCCTTTGACGTTATTGAAAACCATCCCGAATGGCTTGCGAATATCAAGGGAATATCCATGAAGGTGGCATTAGCCGCATCCGAGAGCTTCAAGGAGCAGACGGGAATACGCTCGGCTATGATGTTCTTCAGAGATTATTTCGGAGCGGCGACCACTGTGCGTATATACAAGCAATGGGGTGGGGCATCTGTGGATATTGCCAAGAAAAATCCTTATAGGCTATGTAACGAGATAGAGGGTATTGGCTTTGAGAGAGCCGATGCGCTGGCAGGCAGCTTAGGTATAAAGAACGATAATTTTGACCGCATTATGAGCGGACTGAATTACGTGCTTCAGAGGAATTCCGTACAAAACGGGCACGTTTGCCTTCCCAGAGAAAAATTGAGCGGAGCGGGTGCTGAACTGCTTGGAGTAAGCGCTGATGACGCGGATTCGGCAGTATCCGAGCTGATAAGAATGGGGCGCTTCAAATACGTGATGCACGGCGACACGCAGATGATATATACCGCCTCGGCGTATGACGAGGAAAAATACATTGCGGAAAAGCTATGCTTGCTGGACAAAATGTGCGTAACCGTTGACGTTGGGGATATAGACCGCTTTATAGAGCGCGAGGAGGCAAAATCGGGTATGAGCTACGCGCTGCTTCAGAAGCAGGCGATAACCGACGCCTTGCGATACGGCGTAATGGTGCTTACGGGAGGTCCCGGAACGGGAAAGACCACCGTTGTGCGCGCGCTGATACATATTTTTGAGAGCATGGGCTATGAAATAGCCTTAGCCGCTCCTACGGGCAGAGCCGCAAAGAGGATGTCCGAGGCTACAAGCATGGAGGCAAAGACTATACACCGCCTGCTTGAAATGAGCTATGATACGGGAGGGCACTCGGTATTCAACCGAAACGAGCTTGACCTGCTTGAGGAGCAGATAATTATAGTAGACGAGGCATCTATGATAGACAGCGCTCTTATGTGCGCTTTGCTTAAGGCGGTCAAGCCCGGGGCGAGAATGATAATCATAGGCGACTCCGACCAGCTTCCCTCGGTAGGCGCGGGCAACGTGCTCCGTGATATCATAGAAAGTAACAGATTTTCAACCGTGCGCCTGACCGAGATATTCAGACAGGCGCAGGAAAGCCTTATAGTTACCAACGCTCACGCCATAAACCGTGGAGAGATGCCCGAGCTTGGGGCGAAGGACAACGATTTCTTCTTCCTTCGCCGACAGAGCGACCGCGACATAGCGGCGACTGTAATAGACCTTTGCGCTAACCGATTGCCACGAGCGTACGGGGAGGTGGCAAAGGGCGGCATACAGGTCATTTGCGCCTCCCGCAAGGGTGAGGCGGGTACGGAAAACCTTAACGTACTGCTTCAGCAAGCGCTTAATCCCAGACATAGAGATAAAAAAGAATATGTATTCCGTGAGCGCGTTTTCAGAGAGGGTGACAGAGTTATGCAGACCCGTAATAACTATGATATCTTCTGGGAGCGCAGCTATGACGGCAAGGGCGGTAACGGCATATTTAACGGCGATATCGGTATAATAGAGGTTATAAATCCTTTGGAGAAGGTTATGACAGTGCTTTTTGATGACCGCCGTGTGGAGTACGATTTTTCTCTTCTTGAGGACCTTGAGCACGCTTACGCGGTTACGGTACATAAGAGTCAGGGAAGCGAATACCCAATAGTGGTAATGCCTATGTGTACCGCGGCTCAGATGCTTCACACAAGAAATCTTCTTTATACTGCGGTGACTCGAGCGCAGAATATGGTAGTGCTTACGGGAAGAGAGGATATTATTCGTGAAATGGTGGAGAATAATCGACAATCTATGCGATATACGGGACTTTGCCGCAGGCTGGGAGGAGAGCAATGAGAGATTTCTCGCTTTTAGAGCGGTTGTTTGCTGTCCATAAATGCGCTTCTTGCAGGAAAATATTATCC
>CAJGCD010000088.1 GCA_904501715.1 uncultured Clostridia bacterium
GTTCCCTCGGACAAGCTTTGGGGGGCTCAAACCCAGCGGAGTCTTGAAAACTTTCGAATAGGCGTTGGCAAAGAGCCTATGCCCGAGGAAATAATACACGCCTTTGGTATTCTTAAGCTCGCCGCCGCTCGCGCTAACCGTGAGCTGTGTCCCGACAGAATGACCGAGGAAAAGCTTCGTGCAATAGAGTCCGCATGCCGTGAGGTCATTTCAGGAGAGCTTTCAGGGCATTTTCCTCTTGTGGTATGGCAGACGGGCTCGGGAACACAGTCAAATATGAACGTAAACGAGGTAATTGCCAATCGCGGTAATATTATTGCGGACAAGGCCCTGCTTCATCCCAATGATGACGTGAATATGTCGCAATCATCCAACGATACCTTCCCTACCGCTATGCATATATCGGCTGTAATCGCGCTGACCGGGCAGCTTATTCCGTCACTGAAGGAGCTTATTGACGCTTTCAGTGCTTTGGAAAAGGAAAACGAGGGCATTGTAAAAAGCGGAAGGACGCATCTTCAGGATGCCACCCCAATAAGCTTTTCCTCAGAAATATCGGGCTGGCGCGCCTCTCTTGAGCGTGATGCCGAAATGATTGAATACGCCACTCAAAGGCTTTCCTCTCTGGCTCTGGGTGGCACAGCGGTTGGCACGGGGCTTAACGCGCCTATGGGATTTGACTCTTTGGTGGCAGAAAAAATTTCCGAGATCACAAAGCTCCCCTTTGTGACCGACAAAAACAAATATCACGCCCTAACCTCCAAGGACGAGCTTGTGTTCGCCCACGGTGCGCTTAAAGCCCTTGCGGCAGACCTTTTTAAGATAGCCAACGACATACGCTGGCTGGCTTCGGGTCCAAGGCTTGGCTTGGGTGAAATATCCATACCCGAAAATGAGCCCGGGTCGTCAATTATGCCCGGAAAGGTAAACCCCACCCAGTGCGAGGCTATGACTATGGTTGCTGTTCAGGTTATGGGAAACGACGTTGCCGTAGGCATTGCTGCCTCTCAGGGAAACTTTGAACTCAACGTATTTATGCCCGTTTGCGCCTATAATTTTCTACAATCGGCAAGACTTCTGGCTGAGGCTATGCGCTCCTTTAAGGATAATTGCGTTATAGGTATAAAGGCAAACAAGGAAAAAATGCGTGACAATCTGTACAACTCGCTGATGCTGGTCACCGCTCTTAATCCGTATATAGGATATGAAAATTCTGCCAAGGTAGCCAAGCTCGCCTATGCGGAGAATATAACCTTAAGGGATGCTTGTGTTAAACTGGGGCTTTTACCCTCCGAAAGATTTGACGAAATCTTTCATCCCGAGGAAATGATATGAGGTAGGATATGGATATAAGAAAAGAATCACTTAAAAAGCACTACGAATGGAACGGTAAGATAGAGGTAATATCCCGTTGCTCTATCGAGGACAGAAACGACCTTTCGTTGGCGTACACTCCCGGTGTGGCTGAGCCCTGCCTTGAGATACAGAAGGATATTGACAAGTCTTATGACCTTACAAGACGAAATAATCTGGTAGCAGTAATCACTGACGGAACCGCGGTTTTGGGACTGGGTGATATAGGTCCCGAGGCAGGTATGCCCGTTATGGAGGGCAAATGCGCCCTTTTCAAGACCTTTGCCGACGTTGACGCATTTCCTATCTGCGTACGCTCAAAGGACGTGGACGAGATAGTTCGCACGATTTATCTCATTTCGGGAAGCTTCGGCGGAATAAATCTTGAGGATATCTCCGCTCCCCGTTGCTTTGAGATAGAAAAAAAGCTTAAAGAAATATGTGACATCCCTGTTTTCCACGACGACCAGCACGGCACAGCCATAGTTCTGGCGGCGGCGTTAATAAACGCGTTGAAGATCGTGAAAAAGGATATTTCAGAGGTTCGCATAGTGATCAACGGCGCAGGCTCGGCAGGCTGTGCCATTGCAAAGCATTTGCTCAATCTTGGAGCAAAGGACATTATTATGGCAGACCGCTTCGGCATACTCAGCCGTGATGATGACAGCCTCAACGAGGCTCACAAGGAAATGGCTCTTCTTACCAATCATTCACGTATGAAAGGTACGCTTGCCGATGCTATAGCGGGAGCTGACGTATTCATAGGCGTTTCTGCCCCCAACATAGTAAGCGAGGAGATGGTAGCATCTATGGCAAATGACTCTATCGTTTTCCCTATGGCAAATCCCACTCCCGAAATAATGCCCGACCTTGCAAAAAAGGCAGGCGCAAGAATAGTAGGCACGGGACGCTCTGATTTTCCCAATCAAATAAACAACGTCCTTGCCTTCCCCGGAATATTCCGAGGCGCTCTTGACTGCCGCGCGAGCTGTATAAATGAGGAAATGAAGGTTGCCACATCCTACGCCTTGGCTTCTCTCATATCCGATGAGGATCTTAGCGAAGAAAACATAATAGCTCCCGCCCTTGACAAAAGAGTTGCCAAGGTTGTAGCTGAGGCAGTAATAGAAGCCGCAAAGAAAACGGGTGTTGCGAGAATATAAGAAGGTATAAAAATGGATTTTTCACAAATTTTAAATCAATACTCATACACTACCGAGCTTCACACTCATTCCTTCCCCGTAAGTGCCTGCGGAGAATTTACCGCATCTGAGGTGGTAAAATTTTATAAGGAAGCGGGAGTTAATTCCTTGGTTCTCACCAACCACCTGAATCCTTTGTGGATGGAGGGCTCACCAAGCCAGCGAGCTGAGGAATATCTGTCCGACTACCGTCTCGCTCGGGAAGCGGCAGGTAAGGAAATGAATATTATTCTGGGTGTTGAGATACGTTTTCCCGAAAACCATAACGACTACCTTGTTTACGGCGTCTCCGAAGAGGACCTTGAGCAATTCATATCTCTCATCCCCTACGGCATAGAGAACTTTTACAAGGAAGTGAAAAGCGATAAAAACCTTATCCTCCAAGCGCATCCATTCAGAAAAAATATGGAGCTTGCTCCCATTCATGCTATTGACGGAATTGAAAGTCTGAATATGCATCCAAATCACCACGCGAAGCCATCAGTCGCCTTTAAATATGCCAAGGAAAACGATCTTATCGTATCGGGCGGAAGCGATTTTCACCATAAGGGTCATCACGCTCTCTGTCTTATGAGAACGCAAAAGGAAATGAAGGACTCATACGACGTAGCCGAGGCGTTAAAATCAAAGACGGCAATATTCGATTGCTCAGGACACATTATAATACCTTATATTTATTAACGGAGGAATTATGGCTAAAAAGTATTATTGGGAAATAGAAGAAGCAGAAACCGACACAGAAAGCGGTGAGCCCACGGGAAATACCCTCACTCACAGGGTTGAGCTCGTATGCTCAAAGCTCACGGGAAAGGCGCTCATAACCATAAACGGAACAAAATTTGATATCAGCGAAAAGCCATTCTCTCTTTGCGGAACGCAGCAGATGTTCCGTCTTGGAGATATGCCCGCGCAGATATCCTTTAACAAAAAGGGCGCACCGACAATAACCGTTGATAATCAAGTATTTGAGGCTAAAAAGTAAATTATAAAAAGCAGTTCGTATTGAACTGCTTTTTATAATTTAACCGTAATCGGTATATGCTTCATTGCTGGTATGACCTTTTCGGTCATATCCTTTGTTTTTATCTTAAGACTCGCGGTATTTACACAAGGATGACAGCCTATATATTCGCCATTCAGCACGTCCTCATCTATGAGAAGCTGAACTCGGTTACTCTTATCATTCATAAGTCCGAGAACACTGAGCGAGCCCGGGGTTATATCAAGAAATCGCTCCATATATTCAGCCTTACCGAAGGAAAGCCTTGAGCTTCCTATCTGTGCCGAAATATCTTTTGTTTTGAATATCTTATCACCCGGTATCATCAAGAGATAAAAGTCTGTTTCCTGACGATTACACAGAAAGAGATTTTTGCACATCCGCGTACCCATAGCATCATCTATTGCCGCGCAGTCCTCCATAGTCATTGCAGCCTGGTGGTCAACTCTCTCATATTCAATGTCCAGACTGTCGAGAAGATCGTATGTCCTCAGCTCCTTTTCAAGTCTTCCCTCAATATTTTCGGGACATCCACAGCACAGCTCCATTGTTATCTCCTTTAAAAGAATTTGGCAATCTCTTTTATCTCTTTTCTTTGGGGCTTTTCGGGGTCTGCCGCTCTCTTGCCCACGGCAATTACCGACATAAGCGCCTCATCCTCGGGTATTCCTAGCATACCCCGAAGCTTCTCCTCGCGGCGAAGTCCCATTATAAGCGTATCATAGCCAAGCTCTCTCGCCCTTAGAAGCAGATTTTGATTTTGCAATCCAAGGTCATAAGCTCCCCAGCCGTTGCCGTGCTCATCGGTAGCCGCGCCGTCCGGCGCAAATCCCGATATACCTCTCTTGAACGCGGTAATTATAAAAGCCGAAGCATTCGCTGTCCTCTCAAAATTAAAGCTTGGCAGGCAGTTCTCTCTTACATTGCTGACCGCCTCGGGGCTGAGCACAACGTAATATCTTGCCGTCTGTGAGTTTTTCCACGAGGGAGCTTGCTGAGCGGCATATATCATCTGCTCTATATCCTCCTTGGATATCTCGGAGCTCCTGTACGCGCGTATGCTTCTTCTCTCCTCTATAAGCTTTAAAAATTCCATGCTGTCTTATATCCTTTCTGCCTTACTTTCCTTATTAACGCGTCTGCGTATTCTGCAAATGTCCTTAAGCATCTTGACGGTATCCTTAAATACGTTTACAGTAGAGGCGCGGTGATTGATTATCTTAACGGGCAGCTCAATTATTCTCAACCCCAATTTTGGCGCCCAAAGTATACATTCAAA
>CAJGCD010000089.1 GCA_904501715.1 uncultured Clostridia bacterium
ACCGGTATCGGTATGATGGAGTGCAAGAAGGCGCTCGTTGAAGCAAACGGAGACGTTGAAGAAGCAATAAAGATCCTTCGTAAGAGAGGCGAGCTTAAGGCAGAGGCAAAGGCAGCTACCAGAATCGCAGCTGACGGTATAGTTGATATTCTTAAGGATGGCGACGTTACCGCTATCATCGAGGTTAACACTGAGACCGACTTCGTTGCAAAGAACGCTTCCTTCCAGGAGTTCGTAAAGAATATCCTCAAGTCCATCATCGCAAACAAGCCCGCTGACGTTGACGCGCTTCTCGCATCCAACTACGTAGGTAGCGATGTTACCGTTGACGCAAAGCTCAAGGAGATGATCTTCGTTATCGGAGAAAAGCTCAGCATCCGCCGTTTCGCAGTTGTTGAGGGCATCACCAGCACTTACATTCACGGCGCGGGCAGCATCGGTGTTGTTGTAACCTTTGATGCTGACGAGGCAGTAGCCGCTAAGGAAGAGTTCGCTGCTTTCACTAAGAACATCGCTCTTCAGATCGGCGCGTTCACAACTCCTTACCTTGACAGAGATTCTGTTCCCGCATCTGTTATCGAGGAGGAGAAGTCCATTATCCTCGCACAGATGGCTAACGACCCCAAGAACGCAGGAAAGCCCCAGAACATTCTTGAGAAGATGGTTATCGGTAAGCTCGGTAAGTTCTACGAGAACAACTGCTTGCTCGATATGGAATACTTCAAGGATGACGATATGAAGGTTGGCAAGTACGTTGAGAAGACCGCTAAGGAGCTTGGCGGTAACATCAAGGTTACAGGCTTCTACCGCTTCGAGAAGGGTGAAGGCATCCAGAAGAGAGAAGAGAACTTTGCTGAGGAGATCGCAAAGCTCACAAACAATCAGTAATCTGATAAAGATAAAGCCACGGATCTTAGTCCGTGGCTTTTTTATGCAAAAAATAATGAATAATTATGAAAAATATTCATTTTTTATTGACTTTTTCTTCAAATAGATTTATAATATTAGTATGGCGTTTTATGCCCAAAAGGCTTTTATAATATAAGCGTTAAGAAAGGAATAGAACAGAAAAATGAGCGTACTTAAGAGAAAAGAGGCAAGAGAAATAGTAGTTGGATTGCTTTTTGAGACAGAGTTCAGAGAGGACGAGAACGTCAAGGAGGTATACGCTGTCTCTGTCGAAAACAGAGAGATACCCAAGGACGAATATATAGAAAGAGCTTATTTCGGAGTTTGTGATAACAGGGAAAAGATAGACGAGCTTATAGGAGCAAGCTCCAAGGGCTGGAAAACTCACAGACTGACAAGACTTTCACGCTCGGTAATGCGACTTGCTACCTACGAAATGCTCTTTGAGGAGGATATTCCTTACAGCGTTTCCATAAATGAGGCTATCGAGCTTACCAAGAAATTTGATGACCCCAAGGCAAGAGCTTTCGTGAACGGTGTTCTTAACGGGGTAAAGGAAAAGCTTGAGTCCGAAAAGCCAGAGCAATGAAAAAATGCTACGTAGGCTTTGATACAAGCAATTACACCACCTCGGTGGCGGTGTGTGACGTTGATGGAAGGGTAATCGCCAATCTTAAGCATCCGCTCCCCGTAAAGGAGGGTGAAAAGGGACTCAGACAGTCTGATGCCGTGTTCGCGCATATAAAAAATCTGCCTGAGCTTACAGATAGACTTGGCGAGGTCCTTAAGGACTACACTCCGGTAGCGGTGGGTGTGTCTGCCACGCCTCGAATGGCGGAGGACTCGTATATGCCTTGCTTCCTTGCGGGAAAGGCGGCGGCGCACGCATTTGCCGCACCCGCTGGATTGCCCATATATGAGACTGCGCATCAAAACGGTCACATAATGGCGGCACTGTATTCCTCGGGAGCCACAGAAAGACTGATGCGGGGCAAATTTCTTGCCTTTCACGTTTCGGGTGGGACCACGGAGGCTTTGCTGGTAACCCCAAATGGTACCGACTTCGATGTTACGCTTGTAGGAAATACAAATGATATAAATGCAGGACAAGCAATAGACCGTGTCGGCGTTATGATGGGACTTGCGTTCCCTTGCGGAAGGGAACTTGAGGCTCTTGCGGCACAATATAATGAAAAAATCCAAAAAAGACCGATATGCGTTAAAGACGGACATTGCAGCCTGTCGGGGGTCGAAAATATAGCAAAAAAGCTGTATGAGGAGAGCCAAGACCCTAAAAAGGTAGCCGCCTTTGTATTTGATTTCATTTGTCGTACGCTTATAGCTATGGCAGAGCAGATAACAGAAAAATACGGCAATATGCCCGTGCTTTTTGCGGGTGGAGTAATGTCTAACAAGCTTATGCGGGCAGAGCTTGGAAAAAGATTTGAAGCGTATTTCGCAGAGCCCGAATTTTCTGCCGATAACGCGGCGGGAGTGGCACTGCTGTGCCGAATGAATAAAGAAAGGGAGGATATCTGATGTATTTCGGACAAGACACAAAAGAGCAGATATTGTCGGTGGCAGACGTAAACCGATACGTGAAAATGCTTATGGATAATGATGCCCTTTTATCAAGTGTCAGCATCCGAGGAGAGATATCTAACCTTAAATATCATACAAGCGGACATTTGTACTTCACACTGAAGGATGCGGATGCGGAGCTGTCCGCCGTAATGTTTCGTTCTTCTGCGGCAGGTATGAAATTCGCCGCTAAGAACGGTATGCAGGTGACCGCGTACGGAAGAATATCCGTATATGAAAAAAGCGGAAAATGTCAGCTTTACGTATCGGCTATGATAGATAACGGAGTGGGCAATCTTCAGCTTGAATACGAAAGGCTTTTCAGAAAGCTTTCAGAGGAAGGGCTTTTTGCGGAAGCAAGAAAAAAGCCGCTCCCCAAAATACCTACTTGTATCGGAATAATAACCTCTCCCACAGGCGCGGCTGTAAGGGATATGATAAACGTTACGGGGCGCAGATGGCCAATGGCAAAGATATTGCTGTATCCCTCTTTGGTTCAAGGGAACGAGGCCCCCGAGTCGCTTTGCCGAGGACTTGAGTATCTTAACGCTGATGGGGCTTGTGACGTAATAATCATTGGTAGAGGCGGAGGCTCCATAGAGGACCTCTGGGCGTTCAACGACGAAAGAGTAGTAAGGGCAATAGCCGCTTCGGATATCCCCGTTATATCCGCGGTAGGTCACGAAACCGATTATACACTGTCGGATTTCGTAGCAGATAAGCGAGCACCCACGCCCTCCGCGGCGGCAGAGCTTGCCGTTCCCGACAGAGCCGAATTCAAAATAAGACTTGATGACGCATTTGGAAAGAGCGAGAACGCGTTTAACCGCTTGATAACGGCTAAAAGAACGCTGTTTGACAGCCTTTCCAAGCAGTTGGATTTGTGCTCCCCTGTGGGAAGATTACAGAACGAGAAAAATATGCTTTCTCACCGATATGAGCTTATGGAAAATGCCATGATGGCGATGTTTAACCGTCGAAAGGATAGACTTAGCTCGGTAGCGGGAAAGCTTGACGCTATAAATCCTCTTGCGATATTGGGCAGAGGATACAGTGTAAGTAAGAAGAAGGACGGAAGTATTATCGGAAGCGCCGCTAAGCTTAGCGAGGGTGAGGATATAAGCATACTTTTTGCCGACGGTGAAGCGGAGGCTCGGATTTTGACAGTAAAAAAGTCAAAGAAGAGAAAAAAAGAGGAGAAATCAAATGGCTGAGAAAAAAGTGACGTTTGAAGACGCAATGAAGCGTCTTGATAAAATAACCGAGGAGCTTTCAAGGGAAGGCGTGAGCCTTGAGGAAGCACTGGCACTCTACGAGGAGGGCGTGAAGCTTGTAAGAGAATGTAATAAAAAGCTTGAGGATACTGAGCGAAAAATAAAAATATTACAGATTTCTTCAAACGGAGAACTTACAGAAGCTGATTTTGAAACTACACAACAGGATTTATAAGGAAAAAGATATGCATCGGTTTGATTTTGATAAACTTAATATAGCTTTAAAAGAGAACAGTCAAAAGACCGAGGCGGCACTGACCGAGTTCTTTGAAAAGAAGAGCACAGACGGTAGTCTTGAGCTTATAAAAAGAGCCCAGACCTATTCGGTTTTAGGAGGGGGAAAGAGAATAAGACCCTTTCTTGTTAACGAGATATGCCGTATGCTTGGCGGAAGTGAGTCGGCTTCAATGCCCTTTGCCATGGCTATTGAAATGATACACACCTACTCCCTGATACACGACGATCTGCCTTGTATGGACGATGATGATATGCGACGCGGACAACCTACTAACCATAAGGTGTTCGGAGAAGCAAATGCGGTACTCGCAGGAGATGCGCTCTTGACTAATGCCTTTCTTGCGGCGGCAACAAATGGCTTTGTAGATGCGTCGGGCGTGGCTGAAGCAGTGAAGCTTATCTCACTTGCCGCAGGTGATGAGGGTATGATAGGCGGTCAGGTCACCGACATTGAGGGTGAGGGAAAGAGATTTACCCTTGAGGAGCTTTTAAAGCTTCATAGCCTAAAAACGGGTAAGCTTATCGAGGTATCCGCGGCGCTTGGCTGCGTTGCGGCAGGATACGG
>CAJGCD010000090.1 GCA_904501715.1 uncultured Clostridia bacterium
CTATTGATAGTTGATCGCTGTGTTCGCACACAACCCAGTATGAAAGTTTTCGCCCGCCTTTGTCAAAAGGCGGCGAGGTCAAGGGCGAGTAGCCCTTGTCGACCTCCGCAGAGGTCGAAATTCCCAATCGTTCAAATAGCGCAGGAAAGGTGAATTTGCCGTAGGCAAAGAGGAAAACCCTCGCCGGGGGTTTTCCTCTACTAACAAGTGTTAATTGCAAAGAAGTCGCTTCGCGTCTTTATCTTTTTTCTTTGGCACTGAAGGCGCAAAGAAAAAAGAAACAAAAAAGAAACGCCGGGAAAAGTTTCGCCCGTTGCGACGGGCGACCGCCCTTTCGCGGGCGGCTCGCGACGAGCTTTTGAAAAAGCTCGACCAAAACTTTCAAACGGGTTCGCGTAACACACTACACAGAAGGAACATAAAATGAAAGACACTATTTTTACAATTAAATCAAATATAAAAATAGCAAAGAACACCTACGAGATGGTTCTCGTGGGCGACACGTCGGACATCACCGCATCGGGTCAGTTCGTAAATATCAAGCTTGACGGCTTCTATCTCCGCCGACCTATCTCGGTTTGCGACGTTGAGGGCGACGAGCTGACGCTCATTTACAAGGTCGTGGGCAAGGGCACCGAAAAAATGGCGGCAATGACCGCAGGTCAGGAGCTTCTTATCCTCACGGGTCTTGGCAACGGCTACGACCTATCCCTCTCGGGCGACGCTCCCCTGCTTATCGGCGGCGGCGCGGGTGTGCCTCCGATGTATCTTCTCTGCCGCAAGCTGGTGGCAGAGGGCAAGAAATGCTCGGTAATCCTTGGCTTTGGCTCAAAGGACGAGGTCTTCTACGAGGAGAAATTCGCCGCTCTCGGCGCTAACGTGACCGTAACCACGGTTGACGGCTCCTACGGTACACGTGGCTTCGTTACCGACGCTATGAATATGAGCTACACCCACTTCTATACCTGCGGTCCCGAGCCAATGCTGAGGGCTGTATATTCAAAATCCACCACGGGCGGAAGCTTCAGCTTCGAGGAGCGTATGGGCTGCGGATTTGGCGCTTGTATGGGCTGCTCCTGCAAAACTATCACAGGCTATAAGCGCATCTGCAAGGAAGGCCCCGTTATGCAGAAGGAGGATATATTATGGGAGAAATGAAAGTAAAGCTTTGCGGAATTGAGCTTGATAATCCTATCATCCCCGCAAGCGGAACCTTTGGATTTGGCTACGAGTTCGCCGAGCTCTACGACATAAATATTCTCGGCACGTTCTCCTTTAAGGGAACGACCAAGGATCCTCGCTTCGGCAACCCCACCCCCAGAATCGCAGAGTGCCCAAACGGTATGATAAATGCCGTAGGACTCCAGAACCCCGGTGTGGAAACGGTTATTGGCGTTGAGCTTCCGAAGCTTGCCAAATGCTTTAACAAAAAGGTTATGGCAAACGTTTCGGGATTTTCTGTTGACGAGTACGTTTATACCTGCGAAAAAATAGATAAGTGCGACCAGGTGGGCTGGATAGAGGTCAACGTAAGCTGTCCCAACGTCCACGGCGGCGGAATGTCCTTTGGCACTTCCCCCGAGGCTGCGGCTGAGGTCACAAGAGCCGTAAAGGCTGTAACCACAAAGCCTATAATCATCAAGCTCTCCCCCAACGTAACAGATATCGTAAGCATTGCAAAGGCTTGCGAGGCGGCGGGAGCTGACGGAATAAGCCTTATCAACACGCTTCTGGGAATGAGAATAGACCTTCGCACAAGAAAGCCGATAATCGCCAACAAAATGGGCGGATTTTCGGGAGCGGCTATCTTCCCCGTTGCCGTGAGAATGGTATATCAGGTAGCCCACGCCGTAGATATCCCCGTAGTGGGAATGGGCGGAGTTTCCTCGGCAGAGGACGTTATTGAGATGATGCTCGCGGGCGCTACCGCCGTTCAGGTAGGTGCGGCAAATCTGGTTGACCCCTTCGCCTGCAAAAAAATAATCGAGGAGCTTCCTCGCGTTATGGAAAAGTATAATATAAATTCACTTGAGGAAATAATAAAAGGAGTAAAATAAAATGGGAAAAGACGTTATCATTGCCTGCGACTTCGACAGCGCGGAAAAAACATTTGCCTTCCTCGACCTCTTCAAGGATGAAAAGCCCTTCGTTAAGATAGGAATGGAGCTCTACTACGCAGAGGGTCCCTCCATCGTCCGTGAGATAAAGAAGCGCGGACACAAGATATTCCTTGATTTGAAGCTTCACGACATCCCCAACACAGTCAAAAAATCAATGGCGGTGCTTTCCCGCCTTGACGTTGATATGACAAACCTCCACGCCGCGGGAACTGTACGAATGATGCAGGGCGCCCTTGAGGGACTTACCAGACCCGACGGAACAAGACCTATGCTTATCGCGGTTACTCAGCTCACCTCCACCGACCAGGAGAGTATGGAGAAGGATTTGCTTATAGAGAAGCCTATCGCAGACGTAGTTATGCACTACGCTCACAACGCGGCTGTCGCGGGACTTGACGGCGTAGTTTGCTCGCCCCTTGAGGCAGGCAAGGTACACGAAAGATGCGGTGAGAATTTCGTTACCGTGACCCCCGGTGTTCGCTTTGCCGACGGGGATATCGGCGACCAGAAGAGAGTTATGACTCCCGCCGAGGCTAAGAAGGTAGGCTCTGATTACATCGTCGTAGGACGTCCCATCACCGCCGCACCCGACCCCGTAGCAGCATACCGCCGCTGCGTAGCGGAATTCGTGGATTAAAGGACGCGTTTTTCGTTCTTTTCTTGAAAGAAAAGAACCAAAAGAACTTCCTGAATGGTTTATTGTAAAGGTTCGCACAAACCAAACATTTAAAGTTTAGGTCAAGCCTTTTCAAAGGCTTGCGGGTTCTTAGGGCGGCGCCCTAAGTCGCTGACCGCAGTCAGCGAAACACCCATGCGTTCAAATAGCGCAGGAGTGGGTGAATTTGAACGGCGAGCCGTTCAAAGAGGAGATACGGTCAAAAGCATAGTCGTCTATGACACTGCCGTGTCCTATACTCCTTGCTTTTTCCTATTTGAGTGACGGCTTTATCGCCCACAGGGCGCGCCGTCCCACAAATCCCTCGCGGGAGGTCCTAATAATCTAATCACAAAGGAGAACTACCATGCCCCAATACGTTGTTTTACAGGTAACACTCAAGGAAAAATTCATCGGAACAGGCTCGAAAAACCTCTCGGAGCTTGAAAATGTTATCAATGAGCAGGCAGCTAAGGGTTACAGACTCCACACTATCTCTACCGCCTCGGCGCAAAGCTCGGGCTTTGGCGGCGGCGACAGAATTCAGGCAACTATGGTGTTTGAGAAGTTATAAATAAGCCACACGCGAAATTTTTACCGTAATAAATTGTAATATAAGCCTTCCCCTGCGGGGAAGGTGTCACGACATAAGGAGTGACGGATGAGGAGAGCTCGGGTATAGTCTATGTAAAGCTTTGCTCCTATAAAGCACAAAATTATCTGCTATCACCAGCAAATAATATATAATTTTGTCCTCCTCATCCACCGCTTTGCGGTCCCCCTTCCCCGCTGGGGAAGGCTGAAAAACAAAAAGGAGAACATAAAAATGGAAAGCTACAAGAGAGAATTCATACAGTTTTTGGAGAGCGCGGGAGTGCTCAAATTCGGAGATTTCACCGCAAAGAGCGGCAGAAAAATACCCTACTTCATCAACGCGGGTATGATAAAGACAGGCGAGGATATCGCTAAGCTCGGTGAGTTCTACGCAAGAGCTTACTTTGAGAAGCTGGGCGCGAAAAAGGCAGTGCTTTACGGCCCCGCTTACAAGGGCATATCCCTCGCGGTTTCCGCAGCGGTAGCTCTCTCGAAGAACGGTCTTAACGTTCCCTTCTTCTTTAACCGCAAGGAAGTAAAGGACCACGGCGAGGGTGGCGTTTTTGTTGGATACGTTCCCACCGCAGGTGAGGAGATCGTTATCATCGAGGACGTTATCACCGCGGGAACAGCTATCCGTGAGAGCATGGAGATCCTTTCTCACCTTGAGGGCACA
>CAJGCD010000091.1 GCA_904501715.1 uncultured Clostridia bacterium
CGACGAAGAACCCCTCCAACTCGCAGAGTTGGATAGACTTTGCGCTAAGTTGAACTTAGATTTATATCAAACTTCGGCGCAAAGTTGGGTTCTTAAGTCCCGTTTTAAAGAAAGAGGGCATTCGCCCTCTCTTCTTGGTTAATACGATACTGGCGACGAAGAACCCCTCCAACTCGCAGAGTTGGATAGACTTTGCGCTAAGTTGAACTTAGATTTATATCAAACTCCGGCGCAAAGTTGGGTTCTTAAGTCCCGTTTCTGCGGTTACTGTTTTCAAAGAACGCTTTAAGCAAAAACGGACTGTCGCGGACGCCTGCCCCTACAATTTTCGAGTATACCTTTCAATTCCCACCGTCAAACGGGTCGTCGAAGGCGCCGACCCCTACCAACTGTGACCAACTACCGCGAAAGGTCGTGAAAATGGACAGTCAAGGATGCCTGTCACCACAAGATTTCTACATACATAAAGATATAAATTTACAAATACATAACCACTTTTTATTCTTTTTGTGATATAATTATTTGACTGTTTACAATAGGGGGCACAAAAATGAACCAATTCACGGAATATCCGCTTAAAAAAGAAAAAGCAACAAAACTGTTCCTTATCATAATGCTTTGCTTTTGCTTTCTTCCCGTAATACTTAACTGTGTTTTGATATCTCCTCTGTATATGAAGCTTAATGCAGACATTCTGTTTTCGAACTCTGCTATAATACATATACTCGATTACTCTATGGACTTTTTTGATATAATAGCCTTCTCTGTATCCTACGCGCTCATAATTTTTTCCGTGCTTCTTCTTTCAAAAAAGACGGCGCGCTTTATAATTTTGTTATATACCTTGGCTTTCGCCTTGCAGATACCCTTGAAAATAATTATGAACATTCCTCTTAACGGCTCTCTTGGCTCTGTCGAGGAAATAATTATCGACGTAATTTATCTTTCAATATATTTCATACTGTTTATGCTCCAGCTTTTTGCGGTGTATCTTTTTGCTGCTACGGACACTAATAAATATATTCGCTATATGGAATTCAGCAAAAAGAAGGCGAACAAAAAGAATCTCACTTCCGCCGAAGAATACTCTGTTATGCCCTTCAGAAAATTTTTTCTTAAAATTAACCCCCTGCAACGCTCGGCTTTAAAAATGAGCATTTTGATATTCCTCATAAGATTTATTTCACGTCTGATAAATGATATATCTTACGGCGCTCCCGAATCCATCGGGGAGGTCCTTATAATGGCGGTATATTATCTGTCGGATGCACTCTATGGAATCGTAGCGTATATTGTGGCGTTGCTTGTCTTTTCTTTCGTATACGAAAGGCTTGCGCAAAAGAAAACGGACGAAGCCATAGCTCCGCCCGTTGAGCATATCTAAGAAAGCAGCTTTTGCAAAAGAGCTATCTTATTTCCCGAATATTCGTACGCACCCTTGAAATCTCCTGTTTCCTTACAGCATATCTCAAGGTCGCAGAAAACAAAGTACAGCATAGGCTCGGGCATATCAAAGCTGTCGTCAAACAGCAGCTTATGAAGAAGCTGTTTAGCCTCGGCGTATTCTCGGTCCTCAATCATAAGTCTTGCTTTTATATGAAGCATATACGAGCTGTCCTCGGGCAAAAGAGCCAGCCTTTGCTCAAGGCAGGGTATATCCTTAACGGCTCCGCGCTCAGCATCGCAAAAAATGCCCGAATATACGCAAAAGCTATCTCCTGTCAGCAAAAGCTTTTTCTCCTCTTCCGCCACGTCCGAGGATAAGGTGGGAGATATCAGACTCATATAATCAAAATACGCGCTTACCTCTGCCGCCACAGTATCGGTATTATATATGGTTTCCGAGCAGCGCTCAAGCGCCTCGTCCAGAAGCTCTGCCGCCGAGCGAAGATTTCCTGTTGAAAATTCCTCAACACCAACTCTAAGGCAACATTCTGCCTCGATAAGAGTAAGCTCATCGTCGCCCCACTCGGAATTTTTGCACATCTCTCGGCAAAGGCGGAAATTCTTGTGGGAATACATCTTTTTTATGTTGTCTATCTCACGCGACTTAAAGTAAAGCTGCTCGTCCTCCTCACCCGCCAGAAGAAATCCCGGGGATACGTTCAGCCTTGCGGCAATATACCGCACCGTTCCCATAGATGGCTGTGCCGCGCCGTTTTCTATTCGGCTGAGCATATTTCGAGTTATCTCACTTCCCGCAAGCTCTGCCTGAGTCATAAGCTTTGCGGTACGTAATCTTTTTATCTTCTCTCCTATTTCCATATCATCACCACTAATCAGACAGTTTTTACACAATTATTTTAACACAAAGGACTTCAAAAATCAAGAGGTCTTATCTCTTTTATTTCATTATTATTTTAAGGAGCTGTTATGACCATCAAAGGCTTACAAAAAACCACTCTTCTCGATTTTCCCGGAAAGGTCGCCTGCACTGTTTTTACCGCGGGCTGTAATTTTCGCTGTCCCTTCTGTCACAATGCGTCCTTAGTCGTGCGCCCCGCTGACGTGGAGGAGATATCCGAGGAAAGCTTTTTCAATTATATATCAAAGAGAAAAGGAATACTCGACGGCGTGTGTATAACGGGCGGTGAGCCTCTTCTTTCTTACGGTATTGAGGATTTTATCCGCCGCATCAAGGAGATGGGGCTTCTCGTAAAGCTCGATACCAACGGAGCATATCCCGACAAGCTTGAAGCCTTGCTTGACGGGGGGCTTGTGGATTACGTAGCAATGGATATAAAAAATTCCAAGGAAAAATACGCAGAAACTATCGGTCTTGACAAGTTTCCCGAAAATATAGAAAAAAGCATAGACATCATTATGAGGAAGGCTCCCGATTATGAATTCAGAACTACTGTGGTGCGTGAGCTTCATACACCGCAAGATATTGTGTCTATTGCCCAATGGATAAAAGGCACTAAACGCTATTTTCTCCAGACCTACGTTGATTCGGGCGACATATTGTGTGAGGGATTTTCAGCCTATAATGCCACGGAAATGCTCGAAATGCTTGAAATATCAAGGAAAATCATACCCTGCACCGTCCTTAGAGGTGTTGAGACCTGACAACGCTTTACCACAATATGTAGTGTTTATCACTAAAAAATATATCAATATATTGTGATTTCTCACAATTGACATTTTTCGATTTCTGTTGTATACTTGTATATGTAGGAAATTTTAATAAAAATATAAATACAAACAGGAGGACAAAAATGTATCAGGTTTTAAAAAGAGACGGTAAGGTCGTTGACTTCGACCTCGCCAAGATAGGTGACGCCATAAGGATGGCGTTTGAAGCACAGGAAAAGCAGTATCATCCGTCTATTATCGACTTTCTCGCACTGAGAGTCACCGCGGATTTTGAACCCAAAATAAAGGAAGGTCTTATTGCCGTTGAGGACGTTCAGGACAGCGTTGAGTCTGTTCTCGTTCAGGCGGGCTACGCTGACGTGGCAAAGGCTTATATCCTTTACCGTAAGCAGAGAGAAAAGCTCCGTAATATGAAGTCTACTATCCTCGACTATAAGGATATCGTGGACAGCTACGTAAAAAACACCGACTGGCGTGTTAAGGAAAACTCCACAGTTACCTATTCGGTTGGAGGTCTTATTCTGAGCAACTCCGGAGCTATTACAGCTAACTACTGGCTCTCCGAGGTTTACGACGACGAGATAGCTAACGCTCACCGCAATGCGGACATCCACATCCACGACCTTTCCATGCTTACAGGCTACTGTGCGGGTTGGTCATTAAAGCAGCTTATTCAGGAGGGTCTTGGCGGTGTTACAGGTAAGATAACCTCTGCTCCCGCAAGCCACCTCGCAACGCTCTGCAACCAGATGGTCAACTTCCTTGGAATCATGCAGAACGAATGGGCAGGCGCACAAGCATTCTCCTCATTTGATACATATCTCGCACCCTTTGTAAAGGTTGACAATCTTTCCTACGATCAGGTAAAGAAGTGCATCGA
>CAJGCD010000092.1 GCA_904501715.1 uncultured Clostridia bacterium
CCCATCAGCTTTGATGTCTTACCCGTAACGATAGTTCCATCGGGAAGCTCAATAGCGGCAGCGGGCTCACCTGTCTTTTCAGCCTTTTCAAGAGCGGGTGCGACTACGGTTCTGAAGCTGGGGTCGATACCCACCTGATTCATTATAAGCTCTGCCTTGTACACCTCGTCGGCATCGGCAGTTCCGTTTCTCTTTCTTACCAGAGTATCGTAATAACGGCGTACTATCTCCATCTTTGATGCGTGACAAACGGCATCGTCGTCGGTAATACAGTAGCCCGCCATATTTACACCCATATCCGTGGGTGATTTATAAGGACACTCACCGTATATCTTTTCGAATATAGC
The DNA here is from genome assembly GCA_904501715.1 of uncultured Clostridia bacterium. Taxonomy (GTDB): domain Bacteria; phylum Bacillota; class Clostridia; order Oscillospirales; family CAG-272; genus HGM12713. The sequence continues at coordinate 348 of CAJGCD010000092.1, forward strand.
TCGGAGAACGGGGAAGATTTCAATATCTCGGTTGTAATTAACCGTGGTGGTTCCCGTAGCCTCAAGATGATAAGGGTCTATCATATTTACATCATTAAGATCAACGGTAGCGGCTTCATATGCCATATTTACGGGATGTCTGAGGGGCAGATTCCATACAGGGAAGGTCTCAAACTTAGCGTAGCCCGCCTTTATTCCACGCTTGTGGTCGTGGTAGAGCTGTGACAGGCAGGTAGCCATTTTTCCGCTTCCCGGACCGGGTGCGGTAATGACCACAAGGGAATGAGTCGTTTCGATATATTCGTTTTGACCGTAGCCCTCATCGCTGACAATCTTCTTGAGATTGGAAGGATAGCCCTCAATAGGGTAATGCTTGTACACACGTATGTTCAAATTTTCCAGACGCTTGATAAACAGATCGACAGAGGGCTGATGGGTATATTGGGTAATTACCACACCGCCAACGTAAAGGTCGATAGCGTTAAAGGCGTCGATAAGTCGCAGAGTATCCATATCGTAGGATATTCCAAGGTCACCGCGTATCTTGTTCTGCTCAATTGAGCCTGCCGATACGACTATAATGACCTCCGCGTCGTCCTTCATATTGAGGAGCATCTTTATTTTGCTGTCGGGGCAGAAGCCGGGGAGCACACGGGAAGCGTGATAGTCGTCAAAAAGCTTGCCGCCAAACTCAAGATAGAGCTTGCCGCCAAAGCTTGATATCCTTTCCTGTATCTTCTCGGACTGCAATTTTATATATTTGTCATTGTCAAAACCAATAGCTCTCATAAAATGCCCTCGTATAAAAAATCTACCCTTATATTTTAATACATTTTTCGCATTTTTTCAATAGTAAATGCAAAATTTAAAAAATTATTTTGCGTCAAGTCCGTCAATGTATCTGCAAGCGGCAAGAGCGGCAACGGCACCGTCAGCAGCGGCAGTGGTTACCTGACGTATCCTCTTTGTGCGGCAGTCGCCCGCTACGAAAACTCCTGCGGTATCCGTAAGGCAATTCTCGTCGGCAATTATATAGCCGTAGTCGTCAAGAGCGGTAACGCTTCTGAAATCCTCATTTTCGGGCGCTTGTCCGATAGCTACGAACATACCGTCAAAATCAAGAGAGGAGACCTCCTCGGTCTTTGTGTTCTTGACAGTAATTCCGCAAAGCTCGCCGTTCTCACTCTTAAGATCGGTGACAACCGTGTCAAAAATCATTTCGACGTTTTCCTTGCTCTCAAGTATAGCCAAAAGCTTCTTTTCTCCCGTCATAAAGGAGAGATTTTGTATCATAGTGACCTTTTTGCATATATCGGAGAGCATAACGGCTTCTTGAAGAGCGGTGTTTCCGCCGCCGATAACAGCGACGCTTTTATCGGCAAAGAAGGAACCGTCGCAAACAGCGCAGAAGGATATTCCCGAGCCTATAAGCTCCTCCTCGCCCTCAAGACCCAGGTGGCGGTGCTTGGAGCCCGTAGCTATTATAACAGCCTTGCCCTCAAAATCTCCGTATTCGGTGGAAACGACCTTGTGAGAGCCCATATCCTTTATTTCCTTTGCCTGAGCCAGCTCTATATCAGCGCCGTGGGTCATTACTTGCTCCAGCATTTTTTCAGCGAATTGATTTCCGCTTATCTCGATTATAGATGGATAATTTTCAAGTCGGGGCGAATAGGTTATCTGACCTCCGAAATTTTCCTTTTCAAGAAGAAGAACGCTTTTGTCGGCGCGAAGAGCATACAGTGCCGCGGTCATTCCCGCAGGTCCCGCGCCAATTACAATAATGTCGTGCATAGTATAGCCTTTCTTATTTAACAAAAATGTGGGTGAGCATTTGTACTTGGAGAATGTCGCCGTTCCAAATGCTCACCGCAGATCAAATCTTAGAGAGCAATAGCTTATTTCTTGAAGGTTTCAGCAAACTTACGGATATTGGAAACGTTCATAACCTTTTCAAATCCGTTCTCGCCCTCAATAACAAGGGTAGGAGCTGCCGTGATAGCGTACTTCTTAGCCGCATCGGGGTCCTGATCCGCATATACCTTTACGAAGGGAACGCCCGCATCATTAAGGAACTTCTCAGCCATCTTGCAGTTGGGACAGGTGGTGGTAGCAAAGAGAGTGATATTGCTTACGACGGCGGTATCTACGCAGCTTGTACAAGCGTCAGCCGCCTCGGATTCCTTTGCAACGTCAAAATTACGCTTTGCAACAGAGTTGGAAATATTATAGAGCTTACGGTTCTTATATTCCTCAGCCTTACCGTCGTTCCAGTTCTGAACGGGGCGGTAGTAACCCGTAATACGGCTGTATACCTCTGTCTTTTCACCGCAGAAGGGGCAGGTGAACTTCTCGCCTACGATATATCCGTGAGCCTTACATACCGAGTATGTGGGAGACATGGAGTAGTAGGGAAGCTTATAGTTCTCGGCAATCTTTCTTACGAGATTTGCCGCAGCCTTCCAGTCGGGAAGCTTCTCACCCATATAAGCGTGGAATACGGTTCCCGAGGTATAAAGCGTATGGAGCTCGTCCTGAAGGTCAAGCGCCTCGAATATATCGTCGGTGTATCCAACGGGGAGATGAGAGGAGTTGGTGTAGTAGGGAGTCTTGCCCTTTTCCGTAGCAGTGATGATATCGGGGAAGCGCTTGATATCGTGCTTAGCAAGACGGTAAGAGGTGGACTCAGCGGGAGTAGCCTCAAGGTTGTAGAGGTCGCCGTACTTCTCCTGATAGTCGGAGAGGCGCTCTCTCATATGATTGAGAACTTCCTTGGTGAACTTCTGAGCCTCATCGGTGCCGAGGTTCTTTCTTACCCACTTAGCGTTAAGACAAGCCTCATTCATACCAACAAGACCGATGGTAGAGAAGTGGTTCTCAAAGGTTCCGAGATATCTCTTGGTGTAGGGGTAAAGTCCTTCGTCAAGAAGCTTTGTAATAACCGTACGCTTTATCTTAAGAGAACGCGCTGCAACGTCAAGCTTATGGTCAAGACGCGCGTAGAAGTCCTCTTCATTCTCAGCGAGGTAAGCAATTCTGGGCATATTGATGGTTACAACACCGATAGAACCTGTGCTCTCTCCGCTTCCGAAGAATCCGCCCGACTTCTTACGAAGCTCACGAAGGTCAAGACGCAGACGGCAGCACATACTTCTTACGTCGCTGGGCTCCATATCGCTGTTGATGTAGTTGGAGAAGTAAGGAGTACCGTATTTGGATGTCATCTCAAAGAGAAGACGGTTGTTTTCGGTGTCCGACCAGTCAAAGTCGCTGGTGATGGAGTAGGTGGGGATAGGATACTGGAAGCCTCTTCCGTTGGCGTCACCCTCGATCATAGTTTCGATGAACGCCTTGTTGACCATATCCATTTCCTTCTTACAATCCTTGTACTTGAAGTCCATTTCCTTGCCGCCAACGATAGCGTTGAGCTCTGCAAGGTCAGCGGGAACGGTCCAGTCAAGG
>CAJGCD010000093.1 GCA_904501715.1 uncultured Clostridia bacterium
CACGGTCAAAGTAGATCTCGGAGCAGGGGCCGCAGGGACCGGAGCCGTGCTCCCAGAAGTTATCAGCCTTGCCAAGGCGCACGATGTGCTCCTCGGGAACGCCTATCTTATCTCTCCAGATAACGTAAGCTTCCTCGTCGTTCTCGTATATAGAGGGCCAGAGGAGGTCAGCGGGTATCTCGAGCCATTCGGTAAGAAATTCCCAAGCCCACGGAATAGCCTCGTCCTTGAAGTAATCGCCAAAGGAGAAGTTACCGAGCATCTCAAAGAACGTGCCGTGTCTTGCGGTGTGTCCCACACGCTCAAGGTCGGGAGTACGGATGCACTTCTGGCAGGTGGTGACTCTGTTTCGGGGAGGTATCTCCTCGCCCGTGAAGTATTTCTTCATAGGAGCCATGCCCGAGTTTATCAGAAGCAGAGATTTGTCATTTATGGGGACCAGCGGAAAAGAGGGAAGTCTTAAGTGTCCTTTTGATTCAAAGAACGAGAGATACTTTTCACGAAGGTCGTTGAGTGACGTCCATTTCATATTAAAAAGCCTTGCCTTTCTCAAATAATATATCACTTTATTATATCACCGAAAGCTTTTTCTGTCAATCCCTCGCAAGTATTTATTGTTATAAAAAAGAACAAAAAATTTCATAAAGCAGAGGGGGAATACATATAAATGTGGTAGAAATTAATTTTGGAGGAATTACCATGTTTGTATATTCACTTCGCGCCAGCACACTTAAATTTTTTGCCGTCGTATGCGTGGCGCTGACGGCGCTTATAGCTATGATAGCCTTTATTCCGGGATACGGCGGAGGGGAAATGAGCTACATAACCACAGGAAGTGAAAAGGAGATAAGCTATGACAAGATAAAGACCAATCAGGACAGAATAGATTTTCTTGCCCAATTTGGCTGGAAGGTAAACGGCGAGCCTGTGGAAACGGCGGATATAACCATACCCAAGGAGTTCGACAAGATATTTACGGGCTACAACGAGATACAGAAGCGGCAGGGGCTCGACCTCTCCAAATACAAGAACAAGAACGTAACCCGATATACGTATGAAATAAGCAATTACGAGGGCGAGGAGGGTAAGGTCTACGCTAATATCATAGTGTACAGAAATAAGGTCATAGGCGGAGATATATGCTCGGCAGACGTAAAGGGCTTTATACACGGATTTGAAAAGCCCCAAAGATAAAGCTATTGACAAATCACCTCAAGTATGGTATCATATTTTCATAGGAAAACTGTAAGTTTGACTTGAAAGGAGATATTATAATGGCTTTTTGCAGAAATTGCGGAAAAGAACTCGGAGATGACCAGACCGTTTGCACCGGATGCGGCGCTCCTACAGTAGAGGAAGTGAAGGTGGAAGCGGATACAGAGCCAAAAAAGAAGGACCTTAACATAGGTATGCTCGTTTGGTCACTGATAAATTTGGTGCTTTGCTCTCAGGTTGCGGCGGGCGTTATCGCGCTTATATTTACCTTGCTTGCAAAGGGAGAGACCGAGGAGAAGTCTGCGAGATACAATAAGATAGCAAAGATAGCAAATATTGTCGGAACTATCTGCGCGGCGGTATTGGTGCTGTTCTTGGTAGTATTCTATATCTTTATGATAATTCTTGCTTTCGGAATGGCGGTATCTGTGCCTACATACTATTATTAATAACAGTAAGACCGACCGCGTTTGCGGTCGGTCTTGGACTTTGACGTTAAGGAAAATGAAGATGGATTTTAAAAGAAAAGGGTGGAGAATAGCCGTAGGAATATTTGCTCCCTTGCTCGTGGCTTTTGTGGCATTTTGTCTTTATTATTTTAAAGAGGGAATGCCCTGTATGTTTCATAAAATGAGTGGTATATATTGCCCGGGGTGCGGTGCGGGGCGCGCCTGTGTTGCGCTGCTGCACGGGGATATACTTGCCGCCATAGACTATAACCTGTTTTTCATGCTGCTTTTGCCCTTTGCGGCGTATTACGTATTGAAAATTTATATTGCCTATGTTTTTGGAAAGGACGTACTGCCGTTTTTTAGGATACGGTGGGGAATAGGCGTGGGCGTGCTCATATTTGTTCTCGCGTTCTGGATATTGCGGAATATACCCGTTTATCCTCTAACATATCTGGCACCTTAAAAAAACAGCTTGTGAAAACAAGCTGTTTTTTGTTATCAGTTTTTCGCCAATTCGCGGCGCTTTTTCATCATTGCCTTCATACGCTCCTCGGTATTGAGTATCTTCTTGCGAAGGCGTATGGATTTGGGCGTTACCTCTATAAGCTCGTCGTCGGTAATGAACTCGATAGCTTCCTCAAGGGAGAAAATGATGGGGGGAGTAAGGAGAAGCTTTTCGTCAGCTCCCGCCGAGCGTATAGCGGTAAGCTGCTTTTTCTTGCAGGGGTTGACCGCGATATCGTCGTTTTTGGGGTTCTCGCCCACTATCATTCCCTCGTAAACGGGAGTCTGAGGACCTACGAAGAGATTTCCTCTGTCCTGAGTGTTATACAGACCGTAGCGTGTGGTCTCTCCTGCCTCGGAGGCAACCAGCGAGCCCGTAAATCTCATTACTACCTCTCCTCTGTAAGGCTGATAGCCGTCAAAGAGGGTGTTCATTATACCCTCACCGTGAGTAGCGGTAAGGAATTCCGAGCGGTAACCGAAAAGACATCTGGAGGGGATGGAATACTCTATTCTCATGCGGCTTCCAATGGGGTTCATTTCAAGAAGGTCGCCCTTGCGCTGACCGAGCTTTTCAACCACCGCGCCAACGTAATCCGAGGGAACGTCAAGGGTAACGCGCTCCATAGGCTCACACTTAACGCCGTCTATCTCCTTGTAGAGTACACGGGGGTTGGAACAGGTCATTTCATAGCCCTCTCGGCGCATAGTTTCAATGAGGATAGAGAGGTGCATCTCGCCACGTCCCGCAACCTTAAACTCGTCGGTGGTATCTCCGTCCTCAACTCTGAGTGAAACGTCCTTAAGCAGCTCCTTATAAAGTCTGTCGCGGAGCTGACGCGAGGTAACGAATTTACCCTCCTTACCCGCGAATGGGCTGTCGTTTACGGCGAAGGTCATTTCAAGGGTAGGTTCGCTGACCTTTACAAATTCCAGAGGCTCGGGAGCGGAAAGGCTGGTTATGGTGTCACCGATGGTTATGTTTTCAGCACCTGAGAAGCATACTATGTCACCCATTTTTGCGCTTTCCACGGGAACTCTCACAAGTCCGTCTATCTGGAAGAGAGCAACTATTTTCGTTCTCTTGGGAGCGCCACCTGTGTGGTAGTTACAGATGTAAGCATCTTGATTTGTGCGTATTGAGCCGCGCTCGATACGTCCGATACCTATTCTTCCTACGTATTCGTTGTAGTCGATAGAGGAAACGAGGAGCTGGAGCTCGCCGTTCTCATCGCCCTCGGGAGCGGGGATGTAGTTGATTATCTTCTCGAAGAGAGGGATAAGGTTAACGCCCTCCTCGTCGGCACTCTCGGTAGCCGTGCCCGCTCTGCCCGAGCAGTAGAGCATAGGGCTGTCAAGCTGCTCGTCGGAGGCGTTAAGGTCTATAAGAAGCTCCAGCACTTCGTCCTGAACCTCTTCAAGACGGGCGTCGGGCTTATCTATCTTATTGATAACGACGATAACTCTGTGACCAAGCTCCAGCGCTCTTTCAAGCACGAATCTTGTCTGGGGCATAGGTCCTTCAGCC
>CAJGCD010000094.1 GCA_904501715.1 uncultured Clostridia bacterium
CCAGTGTTATCAAGATCTATTATTGCTAGACGGTGATTTTAGGCAAAATCTGCTGATTCAACAAATTGACAAGGAATATGAACCTGAGGTTGTCAGCCACACCATTGCAAATTATAATTTCTTAGGAAGTTTTGGTTTTTATTACGGGATTAAAGATGCTGTAAGTAGTCAACATTTTATGCATAGTACAAGTGGAGCAATTAATTACATCGAATATATTGATTTTGAAAATATGGAAATGACTGTAAATTACAATTTAAAGGAACATCCCGGACAAATATATTCCTATACCTTTAAAGTAACCGAAAGTTCCCAATGGCTTAACAAACTGACTGAGGAGCAACGTAATAGCGCGACATGGGATCAAGTTATGGATATTAGACAAACTTCTGTAGGTAAGAGTTTGGATGATATTAGGTATAATTACATAGGAATTCGTCCTGATGCTGAACAAAAAGCAAGCGCGACACTTAAATATGATTTTCAACGTTTAGTTTCTAATTGTTCTAGCAAAAGCACGCAATTCAACAAATATGAGCTGGGGCAAATCTCTTTTGAGCAAGTAAATAACCTAACTCGTCAATACGCCAAAGATAATGGACTTATAAAATAAAAAACAAATCAAAATGGCAGATCCCCTTAGCGCAGGCTCTTGAAAAGCCTTAAGACCTACACTAAGAGGATGGTGCCGTTGCGCCGTAGATGGCGCTTTTTTTATTTAATCTTCCGCGTACAGCTCGTCGTAATACCAACGAATTGGATTTTCGTGAATGTATTTTAAATGTTCATCATAATCTTGGCGGTTGCGGATAATGTGGTCATTGGAACGATATTGCCAAATATTCATTCCGTATTCTTTATTGCAAAATCGCTTGAAGGTTGACAAAAAACGTGCGACGACCGTATTTTGGACCGTAGGGACCGGCGTCCCCGACGGTCCGTTTTTTGCGCCTTTTACAAATAACATTATATGGATATGGTTAGGCATAATAACATAATCTTCAACCGAGATATCGTTGTAGAAATCATTTAATTGGTTGATATATTTTTCCGCTATCTTCCCGTATTTGGTTAATTCGACTTTTGGACCGTCGAGGACGCCGGTCCCTACAATGCGCGAGAGAATACACTTTCTCTCTTTCGTACATACGGTTAAGAAAAATACACCCGTGCTATTATAATCAGCGCCTTGCAGCCGCGTTGTTTTTCTGTTTTTCTTTTCTTCCATATTCCGTTACCCTCATCAGTATATCACAAGATCGGCAGAGAAACAATGTCTCTGCCGATTTTAAACGTATTTATCAAACCCACGCAGATCAAAAATTTGATCAGTCAAAGAGGGGAGTGGAAAGGTATCTCGCTCCCGTGTCGGGGAGGAGGACCACTATGGTCTTGCCCTTGTTTTCGGGCAGACGTGTAAGCTCGGTAGCAACGTGGAGGGCGGCTCCCGAGGTTATTCCGCAAAGTATGCCCTCGGTACGGGCAAGCTCCTTTGCGGTGGCGTAGGAGTCGGCTTCGCTTACCGTTACTATCTTGTCAACAAGCTCACGCTTGAAATTCTCGGGGATGAAATTCGCGCCGATGCCCTGAAGTCCGTGAACTCCCGTCCTTCCCTTTGAGATAAGAGGGGAGGAGGAGGGCTCAACACCCACTATCTGTATATTTGGATTTTGGGACTTGAGATAAGCCGCGACGCCGCTTATAGTACCTCCCGTGCCTATTCCCGCTACGAATATATCCACCTTTCCCTCGGTGTCACGCCATATTTCCGCACCCGTAGTATCTCTGTGAGCCTCGGGGTTTGCGGGGTTATCAAACTGGGAGGGAATAAACGAGGAGGGGAAGGAGGCTGCAAGCTCCGGCGCCTTGTCTATCGCGCCCTTCATACCAAGCCGCGCGTCGGTGAGAACTATCTCCGCTCCGTAGGCGGCAAGGAGCTTGCGGCGCTCGATGCTCATGCTTTCGGGCATAGTGAGAATTACGCGGTATCCGCGGGATGCCGCGATAGCGGCAAGTCCTATGCCGGTGTTGCCGCTGGTGGGCTCGATTATTACTGTGCTTCCATCCTTATTTATAAGCCCCTTTTCCTCGGCTCTGTTTATCATATTCAGAGCGGCTCTGTCCTTGACGCTTCCCGCGGGATTGAGGTATTCGAGCTTGCAGAGTATGCTTGCTCCGTCGGCGTTTTTTTCATTGTATCTGTTAGTCAGGAGCAGAGGAGTGTTTCCTATAAGCTCGGAAATGCTTTCGTATATCATAAATATTCTCCTTTGTAAAATTAAATAACCGTACATAGCGGTGAGAAACTATGTACGGTCATTATTACATCTTGTTAAGAGCTTTTGTGAACTGGCTCTTCTTGCGGGCAGCAGCATTCTTGTGAATGATGTTGCGAGCAGCAGCCTGGTCTATCTTCTTGACAGCAACCTTATAGGTCTCCTGAGCAAGAGCGGTATCCCCTGCAGCAACAGCCGCCTGATACTTCTTGATATCGGTCTTGAGCTCTGTCTTGAACATCTTGTTCTGAAGTGTCTTTGTCTTTGTTACGAGAACACGCTTCTTAGCACTTTTAATATTCGGCATTGCTTTCTACCTCCGTTAAGCATTATTTAAGATTGAGCACCGCGCATGAGAGGGTACGGGTGCATTCGTCCATACGAATATATATGATACCACAAAACATTTTTGATTGCAATACCTTTTTTGAAAAAAGTTTGAAATTTTTAAAATTTTTTTCTGTATGGGATAAAATGGCACAAAATAGCACAAAAGTTAAAATTTTTTAATTTTTTTGAAAAAACTGCTTGACAAACCTTGACAACCGTGCTATAATTGTAAACTGCATTATAATTGCTTATTATGCCTTTTTATGCCTTTGACGTAAAAATACAGTGTCGGAAGCGCCAAAAAATTTCGATATTATATTTATATGCGCGTGAGGGAATAAAAACGCAAAAAAGCATCGCTTCCGTGTTCCGCGGCGGTACAGTGAGCGGATAATACTTTGAATGGAGTGGTAAAATTAATGGTCAATGTAAAAGAACAAAAGCTTGGTCAGAACACGAGAATGAGCTTCTCAAAATCACAGTTCCCGTGTGAGCTTCCGAATCTCGTTGAGGTACAGACAAAGTCCTTCAAGTGGTTTTTGGAGGAAGGTCTTATGGAGGTGCTTCGCGACATATCTCCTATAACCGATCATTCGGACAATCTCGTCATAGAATTCGTTTCCTATTCTATCGACCAGAAGCCGAAGTACACAGTTGAGGAATGCAAGGAGCGTGACGCTAACTATGCGGCTCCCCTTAAGGTAAACGTCCGTCTTACCAACAAGCTTACCGGTGAGGTAAAGCAGACCGACATATTTATGGGTGATTTCCCCATAATGACCGAAACGGGTACCTTCGTTATCAACGGTGCTGAGCGTGTTATCGTTTCCCAGATAATCCGTTCTCCCGGTATGTACTATGACAACACCATAGACAAGACGGGTAAAGAGATCTACAGCGCACAGGTAATTCCTTACAGAGGCGCTTGGCTCGAGTACGAGGTCGATGCAAGCGGCGTTATGTACGTCCGTATAGACAAGACCCGTAAGCTTCCCCTTACTATGTTTATAAGAGCTCTTGGTAAAGAGACCAGAGAGGATATATACGAGCTTCTCGGCGACGAGGAGGCACTTACC
>CAJGCD010000095.1 GCA_904501715.1 uncultured Clostridia bacterium
CGCTTTCGGTTATAGTCGTGTATCCGTGCCTTTCAGGAGTGCTCGCCTCGGCTCCGAGCGCGGGAACGCAGAAGGACAGAGCTATTCCAAGCACCAAAAGAGCGCAGACAAATGCTTTTGAAAGATTTCTTTTCATATTTGCCTCCTTTGCTTCGGTTTAGAATATTATATCATATTTTTCGGCAGGTGTCAATTGCATTAATAATACACCTGCGGGTGGTATTTCATTTTCGGGCATAGCCTCACCGCTATCGGTAGCTCACAAGTGCGTTTTTTATTGGTTTGTCAGCTATGCAATTGTTATATAAACCCGCTTACGCGTACTTTAATCAAAGCCTCCCCCGAGGGGAGCCTTTAAGTGACTCTTTTTCAAATCGGGGGAGATATAAGCCCGAGAATACCCACCCACCGTAGGGGAGGGGCTTGCTCCTCCCGCTTTTTTTACCTTTATTTCAAACGGGAGCACCAAGGCGCTCCCCTACCGCACGAAATAAGAATATGCGACATACGGCAACGCATAAATCGGTAGGGGTCGTTAATTTTTGTTTACCTGTTTGTTTTCCTTTCAGCGGTTAACCATTATTGAACTTCACTATGGCGCGTTTTTTCATTTTACAAGAAGAAAACCGCCTTGCCGTCAAAAAGGCAGCAAAGCGGTTTTTTATTATCGAATTATTTCGTTCCGAACAAGCGGTCGCCCGCATCACCAAGACCGGGAAGAATATAGCCGTGCTCGTTCAGGCAACGGTCTAAGGTGGAAACGTAGATCTTTACGTCGGGATGTGCCTCGGCAACGCGGGAGACTCCCTCGGGAGCACCGATAATTGCCATAAATTTAATATTTTTGCAGCCGCGCTTCTTCAGGAGCGCCAGAGTGTCGCAGGCACTTCCTCCCGTAGCCAGCATGGGGTCTATAACAAGGACCAGCTTATCCTCTATACCCTCTGGAAGCTTGCAATAATAGGTCTCGGGCTGAAGTGTTTCCTCGTTGCGGTACATACCCACGTGTCCTACCTTTGCCAAGGGGAACAGAACGTGAATTCCGTTGACCATACCAAGTCCCGCGCGCAAAATAGGAACTATTGCGATAGCGTCGTCCTTGACTACCTGCTGTGTGCAGGTCTCCAGAGGAGTTTTTACTACTCTTTCCTCGGTAGGAACACCCTCCTTAAGGGCTTCGTAGGTCATAAGCGTAGTTATCTCCTCTACCAGCTCGCGAAATTCCTTCATGCTGGTATTCTCGCTGCGGAGAATGGCTATTTTGTGTCTGATGAGAGGGTGGTCAAATATTACCACGTTTTCATAATTTTTCATTTTATTCATCCTTTGCATCTTCTTCGTTTGCTTTACCAAGCTTGCTTTTCTCTATTTTTGTGAGAACGAAATTGGTAACTATACCAAGGATAAGAGCGGTTGCTATTGAGGTTATCTGTATGGTCTTTGCGATGGCGCCGTTTGCCGCAAGAGCGTAGGGTATCTGAATAGTCAGTCCGCCGATACCCGAAATGAGGATAGCCGAAACCACGAAAAGGTTTTTGTTGTCGTTAAGGTCGAGTCCCTTGAACATTTTCAAGCCCGAAACGGCTATAAATCCGTAAAGAGTCAGGCAGACGCCGCCCATTACGCAGGCGGGGATGGTCTGCAAGAGCACCATAACGGGGCTGATGAAGGAAAGCACCATACACATAATCGCGGTGGTGGTTATTGTCACTACCGAGGCGTTGCGGGTGATGGCAACACAGCCTACCGATTCACCGTATGTTGTGTTAGGACAAACACCGAAGGCTGTTCCCACGATGGAGCCGACTCCGTCGCCCAGAAGCGTGCGGTCGAGCCCCGGGTCCTTGATAAGGTCCTTGTCAATGATGTAGGAAAGGTTCTTATGGTCGGCAATATGCTCGGCGAATACTACGAGAGCAACGGGAAGGAATGCTATTACTACCTCGGCAATTCCGCCTGCGGTTATTACGGTCGCCTTGGGATTTGCAACCAGTACCTCGGGGGATATCTCTCCCGTAACAAGCTCCTTGATGCCCTCAACTATGGAAAAATGAGGATAGTCGATAATTGCCGCAAGTCCGCGGAAGCTGCCGTCCTCGGCAACGAAATTATTTACGAGAGGCTTCCAGTTGATGATCTTAAGGTAGTCAAGGTCTGCAAGCATACCGATAGCGGTCAGAACGGATGCAACGGCATAGCCCGCCGTGATACCGATAACAAAGGGAACAAGACGAGGCATCGTGTATTTTTTCTGTGTAGAGCAAATAACGACAGTAAAGAAGGTTACAAGTCCGCATACAAGAGCGGCAAGATTGTTGGTTGCGTAAAGCGTTGAGCTGTTAGCCTTAACGATATCGCCCATTGCGGCGCCCGCAAGGGAAAGTCCGATAAGAGTTACCGTGGGACCTATGATGACGGGGGGCATAAGCTTTGTTATCCAGCCCGTGCCGACAAAACGGATTATAAGGGCGATAACTACGTAAACTCCGCCCGCCACGAGAGAACCGAGGAAAATTCCCATATAACCGTATGCCAAGGCAACGCCAAGAGAGCTTAAGAAAGCAAAGGAGCTGCCTAAAAATACCGGGCTCTTAAAGCGGGTGAAGAGCTGATAGATAAGCGTACCGATGCCCGCGCCGAAGATCGCGGCGGGAATCTGTGTGGGAATACCTATAATAGTGGGTACGGCTATTGTTGCCGCAAGGATAGCAAGAAGCTGCTGCAATGCAAACAAAAGCATGTTTGAAAACTTTGGTTTGTCGTGGATGTCGTAGATCAGATTTTTTGCCATAACGTTCTCTCCCTTTTTACATAATTGTTTCTCATAAAATGTTCATTTATGATACTTATATTATACACCTTTTTTCGATGGTAGTCAACTACATTTGACATAATGAAATGATCAATTATAGGGCTTTCTTTTGTCGGTAAGACCCAAAATATAATCGGTTGACGTTTCATAGAATTTAGCCAATGCGATCAGGCAGGACAAGGGTAGCTGTCTTTGCTCGTTTTCGTATTGGGAATATGTGTTTTGCTTTATGTGTAGGTATCTTGCAACCTCTTCCTGAGTTAAATTATTATCTTCTCTTAAATCCTTGATGCGCATATATTTTTCCTCCCAAAGCTTATGAGAAAATAATACCACATCTCACTTTGAGATATTGCTTTTATCTCAAAATGTGATATAATTGTTTTTGCAAAATAGAAATAATATTAAAAAAGGAGTATTGTAATGAGAAGTATACTTGAAGAGCTGTGGTGCGGCAATATTTGTCCTAATGATGGAAGTCGGGGAACAACTCAAAAAACCAAGGAGTTAATGGGATACCCCGTTTGGGTATCCCTTGTTTTTGGCGGAGAAGGAGAGATTTGAAAATGCTTCGCATTCCACTCGTCGAAATAGTCGTCTATGGCACTGTCGTGCCCTATACTCCTTTTCTCCTCCCATACCGTCCTCGCTTTTTCACCCACAGGGTGCGCTTCGGGCGGTATGCCCTTGCCGGTTAACCGTCGCGTAGAGAGTTCAAATTCCTTCGTAGACGAAAAATAAGGACTACCCAATCGGGTAGTCCTTATTTTTGGCGGAGAAGGAGAGATTTGAAAATGCTTCGCATTCCACTCGTCGAAATAGTCGTCTATGGCACTGTCGTGCCCTATACTCCTTTTCTCCTCCC
>CAJGCD010000096.1 GCA_904501715.1 uncultured Clostridia bacterium
AAAAAGTTAGAATTATAAATCCAAAATTAAAAATCGGGGCTGCTTCATTTAGATGCAGAAGTCGTGATTTGGTTCTCGTCGGCGTACAAAGGTACGTCAGAGAGCCAAAGCGCGGCTAAAAAACACACATAAAAATCGAAATTCGTAAGAATTTCTACCAAAAACACCGCTTTATTACCAAAATTCCTGATAATAAAGCGGTATTTTTTATTATTTACTTTCGTGTGTTTTTGTTCTGCGCTAAATGAAGCAGCCCTTTTGTTATTTCTATGATTTAATCGCGTTTTCTTTTTCTAAAGGTCAAAGCCGAGCCAAGGGCGATCGTTGCGCTTACCGCCGTTGCCGTAAAGGAAAGGGAAGAAGCACATCCTGTGGGTGCTTGGGTGGCATCAGTGCCGCTCGTGGATGCGTCGGTGGTCTTTGATGCCTCTGTGCTTGTGTTTGTTGTCTGAGTGGGCTTAGTAGCAGAGGGCTCTTTGTTATTGCTTTGGTTATTGCTTTGGTTATTGCTGTTTCCGCTGTTGTTATCTTCGCTATAATCTACCATATACTGGGCGGATGCCTTCCATACGTCGTTCTTGAAATCTCTGCCGCGCACGAGAACAGAGTCCTCGTAGACCTCTATAACGTAGCCCTGAGCTTCTCCCGCATCCTCCGTAGTTCCGTCGGCATAGTGTATTTTTGCTCTTGAAAGTGAAGCGGTGTTAAAGGCGGTTGGGAATATATCTCCTCCGGGGTAAGCGTTCCCCACAGAGTCCATAGAATAGTGGCTATGTCCGCTGAACAGTATTGCCTCGGGATATTTCCTGAGTACACGTTTGACCTCTATGGCGTTTACTACACCGTCCCATTCCTGACCGAAGTCCGTAAGGCTTCCCGCAACCGTGTTGGAGATAGCCTGATGCAGAAATACGAAAGTAGGCTTACCCGCATCGTAATCCTCGGCAAGAGTTTCGTCCAGCCATTCAAGCGTTTCGTCGCTCAGCTTGGTGTACGTAGGGTCGGGCTTTGCGCCGTCGTCATCCCCGAGAAATACGAAATGGTAGCCGCCCAACCAAAAGTCGTAATTAAGAGAGGTTGGATGGCTTCCGTCCGGCAGAGTGACCGCATTCAAAAATACGTTCTTTGCCGCGTCAAACATATCGTTGGGCCAAAGGTCGTGATTTCCTACTCCCATAAAGATAGGAACGTCGGGGCAAATGCTTTCTCGGTA
The DNA here is from genome assembly GCA_904501715.1 of uncultured Clostridia bacterium. Classification (GTDB taxonomy): domain Bacteria; phylum Bacillota; class Clostridia; order Oscillospirales; family CAG-272; genus HGM12713. The sequence goes on from CAJGCD010000096.1 coordinate 1,214, forward strand.
GCTTTCTATTTTATCGAGTTGTGTGTCTAATGCGGAGGTGCTATCCGCGGTTTTGTTGGACTGAGCGTTATCTCCGTTGATAAATATTCCTTCAACGTCGGGAAAATACTCCCTTACGTCACTCAGCATATCCTTGAAGATAATGTTCTCGTTTGCGGTGTCACTGCTAAGCACGTGAGTGTCGCTAAGCACTATAAAGCTCATCAGGGGGTCGCCGCTTGGAATATAGTCGTGGTTTTCGGGAAGCATAGCCTCTACAGATTGCGATGAAAGCGTATCTGTTCCGTGCTGCGCTGTATATACGAGTAATCTGTCTGCTCCCTCGGGAATTATCTGGAGCTCGGGGAAGGCAAAGGTGGTGGCTCTGGTAGTGAGCTTGAATCTCGCCAAAGAGGAATAGCCCTCAAGCTTTCCGTTTGCGTTTGCCCAATATACTACCGCATCCATAGGACAGCCGTTAGCATTATTATTTACCCACGTGTTTACCGAAACGGTAAGCTCGCCCTGAGCGAAGCCTGCCTCTCCGAGAGCCTCATACACGGCACCTACGGGGTATCTGAAATCTTTATGTAGCGCAGCATTTGCGGGAATTGCCGCAGCAAATGATGCTAAAAGCATTACGACCGTGATACATATAGAAAATATTCGTTTCATCTTCATAATAAAGTTCCTCCTGTAGTTATTAAGTAGGGACGTGCTAAAATTTATGAATAGTATTCGTCTATTATGAGCTTTGTGAAGTTATCCAGCTCGCCAAGGTCCCAAAGAAGCTGAAGAACGGTATAGCGGTCGCGTATCTCCTTGGCATAAAGTATCGCCTGCGTTGCCATTTCACGCTCTACTCCGATCTCGGCAGGCTTTACGGGCGCATCAAGACGCTTGAGTATATCGTAGACCGATTTTGAGCTTGCCGTATTTGCGGCTAAGGCTTTTATGGCGCTCCAATTCTTCTCTGTGGCCTCAAGTCTTGCTCCAAGGCGTTCTGCGCCGTTCTTGGCATTCTTTTTCTCAAGGTCTATTATCTCGTCCGCTGCGCCAAGGAAGGCGTGGCGGATATTCTTCTCCCACTCCTCAAAGGAGGGGCGGGAAAGCTTCTTTATCTTATGAAAATCGGGGTCAAGGTTGGCAACGTATTCATAGGCTCTTAGTGCTATGACCGTTCCGATACCCACCTTCGTTCCGTGGAATACAGCCTCACGTCCTTCAAGGAGATAACGCATCTCAAGGAAGTGGGACATATGATGCTCACAGCCCGAAGCGGGTCGGGAATTTTCCGCGAAGTCCATGCAAACGCCCGAAAGCAGTAAGCCCTCTACGAGGTCGGCGATAGCAGAGCTTTCGCCCTCTGCAATCTTTTCGTTGCTTGAGGTCACCTTCTCTATAGCGGCGTCAACGATATCCGAAATAAAGGCACAGTGCCACTCCGCGGTTACCAGCCCCGAAAGCTTCCAGTCGGTAAGGCAGTTTATCTTGCCGAGGAGGTCACCCACACCCGAGGATATCATATCCTTCGGTGCGGCTGCCAATATCACGGGGTCGAGAAATACCGCCGTAGGCGTGTGTGTTTCAAAGGTGAGCTTCAGATTGTTGTATATAAGAGCCGAGCCACCCGAGATGTAACCGTCCATAGAGGGAGCGGTTCCCACTATACAGTAGGGCATTTTAGCCGCCGCGCTGACGTAACGGCAGATATCGTTTATAGTTCCGCTGCCCACCGCCAAAAGCAGGTCGGAGGCGAGGTCCATACCCATAGTAAGATTTCCGATAAAATGCTCGTTGGGAAGAACTGTATCCTCGGCAAAAATGTGTAGCTTAAAGGGAATTGCGTTTTCTTTCAGAACTGCACATACTCTTTCTCCCGCTACGCGATACGTGTTTTTGTCGCAGGCAACAGTTAACCTTTTATACCCCTTTTCCTTTAAAAAGGGGGCGAGGCTAAGCTCTATGACATTTTCCTTTATTTCTATTGTTTCTACTCTTGAGCTGTGTACCCTTCCGCAAGAGCAATTTATGGTTTTTGCAATATACTGTTCTATCATCGCGCTACCTTCTTATTTCTGTCCGTAATATGCGTTCTTGCCGTGCTTACGGAAGTAGTGCTTGTCCTGCAATACCTGAGGCGCGGGCTCTACGTTTCCGTCCGTTAGGCTCTTGCAAATAAAGCTCATATAAGCACATTCCTCAAGCACTACGGCGTTTTCCACTGCCTTTTGCGCCGTCTTTCCCCAAGTGAAGGGACCGTGCTTGCATACAAGTATAGCGGGAACGGCGATGG
>CAJGCD010000097.1 GCA_904501715.1 uncultured Clostridia bacterium
TAAAAGGAGAAAAAAGATGACTCTTGGTGAAAAGATAATGCAGCTCCGTGTAGCCGCAGATATGACTCAAGAAGAAATGGCTGAAAAGCTGTCCGTATCAAGACAGTCTGTCTCAAAATGGGAGATGAATCAGGCACTGCCGCAAATAGATAAGGTGCTCTTGCTTTGTGAGCTCTTCAACGTATCTACCGATGAGCTTCTGAAGGAGAAAATAACTATCAGTACAGGAAAAAGAAGAAATAAGTATTTTGGTACCGACGGCTTCCGTGGGGAGGCTAACGTAAATCTTACGTCTATGCAGGCGTACAAGGTTGGACGCTTCTTGGGTTGGTACTATTCCTCCGCGCTTTCGGGTGCGAAGAAGCCCGGATACCGTCCGAGAATAGTTATAGGTAAAGACACCAGACGCTCCAGCTATATGCTTGAATATTCCATAGTCGCGGGAATAACCGCTTCGGGTGCCGATGCGTATATGCTTCACGTTACCACTACACCCAGCGTATCTTACGTTACGCGTCAGGATGAATTTGATTGCGGAATTATGATAACCGCATCCCACAATCCCTTTTATGACAACGGAATAAAGGTAATAAACAGATACGGCGAGAAGCTTGACGACGCTACCACAGAGCTTATAGAGGCATATATCGACGGAGATATGTCGGCGCTCGGTGTTGTTGGCGATGACCTTCCCTTGGCGCAGAGAGAGCGCATAGGCTGCATAGTTGACTACGTGGCAGGAAGAAACCGCTACGTTGCTTACCTTATTTCCTTGGCATCTCATTCTTACAGACATCTTCGTATAGGTATAGATTGCGCTAACGGAGCATCGTGGATGATAGCCAACGCTGTATTCAGCGCTCTTGGCGCGCAGACGGTAGTTATCGGAGCACAGCCCGACGGACTTAACGTAAATACCGATTGCGGTTCTACTCATATGGAGAGGCTCTGTAATACCGTAAAGGAGCAGCATCTTGACCTTGGCTTTGCCTTTGACGGTGACGCTGACAGATGTATAGCGGTTGACGAGAACGGAAATATTATAGACGGTGATGCTATAATGTATATTCTCGGAAAACGTCTTAAGTCCCGCGGAATGCTCAACGGAGATACTGTGGTGGCTACTGTTATGTCTAACAGCGGGTTCTTTGAGTCGCTTAAAAAGGTAGGCATCAAGTGCGAGCAGACTACGGTAGGTGACAGATTTGTTTACGAGTGTATGCAGAAGAACGATTTCAGCCTTGGTGGAGAGCAGTCGGGACATATAATCCTTAAGAAGTACGCCACTACGGGTGACGGTCTGCTTACGGCTATTATGCTTACAGAGGAGGTCTGCGACAGCAAATCCACTCTCGCTAAGCTTTGTGAGGAGCTTAAGCTCTATCCTCAATTTATGAAAAATCTCCGCGTAAAGGATAAATCCGCTGTTATGGCTGACGGAAAGGTTCTTGAGGCTCTTAAAGCAGTAGATGAGGAAATCGACGGAAAGGGAAGAGCGCTTCTGCGCCAGAGCGGAACAGAGCCTGTTATCAGAGTTATGATAGAGGCTGAAACCGAGGAGAAGTGCAACGAATATATAAAGAGAATTGCCGACGTTATAATAGAGAGAGGTCATTGTGTTGAATAAGCAGGTAAAAACAACAGAGCTTTTCGAGTGCCAGACTCCCTATCTTAAGGAGCTCTTTGATGAGGCAGAATATCCTTGGGAGATGCTTCCTAAGATAAAAGAGTACATCAAGACTCTTATAGCAGAGGGACTTGAGGGATTTACCGAAATATCCGAGGGCGTATGGGTAGGCAGAGATGTCAAGATATACCCCACGGTTACTATCGAGGCGCCTGCCATTATCGGGCACGGAACAGAGATACGTCCCGGCGCCTTTATCAGAGGAAGCGTTATAACTGGAGAGAATTGCGTTATAGGGAACTCCAGTGAGCTGAAGAATTGCGTACTGCTCAACAAGGTTCAGGTGCCCCACTATAATTACGTGGGCGACTCGGTGCTTGGAAATTACGCACACATGGGCGCGGGCTCTATATGCTCGAACCTCAAGAGCGACGGAAAGGCAGTAGTCATTCACGGTGATGAGGACTACGTTACGGGACTCCGCAAGATAGGAGCAATCCTCGGAGACCACGCCGACATCGGATGCGGATGCGTTCTTAATCCGGGTACCGTAATCGGCAAGAACACATCAGTATATCCCCTTAACGCGCTCCGCGGAGTTTTCTCCGAGGGATGCATAGTTAAGAGTATGGATAATATCGTGAAAAGAAGATAAGAAAAAGAGCTCCACTGGAGCTCTTTTTCTTTTAGTGCGTCTCTCTGCTCACGCTATTGACAAGCATAGTGATATGTGTTATACTAAGCTTACACATTTGAGGATAAAATTGTGGTGCTAAACAATGGAGATACAATATGGAAATATTGATTAATATAGTGGCATTTATAGTTTCGCTTATAATTTTTAGCCCTGTTATATTATATTTTATGTATTTGGCAGGTGGGGATGAAGAGTTAGGCTTTTTTTGGTGGTTGAAGAATGAGTTGTTTTATAGTTACCGTTCAAAGTCAGAAGAAAAACAGCCCGAAGATACTAAAAGCACCGAAAAATCTGAAGAATCTCCAAAAGCCCAACCAAATCAAAACATCCATGGCGATAACGGTGATAGCGAAATATCTGATGAGGAGTATAGGCTAAGAGTATTGCAAGCTATTGTTGAGAATACCGAAAAAGGTAATAGCGACCACTTTGATGACAGCATAAAAAAAGACCCCAGATTTTACACGTATGACACCTTAGACGTTATAATGACAGCACTTTGCGCCTCATTAGAAGCAGATTTAAAGAAGCGGCAAGATGTAAACGGAGAAGCGGATCAGCAGGAAGAGTTTCAAGAAGAATACAGTGAAATCGAGGAATTTGAAGAAGACTACACCATAGCTGAAGACTATGAGCGTTCAACTGAAAAAAAGAGTAGCTACGATCATTGGAGTATAGAGCCTTCGTTTTTTCTTACGAGGGATGCGTATCAGTATAAAAAAGCATTTAACAGCCGAATAACAAAACGTGCCGTAGAGGAGCCTATTTTCTTCAAATTTGTAGATGTGAATAAAAATGTGATTCCCTATACTGCAAAGGCATTTACTTGCTCAGTAAAATCAGATCAAGATAGCGTGCACAAATATTTCACAAGCCTAACTAAATGTGATTGCCCATTTTTCTTAAAAAACCGTGTGGTCTGCAAGCACATGATGGCTTTGGCTATTAAGGTTGGAGCTGTTACCGTTGATGTTGAGGAAGTATTAAACCGAGAATAAGAAAACCCCGAGAAATCTGAACAAGTCCGTTAAAAACGGACAATAGACAAAAGCCCCCTTGATGTGGTAGAATTAAGATACCATATCAAGGGGGTAATTGTATGCCAAGACAATATACAAAATTTGAGCAACATGAAGCAACAATATTGCAAATGAA
>CAJGCD010000098.1 GCA_904501715.1 uncultured Clostridia bacterium
AAATATCGGCTCTATGTGGGGCAAGGTAGGCGCGTCCTGCGAGGTACATTACTCGGCATCAAAGGCGGCTCTGAGAGGTATGACCATGGCTCTCGCTAAAGAGGTAGGTCCTTCGGGAATTACGGTAAACGCCATAGAGCCCGGGGTAATAATGACAGATATGTGTTCCTCTCTTGACAAGGACACTCTCAATACGCTTTCCGAGGAAACACCCCTCTGCCGCCTCGGCACTCCCCTTGACGTGGCAGAGCTCGCTCATTTTCTCGCTTCCGATAAGGCAGGCTTTATAACAGGACAAGTAATAGGAGTTGACGGCGGCTTCGCCATTTGATATTATGAACACACCCATAGAAACAGAAAGAAAATTTTTGATACGTATGCCCGACACTGCACTGCTTTCATCTATTGAAGGAGTGCGCATATTGAATATGGAGCAGACATATCTCCTTGCGGATAACGGAAAAAGCTCCCGCGTAAGAAGAATAGAAGAAGCGAGCTGTATGAAATTCGTAAAGACTGTTAAGCAAAGGATATCCACTCTATCCTGCTACGAGGAAGAAAAGGAAATTTCGGCAGCGTGCTACGCAGAGGAATTAAAAAATGCCGATACTTCAAAAAAAGCTATTATAAAAACACGCTATGCTTTCCTTTTCCACGACCATACGGTGGAAATAGACGTATATCCATTTTGGAAAGACCGCGCAATACTTGAAATAGAGTTATCCGACGAGAATGAAAGCTTTGAGATACCGCAGTTTATCGAAATAATCAAAGAGGTTTCCACAGACGGCAGATACAAAAATACAAATCTCGCCCAAAGCATACCATTTGATACAATTTAATTTTCATATTTTCAAAAAATCTATTGACATTTGGCAGTTGATGTGATATACTTTTCAAGTCGCAGGTAAAGCTTATAAGTAAGTTTTAGAAGGCGCACAAACAAGGAGTATAGGACACGGCAGTGTCATAGACGACTATGTTTGAAGCCGTATCGCGGGGCGCGACTGCCCTAAAATTTCAATTTAATATGCGGGTATGGCGGAATTGGCAGACGCGCTAGATTCAGGTTCTAGTGAGGTTACCTTCGTGCAGGTTCAAGTCCTGTTACCCGCACCAACTAACAAGGGACACGCTAAAAGCGTGTCCTTTGTTAGTTCATGAGATTTTTACGACGATGAAGCTCTCCTTTCCGCAAGGAAAGGATGTTTTGCGCTAAACCACATTTTAGCTTACTGCAAAATCTCGGCGCAAAACTAGGTTCCTTAAGTCCTGTTACCGCGCAAAGACTCGGTGCTTATCTTTCTTGTTCAGCTTCTACTCTGTGTGATAAACGGTATTGCGTTGGCGTTTGCTTCATATATTCTTTGAACATCTTTGAAAAATACTGAACATCAAGTACACCGCAGTGAAGTGCTATCGTCTGTACCTGCAAATGCGTGGTATTCAACAGATACGCCGCATATTTTATGCGCTTTTCTCTTATATACTCGGATATAGTATTCCCCGTCGCTTTTTTGAAAGCGGTAGAAAGATATCCCGCACTTACTCCCAAGGCTTCAGCTATCGAATGAAGTGAAATATCAGCAGATAGATCCGCATCTATGAGAAGTATAGCTTTTTGAACAATTGGCGGAAATCCTCTTGTAGAATGCTCCCTGACCAAATGACAATAAGAGCGGAACATCTCTCTCATAAGAGACTGATTTTCGTAATGCGAAGGCATATTCTCTATTTTGGTCGCGAATTCCGAGGACAGCTTATCAAGATATAGCGGATGCACGCCACCTTTTTCTGCCGCCTTGCGCAAAAGAGTATTCATTATTATACAGTAATTTTTGGCATTTCTTGACGGATCAGAAACACGCTTTTCAAAAGCCTGCGCTGAAAACGCCGAAAGCATCTGCTTCTCCATATGGAGCTGTCCCAAGGACACCGCGCGCATCATTTGATTTTCAAAAGCGTATCGCGTCTCCATAGTCTTCATGTCTACCAAAACATCCCCCTTCTCTCCACCATAAACATTTTCACTTATTGACAGCTTTGAGGTATGCGTAGGGCTGTTCACGTCAACTATATCAAAGGAAGGACTCCTCCATATCAACTCGCAAAAAGTATCAAGCATAGCAAAAAGATAATTTTCATTACTGAGCACGGGAACACTTGAAAAATATTCGGTCAGATACTTCTGCTGCTTTGGTGATATACCGTTTTTCTCGCCTATTTCCAAGAGCTGCTCGTGAGAAGGAGCCGTGTTAAGATAAGGCCCTACAAGCAAAAGAGTAGTCTTATCAAGAGATGGGAGAAGGAAATATATATAGCAAAATCCAAAGCTGTCGGTAAATCTGTATACCGTGCGGGCTGACATCTCACCAAGTATTCGGTCTAAGTCATGCTCACCCAAGGGTAGCTCTCCAAAAATAGGCTCCAGCCTAAAATCCTTAACCGCCTCGCCTATTTCTCCCTTTGCAATCACCGCCGTATGCACTCTGCACTTTTTAAATACGTCACGTAGAAACTCCAATTTCCCGTCGTAGAACATTTTTACCTCTTTGTTATGCTTCAAAATATTTATTTCATAATTTTTCCCAATCTACAACTTAATTATAACATAATTTTTGGACAATTACAACATAAATTTTTTTAATATATAAAAAAAATACAAAACGACATAAAAATTTTACTCACGCTTTTTTTGCAAAAAAAGTATAATATAATTGGTTATTATCACACTCTGCAAAAAAATACGAAAAAGAGGAAATAGCAATGAAAAAAGAAAAACAATTAGATGCTAACGGGCATCGCAAATTCGGTATACGCGACAAGCTCGCTTATGCCGCGGGAGACCTTGGCTGTAACATGAGTTTCTCACTCAAAAGCACGGTTCAAACCTTCTGGCTCGTTTATATGATGCTGGAAACGGGACTCCTTTCTATTCTTCTGCTTGTTGTTCAAATATGGGACGCCATAAACGACCCGTTGATCGGTTCTCTGATAGACAACGACAGAAGAAAATATAAGATGGGAAAATTCAAGACCTACATATTTATAGGCGCTTGTGGCTTGTTGGTTGGTGGTGCAGCAGTCTTCCTTCCTTTCCCCGGCGCACCGGTCGTAGTTAAAGCCGTTCTCTTCATTTTGGGCTATATCGTTTGGGATGCATTCTATACTATCGCAAACGTTCCCTACGGTTCTATGCTTTCACTTGTTACAGAGGATGTAGGTGAGCGTGCACAGCTCTCTACTTGGAGATCCATAGGCTCTATGATAGGCAATATTCTCCCCAGCGTTCTTCTTCCTATGCTCATTTGGCAGAAGGTTACCTATGACGGAACCACCG
>CAJGCD010000099.1 GCA_904501715.1 uncultured Clostridia bacterium
AATTCCAAGTATTGCCTTAGAGGTAACCGATTTTCCCGAGCCCGACTCACCAACTATGGCAAGCGTCTCTCCTCTCTGGAGATCAAAGGAAATATCACGAACCGCCTTCAGCGTACCCGTCTGGGTGCGGAAGGATATCTTTAGATTATTAACTTGAAGTATTTTATCCATAGATTAGTCCTCCACTCCGCGCAACGACGGGTTAAACGCATCACGAAGACCGTTACCGAACAGGTTGAAGCTTATCATAAGCAACGAGAGGAAGATCGCGGGGAAAAGCATAACGTGAGGCTTTTCGGTCCATGTTCCCTCTGCCTGAGCCAAAACGGTTCCGAGTGACGTGCTTGTAGTTGAATTAAGGTTAACGATACCAAGGTAGGTAAGCATAGACTCCGAGAAGATAACTCCGGGGATCGCGAGTACCGAGGACGTTATGATTGTTCCCAACGTGTTGGGGAAAATGTGCTTCCAGATTATACGTCCGTCTGTTGCGCCAAGAGTTCTTGCCGCCATAACGTATTCCTGATTTTTAAATCTATAGAACTGCGTTCTCACAAGACCTGCCGTTCCTATCCAGCCGGTAAGCACGAATGCGAATAGCAAGCTTGGTATCGGGCCCGCCTTTGCCGCCAGGTGTATCTGGAACAACGTCGAAACGACAATAAACGGAACTCCCGAAAGGATATATACTATAAATTCCATTATAAGGTCAGCGGAGCCGCCGTAATATCCCTCAACTGCGCCATAGGCAGCACCAATGATAAAGTTGATTGCGAAGATACATACGGCAAAGAGCAAGCTGAGTCTGAGACCCATCGCTATACGCTGTGCAAGATCGTATCCGGAAACGTCGGTTCCGAAGAGGAACTCTGGCTCTGGTCCGGGATCGGACATACCCTCGCTGTGGAGATAACGGTAGTAGTTATAGTAAAGCACTCTAACCTCAAGCTCGGCAGTAGCCGAGTCGGCTCCGCCTCCCTTGTATCTTCTGTACTGAAGGTCACCCTTCTCGTACTCGCCGATAGCGTCGCTTCCCGCATACTTGTAGCGGAGATAGTTGTCTTCAAGAACAAGCTCGTCAACGGAATCGAATTTGATCTTTACAAGATTTCCGCTCTTGTTGGTACGAAGGGGATTTCCCTTGTCATCAACCTTATACCACCAGTTTGCATTTGTCTCGGCAAGCTTATTTGCCTTGGTGTCAACAAGGGGGTAAAGGAGCCGAACTCCCGTTGCCTCTTGCCACGCCTCCATCCTTCTATACTCATCCTGAGATACCTGCTTATAGATAAATCCTACTGCAACGTACTCATCGATAGATGCGTAGTATATATTATTCTTGTTCTTTCCCTGCTCTATCTGCTTCATCTCATTAAATTTTGTAATGGGCTGAAGCGGGTTGTCCATCTCAAGCACCTGCTGGAGATTCATTTTGTTATCACTACCAAAGGTCTCCGTAGTCGCAAGGCCCTTTGCGATCTCGTTTATATACTGACGCTCGTTGAAGTCTTTATTAACGTCACCGGTAGCAATACCGTACTGAGAAAGGAAAAGGCTTCTGGGCGTCTTTTTTGCATAATAGGTATCGAACTCCGTACCTGTTCCGGTATCAAAGAATGGCATTACCACAGCAAAAACAACTATCAGCAGAATAATGATTGCAGCAACGATAGACGCCTTGTTCTTACGGAATCGGTTCCATGCATCTCTGAAATAACCGATCGGCTTATCGTCAAATTTCTGGTCCTTAATATGATCTCCGAGGTTTGCCATGGAAAGCTTTTCCTGGGGGATTGATTCAATGTTAATGTTTTTTGCCATATTATCTCTCCCCCATTCTTATTCTCGGATCTATAAATCCATAGCTTATATCAACAATGATACCCGAGGCCAAGCCTATAAGGGTATAGAAAATAGAGTCCATCATAAATACGTCGTAGTCACGTGCAAAGATAGACTGAGTGTAAAGCGCACCTACACCGGGAATAGCGAATATCTGCTCAATAATAAGCGAACCACCTAGAATTCCGACAAAGCTTCCAAGGATCGAGGGAAGAATCGGAACCATCGCGTTCTTGAGAGCATGGCGAGTTGTCGCCTGCGAGCGAGTCAAGCCCTTTGTACGGGCGAGAAGCATATAGTCCGAGGTCAACGTCTCGGTAAGCTCGGCTCTTGTGAAACGGCAAAGTCCCGCTATCTGACCAAAGGAGAGCGCAAGTATCGGAGGGATCATACTGTGGAACATAGTCCAGGAGAACCAACTTCCGCCTGCCTCGTTAAGCGACGAGATAGTGGGCGGGAACAGATCCAGCTTGTAATACAAAAAGTACTGGACCAGGAACGCGTAAACGTAGCTGGGCACTGATACAAAAAGAATTACCAGAACACTTATCAGATGATCCTGCCACTTATTCTTCTTGATAGCCGCATAAATACCGAGAGCTATTCCAACGGGAACGGCAAAAAGGAGAGAATAAAGGTTTACAAGCACGGTGGGCAGAAGTCTTCCAGAAAGAAGATCCCATGCGGGAGTGGTCTTCTTGATGACCCACGATGTACCAAAATCAAAATCAGTGAATATTCCCTTGAGATATATGCCGTACTGAACGAGCATAGGCTCATCGTAGCCGCGTGCCTTCCATATATCCTCTATCTGCTGCTTCTGCGCAGAAGTAGTACCCTCAGGAGGGGTCATAGGCAGCGCTCTTATGAGCACGAAGCATATCGTAGTAATACAGAATGCCGCCACAAGCATAAGCAGTATTCGTTTAAATACGTATTTTACCATTTTATCATGCCTTTCAAATGATGTTTTAGGGGATTGCCCATAGGACAACCTAACCTTGGAAAAATCAAGCCAAAAAAGAAGCCGTAGAACGAAGCATTTCCCCTCTGCTTTGACGCAATTTTCCCAAGGTTAAGAAAAAATATTCCGTTGTGTCAGAGCAATATTGACTGAAATCAATCTGCCTTTAACACTAAATTGTCGGGTAATGGGGGAAATTCCCCCATTACCCGCAATTTGTAGAATTACTAAGTCTTAAAACTTAGATATTACTTGTAGTTGAGCTCTCCGCCCTGCTCTGCAACGTACGCTGCCCACTCTGCGTCAGTGTAGTTGTAGTCCATGATACGGAATCCACCGAAACCGTACATAATGTTGTAGCTGTCGGTGTAGTCCTCGATCTTGTAGGAGTTGAGCGAGCAAACAGTTGTGATCGCAAGAGGAATTCTGTAGAACTTAGCAAGGAACTTCTCCTCGAGAGCGGCGGTAATAGCAAGCTTAACCTTGTTGTCAGCA
>CAJGCD010000100.1 GCA_904501715.1 uncultured Clostridia bacterium
GAAGCCTTGGTAAGGTCGTTGATAGCAACGATCTCGTAACCCTCTGCGCCGAACATCTGTCTGAACGCAAGACGACCGATACGGCCAAAGCCGTTAATAGCAACTTTAACTGACATAATGAAATTCCTCCATTTTTATAATAAAAAATTTTTTCGTATTTACAGGAAGCCCACGCTTCCTCAATTATATATTTTAACTCATTTTCCACAAATATACAAGAGGTTTGACGAAATTTTCTCAATTTTGTATATTTGCACTATTTATTGTTAATAATCAACCAATTTATCATACATTTTAATAACATATTGCACAAAAAAAGTCCTCGCCGTAGCGGCGAGGACCTCAATCAACACTATTCAATTAATCCAAACCAAAAATCAAGGTTCTCAAGGGCATTATCGTAACTTTGCTTATCCTCCATATATATATCAATAGCAGAGTCGTCTTCCGTACACGCTCTTCTGAATATGCTTACGAAGTTATTCAGCAAGGGATTGTAAATATTAGCGAAATCAAAGGTTATGTTATTGACTATAGTCGAAAAGATAACTGCTTGTTTTTCAATATGACCCGATACATTAACAGCGCCAAAAAATCGTGGCCTTACCACATTGTTGAAGTAAAGCATTCTAATGTTTGTATAGCTATACTCGTTAGCATATTCCATATACGCGCTTACCGCCTCTCCCTTAGTAGGAACTGTCGATCGACTGTGGTCGATAACCGACATCAGGTTATATCCCTCCGCAGACGTAGTGTAATAGGATTCGTCATATTGGTAAAGCTTAGGCAGCGGAAGGAGCGCATAGGTATCCTCCATTTCCCTTATTGCGAGGTTATCTCCACCGGGATTAAGAGTATCAACGCAAAACAGCTCAACCGCTTGCGCAAAATGCGAACCGTGAGTACAGCCTCTCTTGCCGTAAGCGTTTCCTTGAGCAGAGTAAAGGTTTTTGAAGGACGTCGGAGCAGTGCCGCTTCTTCCGTTCCAATCGAAGCGGTGAGTCCCATCGGAGTTAGTATCAATTATCTCTATCATCCACGCCTGTGATATGGCGTCTATTACTCCCGCATCATCAGACATATACAATCCATAGATATCATCGCACTTGTCAGAGGTGTTTTGCGTGTCAGAGTAGCTAGCCCATTTAAAGAGCTCCGCATACGTCCATTTGCCGCTCACAACGAGGTTCTGTATATCCTCGGGATCTTCCGCTCCCTTTATACTGTCATACAGCGTCTGGTTGTGCCACATTACTACGGCGTTATCAAGCATAGAAAGGTTCAGATCACCCGCGCAGAAAAACATCTGGCTGTTTACCGTTCCATTATCAAACAGTGACTGATTCCAGCAGTTAAGTGAGAAATCGAAATAGGGGAACACATCCTTATCCAACAAATTAGTGTGATAATCACGCACCGCAAGCGATGCCGCAGCGTAGGAAGGATAAGCAACTATATCGTACATATGCAGAGCTTCATCGACGTCGTTGGTAACGGCATCTACGAACATCGCTCTCCACTGCTCCTGTGTGGTTGCTCCGCTTAAGGGGCATAGCTCTACGTCAATATTAAGTGCCGTTGCCGTTGCTTCTGCGGCTTGCACTATTCCCTCGTTCAAATCGTTATCTCCGTAATCATCCAAGCCGAATTCACGAAGATACTTATTATCGTCACGGACGAGAATATTTATTGTCTCCCCATCAAAATCCAGATTCTTATACCAATGGTCGCCAAGGATTTCTTCTTCACCATACTTGTTTGTCTGCCTATGTATAGACTGTTTCTCAAGCTCGTATGTTCTGAAGCCTCTTGTAGCCATTATATGCGCTATCTTTCCCTTTCCGTCTCCCGCATCGTAAGCCGCAACTATTGCAATCTGATATACAGTATCTTCCTTCAGTCCGTCAAGGTCAAGCTTGTTTTCACCAAGAGTCAGCGCGGTTTTTCTGCTAAAGCTCTTTCCGTCGTAAAGAACAAAGAATATCTCTCCCTCACTCTTAGTAATTATATCGCTTCCATCGTATACGTCTATTTCCGCGTCCAAAGAGGTGTCGGTCTTGAAGTCACTTAATAATGTGATGCCCGCTCTGGGCTGAGGCGAAGGTATCATATTAAGCTTTACGGTCTTTTCGCCCTCGAGGGTAACGTCCTTAAGCTCGCCTACCTCAAGATACTTGATATTCTCTACATTGAACTCCTGAACACCCTGCGCATCCCCGGTGTTATACTTGTATATCAACAAATTAGGATTATCACCGTAATTGATATACTCCTTGCCGTTGAGTGTAAAGGAACTCAGCTTATACCCCGTAGGATTGTCTACGTGAATAAGAATGTAAACAGACGAGTTCTGACTTGCGTAATACCCCTCGGTCACACTTCCTTCGTAGGAAAATTCCTTGTCGATAAGCTCCTCAAGGCTCTTTCCACCGTCACCGAAGGGGTCATAGGAATCCACTCTCGCCAAGGCGGTAATTCCCTGAGAGTTGAGCTCCTCGTCCGAGGGCTTAGTATAGGATATAGTCATTCCAGTGTATACAGGAACTTGTGCGACAACGGGCTTTGTGGTCCCGCTCGTCTCACTACTGCTTGATTCCGCGTTTTCGTCGTTACACGCAACGAAGGCTAAAAGAAGCATAAGAGTTGCCAAAATAAGCGCTACAAATCTTTTCATTTTTCTTTCCTCCAAAGCAAAAAAGTGCGCGGCACGAAGCCACGCACAAAAAACGATAGCTCCAAGCCGCGACGCAACAGTTCTATAAACCCATCAGCACCGAGAGGTATACGAAAAGGGAGCATACGTTTTTTTCGGGAACGAAAAAAAGCGTACACCTCTTCCAAGTGCATACGGGAATAGCTTTATTCTGTTACGTCGCAACCTCATTATATCACATTTTTTGCCGGTTGTAAACACTTTCGTAAAAATTTGCGCAAAAAAAGCGGTTGCTTTCGCAACCGCTCTTGTTTTTCAATTGTTATCAGACCACGCCCTGAGCCTTCATAGCCTCTGCGACCTTGATGAAGCCCGCGATATTCGCGCCTGCTACAAGGTCGTCGCCAAGACCGTAGTCGTTAGCAGCCTTTACAGATGCCTCGAAGATATTCTTCATAATCATCTTAAGCTTCTCGTCAACCTCTTCCGCGGTCCAGCTGTAACGCATGGAGTTCTGGGACATCTCAAGACCCGAAACAGAAACACCGCCCGCGTTAACTGCCTTGGAAGGAGCAATGATAACGCCGTTAGCCTTAAGATACGCAACAGCCTCGTTGGTGGTAGGCATATTGGAAAC
>CAJGCD010000101.1 GCA_904501715.1 uncultured Clostridia bacterium
TACCGTAAACACGCTGGAGCATCTTGTTGTTCTGGTCGCCCTTCCAATAAGCGCCCGTGCACTGGGTAAGCTTCAGCGCCTTGATAGCGGCGGTGGAGAAAAGGTGAGGACCTGCGCAAAGGTCAACAAACTCGCCCTGACGGTAGAAGCTGATGACCTCACCCTCGGGAAGCTCCTCTATGAGCTGCACCTTGTAGGGCTCGTCCTTTTCCTTCATAAGAGCGATAGCCTCCTCGCGGGGGAGCTCAAAGCGCTCTATCTTAAGATTTTCTCTGACTATCTTCTTCATCTCGTCCTCGATAGCCTTAAGGATTTCGGGCGTGAAGGATGTCTCGCTGTCGAAGTCGTAGTAGAAGCCGCCCTCGATTGCGGGACCGATGGTCAGCTTGGTAGCGGGATAAAGACGCTTGACCGCCTGAGCAAGCACGTGAGCCGCGCTGTGACGGAATACCTTCTTGCCCTCCTCGTCCGAGAAGGTGCAAAGACGGATGTCGGCATCCTCGCTGAGCGTGTAGGTCATCTCACAGACCTTGCCGTTTACCACAGCGGCAATAGTCGCTCTGCTCGCAAGCTCAAGCTCGCTCGCCGCCTCAAATACGGTCAGGGGAGCATCCTTTTCTAAGAATTTTTCACCAAAATTAAGTTTCATTTTATTTTCCTCCTAAATGTTAGAATTATAAACGAATTTTTCTATTCTTTTCTTGAAAGATTTGTGAGGCGGCGCTCCCTGTGGGAGATGAAGCCGCCACTCAAATAGGAAAAAACAAGGAGTATTGGGTACGGTAGTGCCCAAGACGACTATGTTTTTGACCGAGAGGTAGCACAAAGAACTTCCTGAAGGGTTTATTATAAGGGTTCGCACAGACCCAAGTTTTAAAGTTTTCGTCCACCTTTTTCAAAGGGTGGCGAGGTCAAGGGCGGGTAGCCCTTGGCGCTCTCCGCAGAGAGCGAAACACCCTACGCTTCAAATAGCGCAGGAGAGGGGAATTGACTCGCTTGCGAGGCAAGGGGAGAACCCTCGCCGGGGGTTCTCACGGCAAACGAGTTTAGACAAAAACAGCCTCGGACGGCAAAAGCCGTCCGAGGCGCAATAGCGCGGTTCCACTCGGTCTTATAACTCTTTGCATATTAAATTCATACGAAAAGCGGTATTCCAAGAGGCGTATCGCGGAAGCGTTCCAGCCTTTGCGTGCTTCAGCACTCAAATCGCTTCCTCTCTGTTGCGCCGTATCCCTTAAAACTTGTTTTTTCGCGCGTTTTTATTTTACGTACTGTCGCCAGTCGAAATCTCCTCGCTCAAGAGCGGTTATAACAGCCTCCGCTGTCGCTATATTGGTTGCCACGGGGATATTGTTAAGGTCACACATACGAAGCAGCTCGTTCTCTACCGCAAGGCGGGGCGAGCCGGGACGTGTGTCGCGGAAATAAAGCAGTATGTCTATCTCGTTATAGGAAACCCTGGAGGCTATCTGCTGCTCTCCTCCCTGATCTCCTCCCATAAGCTTATCTATCTGAAGTCCCGTTGCTTCGGAAATATATTTGGCAGTATTGGCGGTCGCGCAAATTCGATGCTTGCTTAGCGTTCCGCAATAAGCAATACAAAATTGTGCCATGAGTTCTTTTTTAAGGTCGTGTGCTATGATCGCAATCTCCATATATCTCCTCCGTCTGTTTGTCGTTATATTTATAATTATTCAGTCTAAATGACCTCAACGGTATAATTATACCACAAAAAAAGCTTTTTTGTCAATATATCACAGAGAATTTTAAAAATTCTATTTTTTGTATGAAAACATATTGCATAATTGTGCAAAATCTGCTATAATACAATGGAAAATGTTTTTCCTACGGAGGTATAACAGATGATAAACGAAATGATAAAGCTTGTAAAAGCCACTGACCCCGAGATAGCCGACGCTATAAACGCTGAATTTGAGCGTCAGTCCGACGGGCTTGAGCTTATTGCTTCCGAGAACGTAGTTTCCGAGGCGGTTATGTGCGCTATGGGCTCGGTTCTTACCAACAAATACGCAGAGGGATACCCCTCAAAGAGATATTACGGCGGTTGCCAGTGCGTTGATATCGCAGAAAACATCGCCATAGAGAGAGCTTGCAAGCTCTTTGGTGCAAAATACGCAAACGTACAGCCCCACAGCGGAGCTCAGGCTAATACGGCTGTATATTTCGCGCTTCTTCAGCCCGGAGACACCGTAATGGGCATGAGCCTTGCTCACGGCGGTCACCTGACCCACGGAAGCCCCGTAAATATTTCGGGTATGTACTACAACTTCGTTCCCTACGAGCTCAACGCCGAGACTCAGAGAATTGATATGGACGAGTTCGAGCGTCTGGCTAAGACCCACAAGCCTAAGCTCATCGTAGCGGGCGCTTCGGCATATCCCAGAGTTATCGACTTTGAAAAGATGGCAGAGATAGCTCACAGCGTAGGCGCTTACTTTATGGTAGATATGGCTCACATCGCGGGTCTTGTAGCCGCAGGCGAGCATCCCTCTCCCGTTCCTTACGCAGACGTTGTTACCACAACCACTCACAAGACTCTCCGCGGACCTCGCGGCGGTATGATACTGACCAATGACGAGGAGCTGGCAAAGAAGTTCAACAAGGCAATATTCCCCGGTATTCAGGGCGGTCCTCTTATGCACGTTATCGCGGCTAAGGCGGTATGCTTCGGCGAGGCTCTCAAGCCCGAATTCAAGGCATATCAGCACAACGTGGTTGCCAACGCAAGGGTTCTTGCCGAGGCACTCCTTGAGGAAGGCTTCGATCTGGTTTCGGGGGGTACTGATAACCATCTTATGCTGGTTGACCTTCGTCCTATGAAGATTACGGGCAAGGAATTTGAGGCAAGACTCGACAGCGTTCACATCACCGTAAACAAGAACGCCATCCCCAACGACCCCGAGAAGCCCTTTGTTACCTCGGGCGTACGCGTAGGAACTCCCGCGGTCACCACCAGAGGTCTTGGTGCCGAGGATATGAAGACCATTGCTAAGCTCTTCGCGATCACCGCCAAGGACTACGAGGCATCCTCCTCCAAGGTACGCGAGGCTGTGGCTGAGCTGTGCAAGAAATATCCCCTTTATTGATTTGAAACCAACACAAAAAGAGCGATGCTCAAAGCATCGCTCTTTTATTGTTTATTTTATTCCGCAATCTCTTCCGCGGCAGCTTCCTCAGCCGCTTCGACAGCCTGCGCCTTGCCCGACTTGAGCATAACGGGCGAAACAAATACACAGCAGGTAATAAAGCATACTACCACAGCCGCAATAA
>CAJGCD010000102.1 GCA_904501715.1 uncultured Clostridia bacterium
GAGCTTATATATTCACAGGAGACCTCCTGCTGCTCTACGTTCTCCTCAATAAACTCGGGAAGCTTCTCGGCGATATTGTCAAGCAAAAAGCTTGCGAACTCCTTATCATTGGGAACAGCTATCTCGGCATAGAGCAACGCCTGACTGCCGTCCTCCTCTGCCTCGGCATAGCTGTAAGCCACAGACTTCTTTACCTTCTGTATCATCTCCGAGTTGCCGCTTACGTTTCTGTACTTTTCCATGACCTTCTCGTAGGTCTCATCCTTAAGCTTCTGAGCCTCTTCAAGCTCATCCTTAAGGTCCTTTATCTCCTGCTCTGCATCCTGCTTTTCAAGAAGCTTGTCATTATACGTCTTCTTGGCAGCATCCTTAGCTTCCTTCGCCTCAAGGAGCTTTTGCTCATAAGTGTCTATCTGTACCTTATAGTCGGCAGCGTTCATAGACGAATACATTATGGAAAGGTGGTTGTATATCTCGGTATAAGCCGCCTGCGCATCGGTGGAAGCCTTATTGAGATTGGAGAGCGGAACATCGAATTTCGTCAGATCCTTTTCCTTAAGCTTTATCTCCTCTTCAAGAGCAATAACAGTATTGTTAGCCTCAAGAGCCGCCTTGTACTCAGAAGTATCCTTGAATTCCTCGGGCAATCCGTTGTCGTCCATCAGCACAGCCTCGGCAAAGCTGTCGGACTTTATAAGTGAAAGTATGTATTTGTTTGCCTTGTCGGAATAAACGTAAAATTCCGCTCTGGTGCCATAGCTCTGATTTGACAAAACAGCACCCACAATTCCCACAGCTCCTCCTATAAGAAGGGCAGCCAAAGTAAGGCAAAGAAGCATTTTCCACTTCCTTCCTATAGCGGCAAACAAATCCATCAGGGTTATCTCCTGAACATTATCTCTTTGATTCATTATATTTCTCCTTTTCAGAAAATTAGACATATTCCTTCTTGTACATTATACCACCCTTTTTTTCTATTGTCAATAGAAATAAATTTACCAAATAAAAGTTTAGCGCAAAATAATTGACACAGGGCGGCTTTGGGTGTATAATATATTATGTATTTTTATGTTTATCCATAAAGGAGAGAAATATGACACAGATGTATCACAAAATGAAAATCGCGGGACTTGACCGTGAGCTTCCTCTCTGCCCCATAAGCGACGAGCTTATGATAGGTGCCTTCGTAATATTCGGCGACCCCGAGCTGACCACAGCCTGCGCCCAGGAGCTGCTTCGCAGAGCTCCCGAGTACGACTATATGATATCCGCCGAGGCAAAGGGTATTCCGCTTGTCCACGAAATGGCAAGACTTGCGGGAAATCAAAAATATTTCCTCGCAAGAAAGCACCCCAAGCTCTATATGACGGGAGTTTTTGAGGCGGAGCTCCACTCCATAACAACCGATAAGGACCAGAAGCTTTACCTTGACACTGCCGACGCGGAGCTTATGCGCGGCAAGCGTATTCTCATAGTCGACGATGTTATCTCCACCGGAGAGAGCCTTGCGGCTATCGAGCATCTCGTGGCAAAGGCGGGAGGAGAGATAGTGGGAAAAATGACCGTTCTTGCCGAGGGCGACGCTCAGGAAAGACCCGATATTATCTATCTTGAAAAGCTTCCCTTGTTCGACAAAAACGGAAACGTATTATAAATCATCACCGAAAGGATATATAAAAATGGCAGAATTACTTAACGCGACAGACAAGCGCACACACCTTTGCGCAGAGCTTAGTGCCGCCAACGTAGGCGAGCGTGTATGCGTAATGGGCTGGGCTCAGAAGCAGAGAGACCTTGGCGCTCTTATATTTATCGACCTCCGCGACAGAAGCGGGATCCTTCAGCTCGCCTTTGACGACACCACCGACAGAGAAATCTTTTCCAAGGCATTCGGTGTCCGTGCCGAGTACGTGCTTCTCGCAAAGGGAGAGGTGCGCCGCCGCGGCGAGGGAGCGATAAACAAAAACATTCCTACAGGAGAGATAGAAATAGCGGTAGACGAGTTCAAGATACTCTCCTCCGCCGAGACTCCTCCCTTTGAGATATGTGAGAACAGCAAGGTAAACGCCGAGCTTCGTCTGCGCCACCGTTACCTTGACCTCCGCCGTCCCGATATGCAGAGAAATATCATTGCCCGCTCCCGCATCAGCAAGCTGGCAAGAGATTACTATGCGGACAACGGCTTTATAGATATCGAAACTCCTAACCTTTGCAAGCCTACTCCCGAGGGAGCAAGAGATTACCTCATCCCCTCCCGTATACATAAGGGCAAATTCTACGCCCTTCCCCAGTCCCCCCAGCTCTATAAGCAGCTTCTTATGGTGTCGGGCTTTGACCGCTATTTCCAGATTGCCCGCTGCTTCCGTGACGAGGACCTCCGCGCTGACCGTCAGCCCGAGTTCACTCAGCTCGACACCGAGATGTCCTTCGTTTGCGAGGACGACGTTATGAGAATGCACGAGGGCTTCCTTAAGTACGTTCTCAAGGAATATATGAATATAGACCTCAAGGAGGACTTTATCCGTATGCCCTACGAGGAGGCTATGAACCGCTTCGGCTCGGATAAGCCCGATATACGCTTCGGCTTTGAGCTCTGCGACCTCTCCGCTATCCTTAAGGACTGTGGCTTCAAGGTATTCGCGGGCGCTATCGAGAACAGTGGCTCTGTACGCGCTATCAACGTAAAGGGCGGAGCTAAATTCTCCCGCAAGGAGATTGATTCTCTGGTTGAATTCGTTAAATCCTACCGCGCAAAGGGTCTTGCTTGGCTCAAGTGGGCAGAGAGCGGAGAAATTTCTTCCTCTTACGCGAAATTCCTTACCGAGGATGAGAACGAGGCTATCAAGAGCGCGGTCGGAGCCGAGGCAGGTGACCTCGTGCTCATAGTTGCCGACAAGAACAGCGTGGTGTTCGACTCTCTTGGTGCGCTCCGCTGCGAGTGCGCTAAGCGTCTTGGGCTCCTTGACCCATTTGACTTCAAGTTCCTTTGGGTAACCGAGTTCCCTCTGCTTGAGTACAGCGAGGAGGACGGAAGATTTTACGCTAAGCACCATCCCTTTACCTCTCCTATGGATGAGGACCTTCAGTATATAGACAGCGACCCCGCGAGAGTTCGCGCCAAGGCTTACGACATAGTCCTTAACGGCACCGAGCTCGGCGGAGGCTCTATCCGTATCCACGACTCGGCTATTCAGTCCAAGATGTTCGAGGTTCTCGGTCTTTCTCCCGAGGAAGCAAAGGAAAAGTTCGGATATCTCCTTGAGGC
>CAJGCD010000103.1 GCA_904501715.1 uncultured Clostridia bacterium
AGAAGGTTACCTATGACGGAACCACCGACTTCCTTGACAGAATAGAAATTCCCGAGGGATTTGATAAATCTCAGTTTTTAATCAATCCCGAAACCAATCTCCCCTATCAAATTGGCGATAAGGTTCTTAGTCCTGCTACCGGTAAGCAGGTTGAAATACTTCTGGGCGACCGAGTTTTCTGGGCTGCTCTTGTTATGGGAATTCTCGGCTTTATAGCTTTCATATTTATGATCAAGACTATTACCGTTCGTGTTGACGAAAATTCGGTAAAGACCAACGAAGGCGGCGCGAAATTCAACGTTTTCTCCGCTTTTGGTAAGTTTATGAAGAACCGTCCCGCAGTTGGTGCTACTCTTGCCGCGATGGGAATGTTCCTTGGTATGAACGCGGCAACCACCGCAAATACCATCATGTTTGCTACGTATTTCAATATGGCATCTATGTCAGGTCTTGTTCAGATGATCGGATTTCTTCCGATGTTCCTTTTCATGCCCTTCATTACCAAGATAGTTAAAAAATACGGTAAAAAGGAAGCTTCCGTTTTTGGCACGGTAGTGTCATTGGTAGGCGGAGTTATAATGCTGATATTCCCCTTGATCAAGGACGTTGGCTTTGCATTGATCGTATATCTGCTCGGTCTGGTAGTTTTCGGCGTAGGAATGGGCGTTTATACTTGCGTTTCTTGGGCAATGATGGGTGATGCTATTGACTACAACGAATGGAAATTCGGAACACGCGAGGAAGGTATGGTTTATTCCATTCACTCCTTCTTCAGAAAGCTCGCACAGGGCGTTGGTCCCTCTATAGTTCTCCTCATTATGGGGTGGCTGGGCTACGAGTCCAGGTTCGGAACCATCGGTCAGAGCTTTGTAACCTCTCACAATATGTGCTGGCTCGTTGCGGGACTTTATATGTTCAGTGCCGTTCTTCAATTTATCGGTCTTGCTGTTATATACAATCTTGACAAAAAGACTCTTAATACTATGAACGAGGAATTAGCAGCAAGAAAAGCCGCACAGAATACCACCGAAGAATAATTTTTAGACCATTTAAGGCGTTTGACCGAAAAGGTCAAACGCCTTTATAATCGAATATTCCCATATCACAAAAAGGAGAAAAATATGAGAAACATTTTAAATATCAACAAGGGTTGGCTTTTCGTTAAGAACACCACCGATATCAGTCTGCGTGAGGGCGAGGCTATAAATCTTCCCCACACATGGAACGCGGCTGACGGTCACGACGGCGGAAATGATTATTTCCGCGGCTCTTGCCTCTATCTTAAGACTCTTAAGGCGGCAGACCTTCCCGAGGCTGACTGCTACTACCTTGAGATACGCGGAGCAAACTCCTCCGCTGACGTATATCTTGACGGAGAAAAGCTGGCGCATCACGACGGCGGATACTCCACCTGGCGCGTAGACCTTACGGGAAAGCTCGCTGAGGAAAGCACTCTGGCTATCGTTGTGGACAACTCTCCCAACGAAACAGTATATCCTCAGATGGCAGACTTTACCTTCTACGGCGGTCTGTACCGTGACGTAAACCTCATCGCTGTCAACAAGACTCACTTTGACCTTGATTACTACGGCGGTGTAGGACTCAAGATAACTCCCGAGGTATCGGGGGCTAACGCTTTCGTAGACGTAGAGGTATTCGTAAACGAGCTGAACGAGGGACAAAAGCTGGTATATACTATATACGACAAGGATGAAAACGAGCTTGACAGAATAGAGTCCACCGACAAGAAGGTAACCTTTGAGATAAAGGACGTTCACCTTTGGAACGGTCGCAAAGATCCTTACCTCTACTGCTGTGAGGTAGAAATAGTTGAGAACGGCGAGGTTCTGGACAACGTATGCAACCGCTTCGGCTGCCGCAGCTTCAGAATAGACCCTGACAACGGCTTTATCCTCAACGGCGAGGAATACCCCCTCCGCGGCGTATCCCGCCATCAGGACAGACTGGGAGTGGGCAACGCCCTCCTTCCCGAGCATCACGAGGAGGATATCGATCTTATTATGGAGGTCGGCGCTACTACCATCCGTCTTGCTCACTATCAGCACGACCAATATTTCTACGACCTCTGTGATGAGAAGGGTCTTGTGATCTGGGCTGAGATCCCCTACATCTCCAGACATATGCCCGATGGGCGCGAGAATACTATCTCCCAGATGAAGGAGCTTGTAACTCAGAATTACAATCACCCCTGTATCGTTGTATGGGGACTCTCCAACGAGATATCCATAGGCGGCTCTGACGATGACCTTCTCGAAAATCACCGTATACTCAACGACCTTGTTCACGAAATGGACAAGACCCGTCTTACCACTATCGCGGCTGTGTCGATGTGCAAGATGGACGACCCCTACCTCCAGATACCCGACGTAGTATCCTACAACCACTACTTCGGTTGGTACGGCGGGGACACCACCATGAACGGTCCTTGGTTCGATAAATTCCACCAGACTCATCCCACAATACCGATAGGCTGCTCGGAGTACGGCTGCGAAGCGCTTAACTGGCACACCAGCGACCCCAAGCAGGGCGACTATACCGAGGAATATCAGGCTTATTACCACGAGGAGCTTATAAAGCAGCTCTTTACCCGTAAGTATATGTGGGCGACCCACGTATGGAATATGTTCGATTTCGGCGCCGACGCGAGAGCAGAGGGCGGCGAGAACGGACAGAACCACAAGGGTCTTGTTACCATGGACAGAAAGTATAAGAAGGACTCCTTCTATGCTTACAAGGCATGGCTCTCGGACGACCCCTTCGTACATCTTTGCGGAAAGAGATATATTGACCGCGTTGAGGACGTGACCAAGGTAACCGTTTACTCCAACCAGCCCGAGGTCGAGCTTTTCGTTAACGGAGAGAGCATCGGCAAAAAGAGCGCTCCCGACCACTTCTTCTACTTCGACGTAAAGAACGTAGGGGAAAGCACCATAGTAGCTAAGGCAGGCGAGCTTACCGACGAGGGCAAGATCCGCAAGGTAGACGAGATGAATATGGACTACGTTCTGCGCGAGGTAGGCGCTGTACTCAACTGGTTTGATATCGACGCTCCCGAGGGACGCTTCTCTCTCAACGATAAGATATCCGATATTATGCAAT
>CAJGCD010000104.1 GCA_904501715.1 uncultured Clostridia bacterium
GAGGGAAGACCTACCGCCGTTCCGTGAGCCTTGAGGGAAACCATAGGGTACTTAGCCATAAGCATATCGAGGGTGGGAGTGTATGCGCCCGCAACTGCGTTGGATACAGTATCGGGAGCAAGACCTACACCGTCCATAACGATAGTGAGAACGGGACCGTTCACACCGTCAAAGCCCGAAAGCTTTTTAAGAGTTTCTGCCATAATTGACCTCCATAGAATAAAAGTGTAATATATTTTTCCAATCTTATATATTATAACTCAAATCGGTGGCGTTTTCAATACTTTAACATAAAATTTATCGACAAATAAAAAACGTATGATTTGAGTCCCGCTCTTTTCATAAAATTTACAATTATCGCTTGAAAAATAATACCTTGTGGTATATAATATATACGTATAACTATTTTTACCCAAAGCAAAGGAGAAATCAAAATGTCGGAATGTACTCATAACTGTTCCACTTGCGCCTCGGGCTGCTCATCCAAGGAGCAGAAGAGCCTCAAGGAGCAGCCTCACGCTCTCAGCAGCGTAAAGCATATAATCGCGGTAGTCAGCGGTAAGGGCGGAGTCGGAAAATCTCTCGTTACCTCTATGCTGGCAGTAAATATGCAGCGTCTTGGCTATAAGACCGCCATACTTGACGCTGACGTTACGGGCCCCTCTATCCCCAAGTCCTTCGGACTTAAGGCAGGAGTGGACGGTGACGAAAACGGAATGATACCTCCCACCACCACCTCGGGAATAGATATTATGTCAGTAAACCTTATGCTCGAGGACGAAACCAAGCCTGTGGTATGGAGAGGACCCGTTATTGCGGGAGCTGTAAAGCAGTTCTGGACCGATACTATATGGCACGATATCGACTATATGTTTGTTGACTGCCCTCCCGGAACCGGCGATGTTCCTCTAACTGTATTCCAGTCCATACCGATAGACGGAATAGTTATCGTCAGCACCCCTCAGGAGCTTGTATCAATGATAGTCGCAAAGGCGGCGAATATGGCTAATATGATGGATATTCCCGTATACGGAATAGTAGAGAATATGAGCTACGTTAAATGTCCCGACTGCGGCAAGGAGATAAAGGTATTTGGAGAGAGCCACATTGACGAGGTAGCAGAGAAGTTCGGCTACGACCTTCTGGCACGTATTCCTATGGATCCCAAGCTTACCGCTCTCGTTGACAAGGGCTGGATAGAGATGATGGATAACGATTATCTTGAGACTGCCGCAGAGGTGCTTGTAAACAGAACGCAGAAGAAGCTCTGATAATAAAAGACACGAAAGGAGCTTGGAATTGAAAAAATATATGATAGCTATATGTTTGACATTGGCAATTCTTATGCTCATTTTCGTGCTTTTTACGGTGCTCAACAGATTAGTTGTATACGGCGCGTCAAAGGCGGATATAACGAAATGCGCAGAAGAGGACAGTATAGATAAGAAATACGAGGCGATAGTTGTCCTTGGTGCGGGAGTAAGACCAGACGGTACACCCTCACATATGCTTGAGGACAGACTCAAGGGAGCCGTGGCACTCTACAAAAAGGGAGTAGCGAAAGCGGTTGTCCTTAGTGGAGATAATTCGGGGGAGGACTATGATGAGGTCTCGGCAATGGAGAGATATTGCTTGACGGCGGGAATACCTAAGGAGGCTATAATACGGGACGATATAGGCTTTTCCACCTATGAGACTATGTATAATGCCATTGTTGCCTCAGGTTATAGGCGCATCATCGTAGTGACGCAAGAGTATCACCTTTACCGAGCTGTCTATACAGGCATCAGAATGGGTGCAGAGGTTGACGGCTATGCCTCCGATTATCGCACGTACAGAGGTCAGTCCTTGCGTGACATCCGAGAATATTTTGCAAGAGTCAAGGATTTTTTTGCGGTCAACCTTTCCTTGCGCTGATAAAAAGGACGGTCGCAGCTTCTGCGACCGTCCTTGACTTTATTTTGAAGGCATATAATTGCAGGTGACGGGGAGGGCGGTGAAGGAGCGGTTTCCTTCTCCTATACTTATCTCTCCGAATTCTGCCGCAGAGCCCTCGTAATTTATTTTTGATAGGTGCTGGACACCGTAAAAGGCATCGTTTGCTATTGATTTGACGTTGGGATTAAGCAGATAACTGCTGCCTATACGCGCGGCGGGATAGCATATCAACATGGATTTGTTTTTAGAGTAAAGTATTCCGCCTATGGATGAAAATTTTGTGTTTGACCGCTCAACACTTATAAGCGCAAGAGAGGTGCAGCCTACAAAAACGCTTTCTCCTATGTTGGACACGCTTGCGGGAATATGTACCGATACCAGCTCCTCACAGCCTTCAAATGCTCCCGAAGCAATTCCTATCACAGTATCGCCGAAATGGCTCTTTTCGGGTATTTCCAGCTCTTCCGCGGTGAAGGTTCCTATGCCTACTACTACGCATGTTCCGTTTCCAAGGCTTTGATATTCAAGGGTGTTGGGCTTCTGAGATGATAACTGACCGATGCCGTAGTTATCGGGTTTTGTATCCTCGGGCTTATCGTTTTCGGTCTTTTCATTAGATTTTGCGGACGTGAAAAGTATTACGGACAGCACGATGGCGCATAGCGCCATAAATGAACAAATAGAAATTATAAGCTTTTCTTTAGGGACGCTTTTTAAAAATTCTTTTACTTTTTCTTTTACGTTTTTCATTTTTCTGCTCCTTTGGACTGTTTACACATAAATAGTATCACAATTGGGAGAAAATGTCAATTATTATCCTTCGACCGAAATCGGGCGAGAATAATAAATACTACCAAGATGCGACAGACTTTGGCAGAAAGCTCTTGTTTTCTGCTATAAAATGCGAATAAATAAAACATACTTTTTAAGGAATAAAAAATTGAAGATAGGAAATGTTGAGCTGAAGCACGGACTTATGCTTGCGCCAATGGCGGGAGTTACAGACCGTACCTTCAGAGGTATATGCAGAGAATACGGAGCGGAATATACAGTCAGCGAGATGGTATCCGCCAAAGCTCTTTGTTACGAGCAGAGAGCAAAGAGAAAAGAATATTCTTCCTCCTCCACC
>CAJGCD010000105.1 GCA_904501715.1 uncultured Clostridia bacterium
ACTCCTGGAGAATACCGGAGCTTAAGAATAAGCTTCTCTTTACATTGCTTATCATTATCATTTACCGTCTCGGCTGTAGCATCCCTGTTCCTTACTTTAATATCGGTGCGAGCGGAACCGAGCTGTTCCGCGGCAATATCCTCGAGTTCTTGAGCATACTTTCCGGTGGCGCTCTTGCCCAGGGTACGCTCTTGGCACTCGGTGTATCGCCTTACATTACCGCATCCATCGTAATGCAGCTCCTTACAGTTGCTATCCCGAAGCTTGGCGAGATCGCCAAGAACGGCGAGGAAGGTAAGAAGATAATCAATTTCTGGACCCGTATAGTAACCATACTTCTGGCTATCGTTACGGCTATCGGATACTCCTTTATCCTCTCGGGTAACGGACTGCTTCTTATCGACAAGCCTAACTTCTTCCACTACACAGTGCTCGTAGCTTGCTACTGCGCAGGTGCAGCGCTCGTTATGTGGCTTGCTGAAAAGATAAATGAGAGCGGTATCGGTAACGGTATCTCCATCATCCTTTTCGCAGGTATTATCGCAGGTATTCCTTCTCAGCTCCAGCAGCTCTGGGCTAATGCGTTCAGCAATATAGCAACGGGAGGCTTCTCGGTAGCAGGACTTATCGTTTCCATAGTAACTATGGTTATGCTTTTGGGACTGCTGTTGCTCATCGTATGGATGTCTGATGCGGAGAGAAGAATTCCCATTCAGTACGCTAAGCGCGTTGTGGGAAGAAAGATGTACGGCGGTCAGAATACTAACCTTCCTATAAAGGTTAATATGTCGGGCGTTATGCCTATCATCTTCGCAAACTCAATAGTTGCGGTTCCCGCTACTATTGCTCAGCTCTTCTTCCAGGGAAGAGGATTTGAGAACTTTATCAATACCTGGTTCAACTACAACACGATACCCTATCTTCTCGTGTTCTTCGTGCTCTTGATAGCATTTGCTTACTTCTACGTTGCGATCTCCTTTGATCCTGTTGAGGTATCCAACAATATCAAGAACAACGGTGGTGCTATCCCCGGAATACGCAGCGGCAGACCTACCGTAGATTTCATTAAGAAGATACTGGGCAGGATAACTCTCATAGGCGCACTGCTCGTAGCAGTAGTTGCTTGTACGCCTATGATAGAGGGAATAATCCTTTCATATTTCCCCAGCCAGCAGATTACGGCAATGGCATTCGGCGGTTCTTCAATGATGATCGTCGTAGGTGTTGCTATCGAGACCATTCGTGAGCTCGAGGCACAGCTGTCGCTGAGAAATTACAAGGGCTTCCTTGACTGATCCTGATGTCGATTAGGAGGTATATATGAATTTAATTCTTATGGGAGCTCCCGGTGCCGGAAAAGGCACGCAGTCGGCAAAGATATCGGAAAAATGGAACATCCCCGCGGTTTCTACGGGTGATATGCTCCGCGCAGCCGTTAAGGAAGGCACGGAGATGGGAGTGAAGGCTAAGTCCTATATGGATGCAGGTCAGCTCGTACCCGACGAGGTCGTTATAGGGATAATCAAAGATTACTTGTCCTCGGACAAGTGCAAGGACGGCTTTATACTCGACGGCTTCCCCCGCTCCATCCCTCAGGCAGAGGCGTTGGACGCAATGGGTGTGAAGATAGACGCGGCACTCAGCATTGAGGTCGCTGACGAAAAGATAGTAGAGCGTATGAGCGGACGCAGAGTCTGCTCCTGCGGAGCTTCCTATCACGTTGTTTATAAGGCTCCCAAAACAGCAGATGTTTGTGACGTGTGTGGCGCGGCTCTTTACGTAAGAGCGGACGATGCCGCAGAAACCGTACTCAATCGTCTTAATACCTACCACGCAACCACCGAGCCGCTCAAGGACTACTATGCGGCAAAGGGTATCCTCATCTGTGTTGAGGGACGTGAGGAGGTATCCGACACAACGGCAGCGGTTATGGCTGCGCTCTCAAAATTTGAGGCGTAAGAATGATCCCGCTGAAGAATTCAAGTCAGATATCCGCTATGATAGAGGCAGGACGCATCACGGGCGAGGCATTGCTCGTCGCCCGTGAGCATGTCCGTGAGGGAATAAGCACACTTGAGCTTGATACTCTCATTCGTAACCACATTGAAAAATGCGGCGCGAAGCCCTCATTCTTAGGCTATTGCGGATTTCCCGCTTCGGCGTGTATAAGTATAAACGATGAAGTCATTCACGGAATACCCTCTAAAAAGAGGATACTTCAGGAGGGCGATATCGTAAAGATCGACGTTGGAGCGTTCTATAAAGGCTTTCACGGTGACAGCGCGAGGACCATTCCCGTAGGAAAGGTCAGTGATGAGGCACTTAAGCTGATAGAGGTAACTCGAAACAGCTTCTTCTGCGGAGTCGAGGCGCTGAAGATTGGAAACCGAATAGGCGACGTGGGAAGCGCGATACAGGGATGTGTTGAAAAGGAAGGATTTTCCGTTGTCAGGCGTTATATAGGGCACGGAGTGGGGCATGAGCTTCACGAATCTCCCGAGGTTCCCAATTTCGGAACTGCGGGCAGAGGAACAAGACTGTGTGCGGGTATGACGCTTGCCATTGAGCCGATGGTCAATATCGGTTCAGAGGAGGTTTATGAGCTGGCAGACGGATGGACGGTAAAAACCAAGGACAGATCACTGTCGGCACATTATGAAAACACAGTGGCTCTCACCTCTGAGGGTGTGGTTATCACGACCCTTGTGGATAAGAGCTGGTAAGTCACAAAATTTGTTGCAGAGGAGGGATTATTCTGCCAAAGGATGATGTTATTGAATTTGAGGGCACGGTAGTTGAGGCACTTCCCAACGCCACCTTCAAGGTAAAGCTTCCCAACGAGCATATAGTGACTGCTCATATATCGGGTAAGCTCAGAATGAACTATATCAGAATTCTGCCGGGTGACCGCGTGACCATTGAGGTCTCGGTATACGACCTCACAAAGGGACGTATAACCTGGCGTGCAAAGTAATAAAGAAAGGGTTGGTATAATAAAATGAAGGTTAAACCATCCGTAAA
>CAJGCD010000106.1 GCA_904501715.1 uncultured Clostridia bacterium
AAGGGTAAGGACGTTACCAAGGAAGGCATCAACGCTGCTATGAAGGCTGCTGCTTCCGAGTCCTTCGGTTACAACGAGGATGAGATCGTTTCTTCCGATATAATCGGTATCCGTTACGGTTCTCTCTTTGATGCTACTCAGACCATGGTAGCTAAGATCGACGATGACACATATCAGGTACAGGTTGTTTCTTGGTACGACAACGAGAACTCCTACACCAGCCAGATGGTTCGTACGATCAAGTACTTCGCAGAGCTCAACTAATTTGGTTATATATAAAAAATGCAGTTGCTTTTGCAACTGCATTTTTTTATTGCGTTAGAACCGAAAATATGATATAATGATATTAGCGTCAAATGAAAGGAAGTGATTTTTTGGGACCGGGAGGATTCAGACCGCCGTCAGAGGCTGCCGATAAATTAAGAGAGCCGAAGCCGAAAAGTTTTTGCGATGTGCCGGGCTACGTGCGCAGACTGGTAAAAAGCTTTTGCCAAAGGCTCGGATATATAATAAAGCTCGTTTGGGAGGCAAAGCCCTCGCTTTTGATAATAATGGTGATAATGGCTGTGTTTAACGGTGTTTCTCCGGTTATATCGGCGTATATCTCGGCAAATCTGCTTAACAAGGTAGCAGAGGTCATATTGCTTGAGACCGCGGATTTTGCGCTGGTGAGTGCTATCCTTTTGCCTGCTATGCTCCTGCAGTTCGGATATATGTTCCTCGTTGGACTTATAAACAGCGTCAGCAATATGGTGACCCGTTTGTCGGGGGAGCTGGTGGGCAACCGCGTTAAGCAAAGAATTATGGATAAGGCAAAGACCATTGACCTTTCATCCTTTGATATGCCCGAATTTTACGAAAAATTCGAAAACGCCAGCAGAGAGGCGGGTAACCGACCTATTCAGGTAATACGTGCGACCTTCAGCATAGTTAGTACCCTTATCTCGGCATTAAGCTTCGTGGTAATACTTGCAGCGGTAGCTTGGTTCGCGCCTTTGGTCGTAGTTTTCCTGTCATTACCGAGCGCTATAATTACGTTTTGGTACAGAAAAAGGAATTTCAACTACATGCGCCGTAGGTCTATCGACCGTCGTCAGATGGCGTATTATTCGGATACTCTGGTAAATAAGGATACGGTCAAGGAGCTTAAGCTTTTCGGTCTGTCGGATACGTTTATATTTAATTACAATAAGGTTTTCGACAGATACTTTGGCGGTATCAAGCGCTTGA
Source organism: uncultured Clostridia bacterium (assembly GCA_904501715.1). GTDB lineage: Bacteria > Bacillota > Clostridia > Oscillospirales > CAG-272 > HGM12713. The sequence continues at coordinate 1,231 of CAJGCD010000106.1, forward strand.
CAGTGGGCGAGGGAATATGGAGCATATGTATTTCGCTTGTAACTACCCTTGTAAATTGCGCTTTGTTCTTCTATATAGCCTATACCGTTACTATGGGAAGCGGTAAGATAGGCGACTATTCGCTTTATACAGGTGCTCTCACGTCCATAGCCGCGGCAGTGGCATCTATGGTAACTACTGTATCAACTATATATGAAGGCTCTTTGTTCATAGACAACATGATAGTATTTATGAACGAGAAGCAAAGAATAATTCCTTCGGTCAGCGAGCCTCGAAAGGTAGCCAAGCACAGTGCTCACACCATAGAATTTAAGAACGTTTCCTTCCGCTATCCGGGTACGCAAAGAGACGTTATAAAAAATATGAGCTTTACTGTATCTCCCGGAGATACAGTAGTCTTAGTGGGTCTTAACGGAGCGGGAAAAACGACGTTGCTTAAGCTGCTCACAAGGCTTTATGACCCCACTGACGGAGTCGTACTGCTTGACGGACACGATATCAAGGAGTATGACGTAAGCAGTCTTTACGATATGTACGGCGTTATATTTCAGGATTTCGGCAAATACGCTTTCAGTGTCAGTGAAAATATTGCCTTCGGGGACGTAGGCAGAGAGCTTGACGCCGAGCGCGTGAAGGAAGCCGCTCGGTCCAGCGCGGCTGACGAATTTATAGAGTGTCTTCCCGATGGGTACGATACTCCGCTTATGAGGGTGTTTGACAAAAACGGAATAGAGCCGTCTATAGGACAGTGGCAGAAGCTTGCTATCGCGAGAGCCTTTTACTCGGATTCCGACGTGCTTATTCTTGACGAGCCCACCGCCTCGCTTGATGCGATCGCAGAGCAGGAAATATTCAATCAGCTCGATAAGCTTCGCGAGGATAAGACCACGTTCTTTGTATCTCACAGGCTTTCAAGTGCAACTATGGCATCTAAGATACTCGTGGTCGACGGAGGAGTGCTTGCCGAGGAGGGAACTCACGCTGAGCTGATGGCCAAGAAGGGAATCTATCATAACCTCTTTACAACTCAGGCAAACAGATACGTGGCAGAGCATGCCGAGAATGAGAGCAGAATTAATTGATTTGAATAAAAAATCGCTCCCCGACAATTGTCGGGGAGCAGTTTTTCTTTTTTAAGTTTCTCTTACCGAGTGCAGATTACTTCTTGAGTGCAGCCTGAGCAGCAGCAAGACGAGCTATCGGAACACGGAAGGGAGAGCAGGATACGTAGTCAAGTCCGATGCTGTGGCAGAACTCAACAGACGTGGGGTCACCACCGTGCTCACCGCAGATACCTACGTGGAGCTTGGGGTTAACGGGTCTACCAAGCTGGATAGCCATGTTCATGAGCTTACCAACACCGGTAGTGTCGAGCTTAGCAAAAGGATCGTTCTCGAATATCTTTGCATCGTAGTAAGCATCAAGGAACTTGCCTGCGTCATCACGAGAGAAGCCATAGGTCATCTGAGTGAGGTCGTTAGTACCGAAGCAGAAGAAGTCTGCGTTAGCTGCGATCTCATCAGCGGTAAGGCATGCTCTGGGAATCTCGATCATAGTACCAACCTCGTACTTGAGCTCTACGCCTGCAGCTGCTATCTCAGCATCAGCGGTAGCTACAACTACGCTCTTAACGTACTTAAGCTCCTTAACGTCGCCTACGAGAGGAATCATGATCTCGGGAACAACATTCCAGTCAGCGTGTGCCTTCTTGGTGTTGATAGCCGCGCGGATAACTGCCTTGGTCTGCATTGCTGCGATCTCATCAGCGGTAA
>CAJGCD010000107.1 GCA_904501715.1 uncultured Clostridia bacterium
GTAAATGACCTCCTTTGTTGTATTTTTTGTGCAGTTGGCAGACCGCACTTCTATTATACAACAAAGGAGTTTTTCTGTCATTATCAACTATCTAATTCTTACCGAACCACGCGTCTAACGCGTGGTTTTGGTATACAAAAAAGACAGAGAAATTTTCGTTCTCTGTCTTTTTTAGCAACTGCCATTATTTTTCATCGGTTAATCCTAAAATGAAATCGGTTGACGTATCATAAAATTTTGCTAACGCTATCAAATACTCCAACGGTAGTTGTCTTTGTCCATTTTCATATTGTGAATACGTGTTTTGCTTTATTTTTAAATAGTCAGCTACTTCTTTTTGTGTCAAGTCGCTATCTTCCCTTAAATCTCTAATTCTCATAACAATCTCCTAAAACGTATTATAATTATTTTACCATATCGCGCTTTGAGATATTGACAAATATCTCAAATTGTGATATAATTATTAAAATATTTAATAATTACTATATTTAAGGAGACATAATTATGAGAAAAATGATCGAAGAGCTTTGGTACGGTAATATTTTTCCAAATCGTGACTGTCGTGTGGAAACTCCTGAGATAAAAACGGCAAAAAAGTACGTTGTAAATCACTATCATGCTCTACAGGCAATGCTAACTGATGAGCAAATGGAAATATTTGAAAAATACAACAATTCATGTGATGAACTTACCGATGCAAATGAACGTGAAATATTTTTTTATGCATTTCAACTTGGAGCACGGCTTACCATTGAAATTATGTATAATAATATCAATCAACAAGAATGAAGGTTTCATTTATAGTGCTCCCTCCTCCGCCCACCCAAAAATAACGGCTGCGCCACACGGTGCAACCGTTTTTACATCAAAAGCACCTCGCTTCGGCGAGGTGCTTTTGTATCTCTATTAAAGTCCGGACTGTACGGAATAGTTGGGAGCTTCCTTGGTGATGTTGATGTCGTGAGGATGTGACTCGCGAAGTCCCGCACCGGTTATGCGTACAAACTGACCGCGCTCCTGAAGCTCGGCAACAGTGGGAGTACCGCAGTATCCCATACCTGCACGCAGACCGCCGATAAGCTGGAATACGGTGTCGGACAGCGGTCCCTTGTAAGGAACGCGTCCCTCAACGCCTTCGGGAACGAGCTTACGCGCATTCTCCTGGAAGTAACGGTCCTTGGAGCCCTTTTCCATAGCGGCAAGAGAGCCCATGCCGCGGTATACCTTGAACTGACGTCCCTGGTAGATTTCGGTAGTTCCGGGGGATTCCTCGCATCCTGCGAACAGAGAGCCGATCATGATAACGGAAGCACCTGCGGCGATCGCCTTTACAAGGTCGCCGGAATACTTGATACCGCCGTCTGCGATAACAGGGATGCCTGCTTCAGCTGCCGCACAGGCAGCGTCATAGATTGCAGTAACCTGAGGTACACCGATACCTGCAACAACGCGGGTGGTGCAGATAGAACCGGGGCCGATACCAACCTTGATAGCGTCAGCACCTGCCGAAATAAGGTCCTTCGCCGCAGATTCGGTTGCGATATTGCCGGCGATTATCTGCGCATCCGGGAACGCACTCTTGATCTTGTCAACACAAGCGATAATATTCTTGGAGTGACCGTGAGCGGAGTCAAGCACGAGGAAGTCCGCACCTGCGCCGAGAAGCGCACCTGCACGGTCAAGCACGTCGGCGGTAACACCGATAGCCGCACCGCAGAGGAGTCTGCCGCTTGCATCCTTGGTGGAGTTCGGGTACTTGGTAGCCTTTTCAATATCCTTTATGGTGATAAGTCCGCAAAGGGTGTAATTTTCATCAACAAGAGGAAGCTTTTCAATCTTGTTCTTGCGGAGAATCTCCTGAGCCTCAGTGAGAGTTGTTCCAACAGGTGCGGTAATAAGATTTTCCTTTGTCATAACCTCGCTTATTTTCATCTGATGGTTGTCAAGGAATCTCATATCGCGGTTGGTGATGATACCAATAAGACACTTGTTCTCGTCGCATATCGGCACACCGGAAATCTTGTATTTGCCCATAAGCTCGTCCGCTTCATAAACATAATTGTCGGGAGCAAGATAGAAAGGATTTACGATAACGCCGTTCTCGGAACGCTTAACGCGCTCAACCTCGTCCATCTGTCTTTCAATGGGCATATTTTTATGAATAACACCAACGCCGCCCTCGCGTGCCATTGCAATGGCAAGACGGGATTCGGTAACGGTGTCCATAGCAGCACTCATCATGGGGATGTTCAGCTTGATTTTCTTGGTAAGCTGAGTTTCCAGAGATACCATATTAGGTGTGACGTCACTCTTTGCGGGAATGAGAAGAACGTCATCAAAGGTAAGACCTTCCTTCAAAAATTTCTCTGCGGGGTTGCAGTTCACCATAATTTTCACCTTGCCTCGCGGTGATGCGGAGGCGTCCTTTCCGTGTTATTTTGAGAATATACTATTTAAAATATTATACCCGATTTACGCCGCTTTGTCAAGTACATTTTTCGCATATCACCGCGTAAATAATTATGCATTTTGTCAAATCGGAAATTCCGATAAAAAAATAGGCAAAAATGCTAAAGTGCTTGAAAAAAGCCAAGAGCTGTGCTATAATTTAGTTGTTAAATTTTACTTTTACAAAGGAGAAACACACCAGTGAAGCTCTCGTGCTGTGTAGGTACATCTCTTAAAAAGCTTGATACTATAGCAAAAGCAGGCTATAAATACTGCGAGCTTTCCCTTTCCGGAATAGCAAAGCTCAGCAAGCGCAAGTTTAGGGCTCTTAAGAAAAAGCTTAGCAAAAGAGGCATTACGCCCGTATCCGCAAACGGTATGTTTCCCGGCGAAATCAAACTGCTGCTCGGCGAAGAAGGCTATCCTGCAGTCCGTGAATACCTTGACAAGGCGTTTCCCCGTGCCAAAGAGCTTGGTATTCCCGTTATTATTCTCGGAAGCAGCGAAAGCCGAAAAATCCCCGATGATATGACGAAGGAAGAGGCAGAAAA
>CAJGCD010000108.1 GCA_904501715.1 uncultured Clostridia bacterium
AAAGTCAAAGGCAAAGCCGTTTACCTTAGTTCTTGAAAATATCTCTTTAGCCGCTCTCGCACTAAACGCCTTACATCCGCACTGTGAGTCCGAGAGTTTGAAGCCCCCTACAAGACAAAGTACTTTTATGTATACCTTCGACATAAGCTTACGCATAGCCGTATAGCCCTCGTATCCGTCCTTCTCCAAATTTCTCGAACCAATAAGTATATCGGCTTCGGGAGAGTCGGCGAGAGTATCATATACCCGCCTTATGACATCGGTTCCGTATGCAAGGTCGGCATCGGTAAACATTATTATATCGCCCTTTGCCTCCAGCATAGCGTGACGGACCGCTGAACCCTTTCCCTTATTATCGGGATATCCCGTAACACGTACGTTTGGGAGCATAAGCTCTCTCACTGTATCTCCGCATCCATCCTTTGAGCCGTCATCGGAAAAGAGTATCTCGTAGCTCGAAAAATGCTCTCTCATATATTTATCAAGTATGGTTGCTGTATCCTTGATTATCCCGCTTTCGTTGTACATTGGGATTATCAGCGTTATCATTGGCGTATCCATTTTTTCTCCAATCAAACTGTCCTTATTTTTTGTAAACGGTGAAGATTATATCCACCGTTGTGATGAGTTCTTCTACACTGTCAAGCTTTCTTCCGTCCTCGATTGACGTTTTCCAATAATAGGGTGTCATTGCAAAAAGATTTTTTACGCTCTCATTTCCTTGCACGTTTATAGTGTAGGTCAATCTTTCGCGCTCTATCTCGTACATGAATTTTGGCAGGTCAGCACGCTCCTCGTTGGCGTGTGTTTGCTCATATACAGCACTCTTAAGCCCCATAAGATGCTCGGGACCCGCATATACAACTATGAGCACTCCTCCGTCCTTAAGCGCGCGGCTGTATTCTTCCTCTACGCAAGGCGCGAAGATATTTACCAGCGCATCCGCTCCCTTATCTGCCACAGGCATATCAAATACGCTTGCCGTGCCGAAAAAGGTATTGTAACAGCCCTTTCTTTTCGCTCTTTTCGCAGCCGCGTCGGTAGCAAACTTAGAAAGGTCAAAGCCTACAACGTCATATCCATGCTCGGCTACCGCCACCGAATAATATCCCTCTCCGCAGCCCGCGTCTATAACTGTACCGCTATCCCCGCAATGCTTATTGATAAGACCACAAAGTGTATTCGCTATGGGACGGTAATGCTCTGTGTCGAGAAATTCGCTTCTCGCTCTAACGGCTCCTTTAGCGTCTCCGCCATTACTCTGACCGGGCTTTGTTAGATTAACGTATCCTCCCGACGCAAAATCGTAGCAATGTCTGCGCTCTCCATCGCAAAATAATATTCCGTTTCCTTTGTCCTCAATATCCATATTGCACTTACATACGGGACACCGAAGAATTCCTTTTATTTTTTTATCCTTAATCGTACTCACTCAAATGCCCTTTCATCAAAGTTGCGCTATCTCTGCTTTATATTCACTGCTGTCTGCCGTTTTGAGCTCAAACCAGAAGGCAGAGCCTTTGTTTGGGGTGGTAGTAACGCCGTAGGTAGCGTTATGCATCTCAAGTATTCCCTTTACTATTGACAGACCAAGCCCCGTTCCTACGGCGGCTCTCTTGTGTACCTTGTCCACCTTATAGTATCTGTCCCATATAAAGGGGATATCCTCCTCGGCTATTCCTTCTCCCGTGTCTATGACACTGATACGGACAGAGTCCTCCATACGGGTCTGGGTTACTGTAACACATTTATCGTCGCCTGTATAGGTTATTGCATTATTTATGAGATTATATACTACCTGAAGTATCATACCGCTGTCCGCCCGTACCCACACGTCTTCCTCAGCAAGGAAATCTATCTTGTACCCCTCCTGCATGGTCAGCTTTTCGTATCTGAACATAGTATCGCGAATGACCTGAGTAAGACAAAAATCCTTCATCTCGGGGGTGCGTGTGCCTGCTCTTATCTTAGACAGATCAAGCATATCGTTTACCAGCTCGGTAAGCCTTGCGGTTTCGTCTATAATGACCTGCACGTTTTCGGGGGTGTTCTCGTCGGGTATATCTCTCATAACCTCGCCGTAACCCTTTATCATAGTCAGCGGTGTACGCAGGTCGTGAGATATATTTGAAATAAGCTCCTTTTGGAGTCCGTCGTTTTTCGAAAGCTCCTTTGCGGCATAGTTGAGCGTTTCGGACAGCTCCTCTATCTCGCGGTAGCCGTGACCCGAAAATTCTATATCGTATCTGCCTGCCGCAAGGCTCTTAGCCGATTCGTTTATCTGCACGATAGGCTTTGTTATAAGCTTGGACATAAGTATTGCCAGCACTAACGCGAATATTATCAGCAGGGTTCCTATGAACAGCACCTGATTTTCAAGAGTATGGACCATAGTGCCCATAGGTGCTATATTGGTGCGTTGAACTATAAGATATTCCTCCGCCCCCTCTTGATGTATGCTCATATATATTGCGCTTATCTGTCTTAGATTTCCCGATACAAAGGGAAATTGCTTAGGCGCTCCGCTATTATCCTCTATTATATTAAACTCAAAATAGCTTTCCTTGAAATTTTTCATAGGTATCATAGCTATGTAGGTTCCGCCGTTGCTCACCGTTTTTTCATAAAGCTCTTTGAAATTTATTTCGAGAAAGGGACCGTATCCGTCATTCAATCCATTTGCATAAATTATAGGATAATTAAAGTCACTATACCCATTGTCTATTCGATATACCCATATATCATTGTAATATTCCTTGGAATAAGCTTCGGCAAAGCCCGCTACAAGGTCATCGTTTCCGAGCGAGCCTGATATTACTTCAGCGGTATTCTCAAGCTCTGTGAATTTAGCATTCTGGTAAAAGAAACT
>CAJGCD010000109.1 GCA_904501715.1 uncultured Clostridia bacterium
CTACCTTTAGAAATGAGATACTTAGTGTTATACAGAGTGACGTTGACGAGGGAATGAACGCATACGATATCGTTGCTTGCTACGGATACGTAGGTCTTAACACCGCATACCGCGATCTGTGGGAGAACCTTCTTGACAAGGATCTGTTCCCCTACTTTGATTTCTCGCTTCCATGCTGGAATCAGGACCTTGTAAACAACGGAACAGTAAACGACAGAATGTATATCTGCGCGGGAGACTTCAACATTTCTATGTTCGACTCCACAATGATAATGTGGCACAACAAGAATCTTTATGAGTCGCTTCTTGTAAAGACTCAGGACAAGGAATCTCCCAAGGATATTCAGGACACCGTTACCTCGGGTAACTGGACCTACTCCGAGCTCTTCAAGTGGGCAAGCTACAGCGAGAACCTTGACGCGGAGGGCAACAGCGGAGACATCTACGGTCTTTATATGAACGGAGAGAAATATCCTACCGAGCCCTTTGACGTAATTCCTTACGCGTGGGATATCGACTTTATGCTCAAGGATGAGCAGACAGGTAAGTATTCCTATAACTTTGTAGGTAACACCAAGGCAAACACTGCTATTGAGCAGTTCCGTGATCTTTGGGACCAGGATGGAACCGCTACCGAAACAACAAAGGGTCCCAAATTCCCCTCCGGCAAGCTTCTCTTTCAGGCAAGTGTTATTTGGTTTGACGAGGAAAGCTGTATGGCGCGTCGTGAGATGAAGGACAGATTCTCTATCCTTCCTTGGCCTAAGTACGACGAGACTCAGGACCACTACGCTTCCACTTCTCAGGACTACTACACCACTATGACAGTAGTAAACCACTCCCAGTCTCCCATAACCACAAGAGGTGAGCAGATAAGCGCATACCTCCAGTACGGCACAGAGTATTCCTACACCAACGTACGTATGGAATATTTCAAGGAAATAGTTGAGCAGAAGTACTTCGGACAGTTCCCCGACGGAACCACCGAGAAGTCCATCGCTATATTCAATACCATTATTGAAAATCTCGAGTACGACTTCGCTACCATCTACTCTACTATGCTTGGTAATGTTGTTACTCAGTGTTGGAGAATGAACGTTCTTCTTAAGAATGACGGTGTAAGCAAGGATCGTGGAACTACCAGCGTAAGCCAGAAGTTCGCCGATAATTCGGATATTTACGAGAAGAATCTTGAAGAGCTTTATGAATGGTTTGGTCTTGAAGACTGAGCTTGACGAGCTGACAAAGTAAAAAATTACGGCACCCGCTTGGCGGGTGCCGTTTTTCAATATAAGTCACCATTAACGAAAAAAGCGTATCGGAAAACCGATACGCTTTTAGTTTATTCTGTGGTATAACGTCCCCAAAGCTCGTTGAGGTAGTCCTTCGTTGCCTTGTCAAGGTCCTTGTAGCAGTTTGCGTCATATGCCTTGGCGAAGTCGAAATTCTGAGGATAGAGTATCTCTATTGCCGTTTCTCCCATATCTTCCTTGTAGGTTTCGCTATTGTAAACGTTAGCGTGGGGAGAAGCGTAGCATATATATTCCGCATTCGCTATGGCTGCGTCGTCGGAAAGCATAAAGTTGATATATTCCTCAGCCAACGCTTTGTTCTGCGTACAGGTGGGGATGCACATAGCGTCTACGAAAAGATTGGTGTTTTCGGGATAATAGAACCGAAGGTCAACGTCCTCTGACTGATTGTCAAGCATCGTCAGATAGTCACCTGCGTAATAAGCGCCGATAGCCGCTTCACCCGTTTCCATCATATTGTATATTTCATCCATTACAAGCTTTTTGAGCAGGGGCTTTTGCTTTTTGAGCTCAGCCAGACCCTGATCCCAGACGCTTCGGTCAGTGGTGTTAACATCAAGTCCCAGCTTGTAGAATGCTGTGCCAAAGGCATCGCGCGAGTTATTAAACTGCACGATCTGACGCTGGTACTTCTCATTCCACATAAGCTCCCAACCGCCAATGTCCGCTTCATCTACCTTGTTGGCATCGTATATAATGCCTATCATACCGTATGTGTAGGGAACCGAATATTTATTATCCGGGTCGTAATAAAGATCCTTGAAATCGTCGGTGATGACCTGCTCATAATTGGGTATGTTATCAAAATCAAGCTCGCAAAGGAGTCCCTCTGAGGCAAGTCGGGCTATCATATAATCCGAGGGGATTATAACGTCATAGCTTACCGCTCCCGAAGAGAGCTTGGCGTAAAGGTCCTCATTGGAGGTGTACGTAATATAGTTCACCTTTACGTTCATACCGAGCTTGTCCTTGCAATAACGCTCAAATTCCTTGTTCGTATCGTAGGAGTCCTCTGAGCCATCGGAGATATATTCGCCCCAGTTGTACACGTTGAGAGTTACCGTTTTCTCTGAAAAAACGGTGAATACAACGCAGAAGGTAAGGATTATAGCCAGAACGCAGACCAACGCGATACCCTTGGTAAAATTGAGCGACCTTGGGCGAAGGGCGGAGGTCTTCTTCTCGGGGGGAGTCTTTGTTTTAAGCGGCTTTCCGCTCTTTTGTGCCTTTAAGATAGCTTCCTTGCGTTTTTTCTCTGCCTTTATGCGCTTAGCCTCAAGGCGCTCTTCGGAGGTCTTTTCTCTGTTGGAGATGAGGAGAAGCACGAGTATTACGAAGAAAACGATGGTTGAAAGGGCGTAGATAGTGGGCTTTACGTTCTTCTTTGTCATACTGTATATCAGCACGGGCAGGGTCTGGAAATCCACACCGCTGGTAAAGTAGCTGATAACGAAGTCGTCAAGAGACATTGTGAACGCCATTATCATTCCCGTAAATACACCGGGGAGTATGGCGGGAAG
>CAJGCD010000110.1 GCA_904501715.1 uncultured Clostridia bacterium
CTTACCATTATGGAAGAAGCAACCGAATTTTTGGGACGCGTTAAGAACAATGGCGTACTTCCTATGATCACTTCTTGCTCTCCCGGCTGGATCAAGTATTGTGAGCACTACTATCCTGAGTTTACAGAGAACCTTTCTACCTGTAAGTCTCCTCAGCAGATGTTCGGCGCGGTAGCAAAGACGTACTTCGCAGAGAAGATGGGCTGGAAGCCTGAGGATATCTTCTTCGTATCCGCAATTCCTTGTACCGCGAAGAAGTTTGAGGTAGGCAGACCCGGACAGTCGGCAGCAGGTGTTCCCGACGTTGACGTTGCGGTTACTACACGTGAGCTCGGCAGAATGATAAGCAAGGCAGGTATTGATTTCAAGGCACTTGACGACGACAACTTCGATATTCCTTTCGAGATCGGTTCGGGTGCGGGCGCTATCTTCGGTGCAACCGGTGGTGTTATGGAGGCAGCTCTCCGTACAGCGGCTGAGGTTATCGAGGGCAAGCCTCTTGAGAGCCTCGACTTCAATGAGGTAAGAGGTGTTGAGGGCGTTAAGGTTGCTTCCTATAAGCTTGGCGATATCAACCTCAACGTTGCAGTTGCTTCGGGCACTGCAAACGCTAAGAAGGTTCTTGATGCCGTTAAGGCAGGCGAGCTGGACGTTCAGTTTATCGAGATCATGGCTTGTCCCGGCGGATGCGTAAATGGCGGCGGTCAGCCTATTCAGCCTGCGGTTGTAAGAGAGACAATCGACCTTCGTGCTGTAAGAGCGGCAGTTCTTTACAACGACGATAAGAACAGTGATCTCCGTAAGTCTCACGAAAACTCCGCTGTTAAGAGACTTTACGATGAGTTCTTTGGAGAGCCCAACAGCCACAAGGCTCACGAGATACTCCATACTCACTACATCAAGCGCGGTCTTTAATTAAAGACAAAACGGCGAGGCGTCAAAGACGCCTCGCTTTTTCGTTCTTTTTTTGTGAGCTCGGACATATATTGTCTCGAGGTGATGAAAATGAAAAAATATCAAAGAGCTAAAAAATGGGGCTCGAAAATAGTAAGTGCTTTACTCATTTTTTTAATGTGTGTATGGACTTGCATTCCTACATTCGCTACTGCCCGCGACAGCAAGGTGGATCTTTCGCTCAACTGCAAATCAGCAATACTTATGGAGGCGTCTACGGGAGCTGTTCTTTACGAACAGAACGCGGATGAAGCATTGCCACCCGCATCGGTTACTAAGGTCATGACGCTTTTGTTGGTGATGGAGGCTATTGAGGCAGGAAAGATAAAGTACACGGATATGATACAGGCAAGCGCCAATGCTTGCTCTATGGGAGGCTCACAGATATACCTTGAAGAAAACGAGGAGATGTCCGTAGAGGATCTTCTCAAAAGCGTTATAATAGCGTCGGCTAATGACGCGGCGGTAGCACTTGCCGAGAGTATAGCGGGTACGGAGCAGACATTCGTTGAAATGATGAATAAAAAGGCGCAGAGCTTGGGAATGAATAATACGTATTTTGAAAATACCAACGGTCTTGATGATACAGTTCAAAGGCATCTTACCTCGGCGCGGGATATAGCAATAATGTCCCGTGAGCTTATAAAGTACCCGAAAATAACCGAGTATAGCTCTATCTGGATGGATAGCATAAGAAACGGAGAGTTCGGGCTTACAAATACGAACAGACTCGTGCGCTTTTACAAGGGCGCTACGGGGCTTAAAACAGGCTCTACATCCAAGGCGGGCTTTTGTATCAGCGCTACTGCCCAGAGGGACGGAATGACGCTTATCGCGGTAATAATGGGGTCATCCACCCGTGATATAAGGAACGCGGCGGCTGTCTCTCTTCTTGATTACGGCTTTGCAAATTATACTGTCTATACCAATGAGGGACAGAAGATTGAAAATATTCCCGTGGTGAAAGGAACTAAGGCTACCTTGAATGCCGAATACAACAGATTTTCCTGCGTTTTGAGGAAGAGCGGCGATGCTAAGGTGACAGTTGAGCCGTCATTGCCCGAAAATGTAAAAGCACCGGTAAATAAGGGTGACGTTATCGGTCAGATAGTATACAAAATGGGCGATAATGAAATAGGTAAAAGCGATGTGATAGCAGCGGAAACCGTTGAAAGGATCACGTTTTGGGCGCTGTTCGCGGAGTTTTTTAAAAATTTTGCCAGTATCTTCTAAAAAAGAAAAAAGTTCTTAAAAAAGTCACAAATTGTTCTAAATTTGCACATTCAAATATTGTATAATAGGATATCAAATTATAAAATTCGCGAGGTACAAAATGACAGTCAGATTAAATGATACCTACATAAAGCCCTTCATAAAGGAAGAAGAGCTTAATGCTATCAACGCTGAAATAGCAAGCGCACATAAGTGTTTGCTTGAGGGAAGCGGAGAGGGTAACGACTTTTTGGGTTGGATAGACCTTCCCACAAACTATGATAAGGAGGAGTACGCAAGGATCAAGGCTGCGGCTAAGAAGATCCAGAAAAGCTGTGACGTATTCGTAGTTATCGGCATAGGCGGTTCATATCTTGGCGCGAGAGCGGTAGTTGAATACCTTAAGTCTCCCGTTTACAACAATCTCAAAAAGGATACTCCCGATATCTATTTCTCGGGATGTAATATAAGCGCTCAGTCTATGAACGAGCTTCTTTCCATCTGCGAGGGTAAAGACGTTTGCATCAACGTAATATCCAAGTCGGGAACTACTACCGAGCCCGCAGTAGCGTTCAGAGTGTTCCGCGAGCTTCTTGAGAAGAAGTACGGTAAGGACGGAGCAAGAGAGAGAATTTTCGTAACCA
>CAJGCD010000111.1 GCA_904501715.1 uncultured Clostridia bacterium
CCGTGTCGTTGACACGGTGTTTTCTTTATTCGCTATACCCAAATGATTTGAGCCCTCGAAAATCGCTTGCGATTTTACGGGGTAGCTTGCGCTACCGCAAACAACAGACTCGCGCAAATAAAAGCGCAAGCTTGGGTTCTGAATCCCTGAATATTTTAGGCCGTGTCGTTGACACGGTGTTTTCTTTATTCGCTATACCCAAATGATTTGAGCCCTCGAAAATCGCTTGCGATTTTACGGGGTAGCTTGCGCTACCGCAAACAACAGACTCGCACAAATAAAAGCGCAAGCTTGGGTTCTGAATCCCTGAATATTTTAGGCAGTGTCAGCGAGATGGTCTTTTGTTTATTAAAAAAGCTTTGACGCAAGTGTGTCAAAGCTTAATACGAATAACCTGTTATCAAAATCATCTCGCTTTAACTGTTCATAGAAAAATGCCCGTGTGCAGTATCTGGGGTCTATGACCTCTATGTCATAATGCAGGGCGAGAAAGGGAATAAGGGAATTGGCAAAGCTGTCCTTTACAAGAAGCAGTTTGGGACGTTCCTTGCTTTCGGCAGCTTTAACTGAAAGATGAGCATAATTGCCGCCCAAAAACACTCGGTATTTGTCGGTGGTGCTTAAAGCGTCGTAATGATAAAATCCGGAGAAGCTTTGATTTGTATCGTGAAGGTATAGCTCGAAGCCGTTGTCCCCTTCGTATCTGTACAGCTCAATGATATCAGGAGAAACCAAGGCGGAGGGGAGCCCAGATTTTGAAAATGAAGTTCCGTAGAAATTTTCGCTCACTGTTTCTGGCTTGAAGAAATCTTTGGGGTAGGGAGTTATTTGGAGCTTTTCGCATATCTGAGTATATGCAAAATAGGCGCTGTGGGTGGTCCAGTGATGGTCGGTATTATAGTAGCTGTTGCCGCTGTCTAAAAATTGATTAAAAAGCTTTGCGGTGTCCTTCGGTAAAAAGTGAGTCACATCATCCTCAAAGCAATAAGCAGAGGGCAGCGACTCCTTGGCAAGGTCTATGGCTCTTGGTGGAACGTACAGGATGGACTTATTAGCCTGTATTGAAATAAGGTTCCGGCGTATTAAGGATACGTCATCATATTTAGGAAGTGCTATAAGCTTACCATCGGCGGTAGGGATTACTCCATTGCATTCTATCTTGCCAAGGGAAAGCTCGGCGAGAGAATGGATAGCGGTGAAGCTGTCACGCAGGGGGAATTGGTCTTTATAAAAATCTCCCAAGGCGGTGAAATATTCTCCGTTAAGCAGACTGCCCACAGATATTTTCGGTGCCTTTGCGAGATTTCTGTTCTCTTTTGCGGAAAATTCTCTCGGCGGCATAAGAAGGATTGCTATTCCGAAAAACAAAATCACGGCGCAAAGGGAGAGAAGAAACAGAATATCCTTTATTTTTTTCATATTTCCTCCCGTTTTTTTATTAGTATTCCCAAGTAAAAACAAAAAATGCCGCAGTAAATGCGGCATTTTATATTTATTTTTTTGCTGAAAGGTCAACCGTTATTATATATCCGTCTGTGTTGTTTCCGCTGACGGTGTATTCGTAATCGGTGGGAACCTTGTGCTCAGCGGACGCACCGAGATAGTATATAGCGTATCTTGCCGTGCCTACCTTTGCGGATACGGGCGCTTCGGGGGTGGTGGCTTTTAAGGCTTCAAGGTATGCGTCAAAGGATTGCTTGGAGTTTTTTGCGGCGGTTGCGTTAGGGATGCCGATATATCTGAATACGGATGAGCCTATCTCTTCTCCATTCTCGTTAACGCCGCCCATGCCGTTAACTACGATAAATCCGTACTTATGGGCATTGTTATATATCCAATTATAGGTGGAAGCTCCGTATATACTGTCCTTTTTTGTCCAGTCCCTATCGGCGGCAGCCGAAAAATATTTCAGCTCAAAGGCGGTACCCGATGCGTATATAGCATCCTGCGTGTCCACCTTTTCGGTGTTATAGGCGTTGGCGATATATATATTATCGTCTTTTGTAGACTTGTAAAAGGCTTTTATCATATTATTCAGCGCGTCGATTGCTTCCTTGGTGCCCGAAAACTTTTCCATTTCTCCAATCGTATAGGCATTGGTTCCCGTGTCTGTCTGCGGTCTTTCCTTGCTTTTCATAAGGATGACATCAGCCTTGCCCTTGAAGGAGTGCTCGTTGTCCAGCAGAAGGAGATCGCCCGAATATATCTGTGCGCTGTCTAAGGTTATTATTTCGGTAGTTCCTATATTGACAGGCTCGTCACCGTCTTCCTTGCTTTTATCCTTGGCATTGCCTACGGATATGACAATAACGGTTACGAGAAGGAATATAAGCGTTGCGGCAAGAAGTGCAAAGGTAACGCAAATGGCGTAAAAGGTGACCCTTTTCTTTTTTTGCATCTCTTTTGTTCCGCCGTCGAAAAGCTCTGATATATTTTTCATCGGGATATCCTCCTTTGTTTATTATTTTAATGTAGCCCCGACCGCAAGGCAGTCGAGGCTAAAGTGTCGCAATTATTCAGCGTCTCTTATAGAGAAGTCCATTCTGCCCTTCTTATCAAGACCCATATATTTTACCTTTACGGAAGAGCCTACGTCTATTCCCGCATCGGTGACCTTGTTTATTCTGCTCTTGGTTATCTTGGAAATGTGTACCATTCCTTCCTTGCCGGGAGCGTACTCAACGAAGCATCCGATATCCTCATTGGGCTTATCCTTGCTTGCGAGTATCTTTACAACGGTTGCGGGGTAGGTAGCTCCAACCTCGGGCTCGAATACGATAGC
>CAJGCD010000112.1 GCA_904501715.1 uncultured Clostridia bacterium
AGCAAGGCTTTCTTTTTGTTCGGAATAGCTACAGAATCTCATATGGCAACGTATCTCCTGTGAGCAATATTTCTAAAGTAAACAGCAATAAAACCTATTTACTTTATTAAATTATAGCATTATAATAGAACTGTGTCAATCCCCTAAAAAAATAAAAGGAGAGATTGTAAAATGCCAATAAAGGAAAAATCATTTCGCATAGGTTGCGGCAGATACCTGCAGGAAGCAGGAATTTTGCAGAGTCTTGGAGAAGAGGTGCTTCGTTTAGGAAGATTTCCCCTTATCGTTGGAGGTAAGACTGCTCTGGAAATTACCCGTGAAAGAATAGAAAACAGCGTAAAGGATGCTTGCGAGAAATATTTTATTGAGGAGCATCGCGGTACGTGTAACCACGAGAGGGCAAAAGAGCTTGCAGAGTTTGCGAATGCCGAGGGATATGACGTTATCGTAGGCGTAGGCGGCGGAGTTATAATGGACTTCTCAAAGCTTATAGGCTTCTACGCAGAGCTTCCCGTTATAAACGTTCCCACCTCGTCGGCTACTTGCGCGGCGTACACACCTCTCAGCGTATGCTACAGCCCTGAGGGAAAGACGGTTGGAAGCCGACACTATGAAAGAGAAGTAGATGCGGTTCTTGCCGACACGGAAATTCTCGTAAATCAGCCCCCAAGACTTTTGCTTGCGGGAATGTTTGATGCTATTGCTAAATTTATTGAGATAAAGCACCGCTTTGCAGAGGAAAACACGGATTGCCCTCTCGGACTTGACTGGGCGTACGCTATGTCACAGTACTCATACGCAGAGCTTTGCAAAAAGACTGAGCCTTGTCTTTACAATATGGAAAAGGGTGAAATTACAGATACTGTGGAGCGTGTGATCTTCACTTCTGTTGCGGCAACCGGCGTGATCAGCGGTATCGCCCGTGGGTCTAACCAGACGGCTTTGGCGCACAAGTTCTATGAGATAACCCGTGTGCTTTACTATGAGGATTCCCGTCCTTATCTCCACGGCGAGATAGTAGGCGTAGGACTTCTCCTTCAGAATGCGTTTAACGGCGAGCCCGAGAACAACGGTGATCTCATAGCTCTTATGAAGAAGTACGGTATGCCCAGCTGTCTGACCGATATTGGTCTTAAGGCTACTCCCGAAACCTTTGAGGCGTACTACGATAAGCTCGTAAATACAAGCGCTATCAGCGAAAGCGGAGAGGGCGGAGAGCAGAGACTTCGCACCGCTATGGAATATCTCTGGAGGCTTGGCTGATATGGAGCAGAATTTTTGGGAAGAATACATAGCCCCCGCACGGATTTTCGGAAATCTGTATTTTGTAGGCACACGTCCCGCGTCCACGCATCTTATTGATACGGGCGACGGACTTATAGTGATAGATGCGGGCTTTCCCGAGGCATTGCCTCAGGTTCTGGAAAACGTACGCACCATTGGATTTGATCCTTCGGATATTAAGATAATATTGCTCTCTCACGGTCACTATGACCATGCGGGGGCTGCCCTTGAGCTGTCAAGGATAACGGGAGCGCAGATCTATTTGGGTGCTCCTGACCTGAAGATGGTCAACGGAGAGGAGGATTCAAGTCTTGCGGAACTTTTTGACGTAAGGTTTACACAACTCTTCACTCCCGACGTTCTGCTTGGTGACCGAGACAGGGTAGCTTTAGGTAACACTGATATACTTTGCCTTCTAACTCCCGGACATACTGACGGAACCCTATCCTTCTTCTTTGACGTGACAGACGGCGAGAAAACGTACAGAGCGGGAATGTTTGGCGGTGCGGGTACAAATACGCTGACTCAGGAATTTCTTACGTCCCACGGTCTGCCATATTCAAAAAGAGATGAATTTTTGAATTCTGTAAGGCGTCTTGAGGACGAGCGTGTGGAAATATTCCTTGGTAATCACGTTGAGAACAATGATACCGAGGGTAAGCTGAAAAGACAGGCGGCAGGAGAGACGGACGCCTTCCTTGCTCCCTCTGAATGGCTTGAATTTTTGAGATCGCGCAGAGAACGGCTGAAAAAGGTTATGGAAGGAGATCGAAAATGAACGCAACCATAGAGAAAATATTAAATGAAAAGATAGTTATAATAGTGAGAGGTGTTCCGAAGGATAAGCTCTCGGAGCTTGGAGAAGCGCTTTACCGTGGGGGTATCCGAGCAATGGAATGTACCTACGACGCAAGGGGTAAGGTATCCGATGAGGAGACAGCAGAGGGAATAGGACTTCTCGCAAAGCAGCTTGAAGGCAGAATGACCGTGGGTGCGGGTACGGTGCTTAGTGCCCGTCAGGTTCAGCTCACTGCGGCGGCAGGAGGAAAATTTATAATTTCTCCCGATACTAACGTTGAGGTAATAGCGGAGACAAAGAAGCTCGGATTGGTAAGTATCCCCGGTGCGATTACCGCAAGCGAGGCTACCGTGGCTCATCGAGCAGGAGCGGATTTTGTAAAGCTTTTCCCCATATCTCAGCTTGGAGCGGGATACGTAAAGGCACTTTGTGCACCTCTGTCCCATATTCGTTTCCTTGCGGTAGGCGGTGTAAATTCCGACAGTATGCTTGAGTATATGAAGAACGGCGCCTGCGGAGTTGGTATCGGATTGAACGCTGAGGATAAGCAAGCCATCGCTCGCGGAGATTTCGACTTTATTGAGTCCAAATACCGTGAAATGGTAAATAAGCTGTAAGGCTTCCTTATATAAATTAAACACATATAGAATAAAATCCAATATTAAAAAGTATGAGA
>CAJGCD010000113.1 GCA_904501715.1 uncultured Clostridia bacterium
CCCCGTCAGAAAGGCAATGGAGCTTTTGCCCTTAGGTCCTGTGGTCATAATAGATACACCGGGACTTGACGACGAGGGCGAGCTTGGAGAGCTGCGTGTAAAAAAAGCAAAGCAGATACTTAATTACGCGGATATTGCCGTGCTGGTGGTGGATTCTACCGTAGGATGCGGTAAGCTTGACAGGGAGCTTATATCGCTTTTTGAGCAAAAGAATATACCCTACGTTGTAGCATATAATAAATGTGACCTTATTACAGGCAAAGATATTTCCGACAGTCACGCAATATACGTTAGCGCAAGTAAGGGTATCGGTATAAACGAGCTTAAGGAGAGGATAGCTTCCCTCATATCAAGCGCCGAAAACGAGAGATATATAGTGTCCGATATTATCAAAGAGGGCGATACAGTGGTGCTTGTGGTGCCCATAGATAAAGCCGCCCCCAAGGGCAGACTTATTCTGCCTCAGCAGCAGACTATACGTGATATTCTTGACGCGGGCGCGCAGGCACTTGTCTGTCGGGATACTGAGCTGTCGGCTACACTTGAAAGCCTGAGAAAGCCGCCAAAGCTGGTCATCACGGATTCCCAAGCATTCGGAAAGGTGTCAAAAATAGTTCCTAAGGATATACTCCTTACTTCATTTTCCATCCTTTTCGCACGCTATAAGGGAAACCTTGGAGAAGCGGTAAGAGGAGTGGCTGCCCTTGATAAGCTTTGCGACGGGGATAAGATACTTATATCAGAGGGCTGTACCCATCACAGGCAGTGCGGAGATATAGGCACGGTCAAGCTGCCCGCTTGGATATCAGATTATACAGGGCGGAAAATAAGCTTTGAATTTACTTCGGGGAGAGATTTTCCCGAGGACGTGTCTGAGTATAGGATGGTCATACATTGCGGCGGCTGTATGCTTACCGAAAGGGAAATACAGTACAGAGCGCGTCAGGCGAGGGATAACGACGTTCCTATGACAAATTACGGAATGGTAATAGCCCATACCCACGGCATACTACGCCGCAGCCTTGAGGTATTTCCCGAGATACTGGCAGAATTATAAAAAACTGCGTTGAGCTTTCACTCAACGCAGCTTTTTATGTATCAAATACACTCTCTATTATTTTCGGCGCACCCGAAGGCGAGTACCTCCAATGGGATAGATGCGATATGTTTTCACAGTCAACAAAATAGCGGCGTTTGCTCTCAGTTGGTGCTCCGCGGTACTGGTCTATCAGCACAAGCTTTATCTTCATTCGGTCGGGAAGAATGCTCTTTATGTACACCGCGGTAGTATTGCCCACTTTGGCTATCTCGCAGTCCCGTGTGTCCTCGCGTATTTCCGCAAGACCCGCGAGATTTGGAGCAAGCTCAATAAATACGCCGTAGTCCTCGATGCTTCGTACTATACCCGCGACGGTCTGACCTACCTCGAAAAGCGATGCGTTTTCCTGCCAAGTGCCCAGAAGCTCCTTCATGCTTACGTAAATACGGTCGTTGCCTTCCTCGCGCCCCTTGACTACTACGTATATGCTTTCGCCTACCGAAAGCCTATCCCTCGGATGAGATATCCGTGAGACCGAGATGCTGTCCACTGTGAGCAGCGAGGAAAGTCCGCAGCCGATATCCACGAAGGCACCGAAGCTTTCAAGATGTGTGACCCTTGCGGGGATAATATCTCCCGGAGTAAGTGAAGCCACAAAGCGTTTCTGACATTCCTCCTGAGCGGCTCTGCGGGAGAGTACCGCGACAGTTTTGCCGTTTTCCCGCTTGAAGCCTATGACCTTAAAGGCAATGGGCTTTCCTACCCGCGTAATTATGGCAATGTCTTTTATTATTTCGCCCGAGCGGCAGAAAATGCTTTCTTCCTTTTCGATTATTCCTGTCATCCCCCCTAAATCAACGTGTAGCCTAAGGGAGCTGTCGCATAAAAGTACCGTGGATTCAAGTATCCTTCCTTCCACAAAAGCCTTTTCAAGACCCGCTACCGAGGATATATACTCTCGGTTTTCGGGCAAGGAAAGAAGCGAACCCTCGGGACAGTAATTTTTTCTCATGCAATTAAACCTCCGTGTCTTTCTGTGAAGTTACATATTAAAAGTATGAGGTTTTGCGGAAAAATATTCCTATATAAAAAATATAGGGCAGAAAAGCCCTATATCTGTGTCCTCATTCTGCTCAGCGCACCTTTTTCAAGCCTTGAAACCTGAGCCTGCGAAATGCCTATCTCCTCGGCTATTTCTGTCTGGGTCTTGTTCATATAATAACGCATAACAATTATCTTTTGCTCCCGCTCGCTAAGACAACGCATAGCCTCGCGCAGAACGATATTTTCAAGCCATATTTCCTCTGAGCTTCCCGAATCGCTAAGCTGGTCCAGCACGTATATGGAATCTCCGTTGTCGCTGAAAACAGGCTCGTAAAGGGATATTGGCTCAATGATTGCCTCCATAGCCTGCACCACGGCTTCCTTTTTTTCTCCCAGACGGGCAGATATCTCTTCCGCGGTGGGGTCACCCTCCTTCTCACGCATAAGCTCCTCGCGAGCCTGCAATGCCCGATACGCAAGGTCACGAACAGAACGGCTTATCCTTATGGAGTTGTTATCTCGCAGATAACGGCGTATTTCTCCGATTATCATTGGAACCGCATAGGTGGAAAATTTAACGTCAAGCTCAACGTTGAAGTTGTCCACCGCCTTTACCAAGCCGATACAGCCCACCTGAAAAAGGTCGTCAATGTTTTCCCGTCTGCCTGTGAAGCG
>CAJGCD010000114.1 GCA_904501715.1 uncultured Clostridia bacterium
AAGTTTAGAAATTAAATAATATCCTTTAAGCGCTTTATAAGGCTTTCCGCGTATATTCCAAAGCCCAGCGCATTGGGGTGAAGATTTTGGTCGGAGAAGTATTCGTGACGGTGGGGAGTCAGCAGCTCGCCTTCTATGAGTGTAAAGCCGTTATCCACAAGCAGCTTCTTCACTGTGTCACAAACCTCCGCAAAGCTTCCCGTAGCTCTTACGACACCCTCGGTAGCACCTCTCCATATGGGAGAAAGACCGACAAGCCTTTTACCCTTGTATCTCTCTCTTACAGCGCTCAGAAAAGCGTTGGCGTGATACTTAAGCTCATCAATGCTTGAAAAGCGTCCCCAGTCATTGGTTCCAAAGGCGATGATCACTGCGTCGGGCTCAAAAGCCAGAGCCTGGTCAAAGACCGTATCGTGGAAAAATCCTCCGCCCACGCCCTGAATAATACTGTGGGCGTTAAAGAAACGGGATACGCGGTAGGCGTATGATAGGGAATCAACACCCGATTGCCAGCCCTGAGTTATAGAATCACCGATAAACAGAAGATTTCTATCAAAGCTGTGAGGTGTGACCCAAGCACCGTCGTCAAGCTCTATTGAAGATATAACTCCCGGAGTTCCGTGAGCGGGAAGTATGAGTGTGATGCGATTTTCACCCTCAAGCTCAATAGCGAAGCTGTTGCCGCTAAGGTCCTTTTCATACAGATCGTATATGAGCACGTCATTAACGTATATCTCAAATTTTGCGCCGCTCGACACGGTAAATTTGAAGCTTTTTGAATTTGTGTGAAGATCAAGTCGTATGCCTGTGGTAGCCAGAGCGTTAGTATACAGATGAGGGGCTAATGCTTCCCACGCTTTAAGCTGCTTTTGGGTGCATTTATAAAAATGTACGCCGTCGTCTTTTTCGACGATCTCAGCGGCACCTACGGTCACTGACTTGATAGTATCAAAGGAGAGAACCATAAAAAATCCTTTCAAATAATAATCTATGTATATAGTTTACCATAAAAAAGGTAAAATGACAATAGATATTTGAAACAAAAAATAAAATTGCAAAAGAGCATTTGGGAGCAAAATGGGCGATTTTAAGAGAAAAAAGGAGATTGTGCATAGTTAAATTAAAATTTTAAAACTTTTTTAAAAAAAGGTATTGACAAGCAAATAACTCCGTGATATAATATGCAAGTATGAAAAATAAAACAAAAAATTTGGAGGATTATTAACTATGTCAACCTATATGGCAAAAGTTGAAACGGTTGAACGCAAGTGGTATGTTCTCGATGCTGCAGGCAAGCCCATGGGTCGCGTTGCAGTAGCTGCTGCTAACATACTTCGCGGAAAGCACCGTCCCGAGTTCACCCCTCACGTAGATTGCGGTGAGTTCGTTATCATCATCAATGCAGACAAGGCAATTCTTACAGGTAAGAAGCTTGAGCAGAAGTATTACCGTCGTCACACCGGATACATCGGTGGACTCAAGGAAGTTCAGTACAAGACCCTTATGGCTACTAAGCCCGAGCTTGCTATGGAAATGGCAGTTAAGGGAATGCTTCCTCACAACACCATCGGCGCAAAGTCTGCAACAAGACTTAAGGTATTCGCAGGCGCTGAGCACAACCACGCGGCACAGAAGCCCGTAGCTGTTGAGATAAAGTAAGGAGGACACAAAATATGTACACAAGTTCTAAGCCCTACTTCTACGGAACAGGAAGAAGAAAAAAGAGTGTTGCCCGTGTTCGCATAGTTCCCGGCACAGGTGTTATCACTGTAAATAAGAAGGATATCGACGAATACTTTGGACTTGAGACACTCAAGCTCATCGTTAACCAGCCCTTCGGTGTAACCGAGACCGCAGGTAAGTTCGATATAATTGCAACCGTAAACGGCGGCGGTCTTTCCGGACAGGCAGGCGCGATCCGTCACGGTCTTGCAAGAGCTCTCGTACAGGCTGACGAGAACAACAAGCCCGCCCTTAAGGCAGCAGGCTTCCTCACTCGTGACCCTCGTATGAAGGAAAGAAAGAAATACGGACTCAAGGGCGCGCGTCGTGCTCCTCAGTTCTCGAAGAGATAATTACAGCCTTACGGCAATTATCAAAAAACCCCGATACCACAACGGTTTCGGGGTTTCCTTTTTACCAAGTTTGTGTTTTTGGTGCAAATTTGGTGCAAGTACGCATGCACTTAATAAACTATTTACATATTGGTTGTTTTTTGGTATAATTTATTTGTAAAATCAACACATTAAACTAATCTTGTTGTTCTGTTTCTCTTTGACAGTTGGTATAATATAGTCACAATAAAAACAAGCCGAAAAGGAGAAACAAAATGAATACAGACAAAATTTACGCGGAATCCATCGCAAAGGAGTATGCTCCCAAGGACAGCTCAAAAATCGTTGCACTTCGCAAACTCGATAGAAAGGCCAAACTACCTGCAACCATCTTTACCTATACCTTCGGTATTTTTTTCGCCCTTGTATTTGGTACGGGAATGTGCCTTGCAATGCAGGTTATCGGTAGCGGTGTTGCAGACATGGTTTTAGGGATTGCTATTGGCATTATCGGTATGGTTGGATGTGGTGTCAATTATCCTATCTATAAGAAAATGCTCGAAAACGGCAAGAAGAAATACGCTTATGAGATCGTGGAACTTGCAAGAGAGATCAGCGAAGGAAAGTAAACTATCAAGGAGGGCGTCTTATGAACAAAAACGAAAGCAAATACTTTAATACGGCAATCAGAATGGA
>CAJGCD010000115.1 GCA_904501715.1 uncultured Clostridia bacterium
AGAGCGATGCGATGTGCTTGAGAAGTCCGCCCATAAAGTAGTGGGCAGTCTTGGAAAGATGAGCATAGCCGTCATCGTCCGAGAACACAGGCTTGCCGTCCTTCATAAGAAGCATATGCACGTGCATTCCGCTTCCTGCCTCACCGTATATGGGCTTGGGCATAAAGGTTGCGGTAAGGTCATGCTTGAGGGCGGTGTTGTGGATGATGTACTTTATCATCATAGTAGCATCTGCCATATGAACTACCTCACCAAGCTGAGGCTCGATTTCAAACTGACCGGAAGCGGCAACCTCGGGGTGATGATAGTTTATCTCTATACCTGCATCCTTCATGTGCATACACATTTCGCTGCGGCACTCGTAGGAAATATCGAAGGGCTTTGCGATATGGTAGTTTTTCTGCTTGGGCACGATAACTCCCTTACCGTCGAGCCCGCTGTTCCAATAGGACTGCTTTGCGTCTACCGAAGCGGCAACACAGCTGGGATCTACGCTCCAGCTTACGTTGTCGAAAAGATAGAACTCAAACTCGGGAAGAATGTACATAGTATCTGCCACGCCGCTATCCTGCATTGCCTTAACGGCAGCCTTGATTATATTTCTGGGGTACTGGGGAAGGGGGCGGTTTTCGGGATTGTCTATTATCATAGCATTACCCGTCATAGAAAGGGTGGGGATGGAGCAGAAGGGATCTATTACCGCCGTATCGGGGTCGGGAATAAATACCATGTCGCTCTTTTCAACTACGGCGTATCCGTAGTTCGAAGCATCGAAGCCGATACCGCTCTTCATAGTTTCCTCTGAGAAATTCTCAGCGGGGATGGTTACGTGGCGGTACTGTCCGTTGATGTCTACCATCTTGAAATCTACCATTTTTATGCCCTGTTCTTTAATGAGGGCGAGAATGTCTTTTACGCTCTTTGCCATTGTAGTTTCTCCTTCATATTTTGTTTGCTGTTTATTTTATATACTGTTTCAGATAATCTCTGCTTATCTGAAGCGATTTGAAGGGGTCGCCGTCTACCCAGAAGTTATCCTGCTCAACGGCGAAATACTTAACGCCCGTATCTTCGGCGGTCTTAATGACCTTATCCCAGCAAATAAGTCCGTTTCCTATTTCGCACATCTCCTGGCGGACAGCCCAGCCGTCAACGTTGATAGAACGGATGTCCTTAAGATGAAGGATATCAAGTCTTCCCTGAAGCTTTTCTATCCATTCGCACACGTCGGCACCTGAGTTCGCTACCCAGCAGGTATCAAGAACAAAGGTGATATTATCCTTGTCAAACTCATCGTACATATATTCCATCATGGTTTTCTTTCCGTCGTGGGAAGTAAATTCAAAGGAATGATTGTGATATGTGAGCTTGAAGCCGTTTTTTGCGTATATGGGGGCGACCTTGTTGTAGCTTCTTATGAAATTCTCGAGTCCCTCCTGACTGGTACGTCCTTCGGAGGGCATAGCTCCAACACCGATGTTGGTGGTCCCAAGAAGCTCGTGCAATCGCATAGTTTCATCGGGCTCATTTATTATCTTGTCAAAGCTGAAATGGGTTCCCGCAATTTCCATGCCGTACTTTTTTGCTATTTTTGCCAAAGATTCGGATTCGTGTCCCGCGGTCTGACCTACGGTATATCCCATAGAGACCAATCTCTCAATAGTGCTCTCTATATCCTTATCCGTATTCATATAATCTCTTACGGTATAAAGCTGTAAACCGAGCTTAGAAATCATAATCTACCTCCGATTATTTTTTGAGAGCTATTGCCTTTTCTGCGTTTGCTGCGATGTTCTCCGCGGTAAGACCGTACATCTGGAGCAGGGGAGGAACCTTGCCCGAGTGACCGAAGCTGTCGTTAACGCCGACACGAACTACGGGAACGGGAGTGCCCTCGCAAACAGCCTCAGCAACTGCGCTTCCGAGTCCGCCTATGATGTTGTGCTCCTCCGCGGTAACGATAGCGCCTGTCTCGGCTGCTGCCTTAAGGATGATATCCTTGTCAAGAGGCTTGATGGTGTGGATGTTTATAACTCTTGCGCTGATGCCCTTTTCCTCAAGCATTTTTGCGGCATCAACAGCCATACCTACCATAAGACCTGTGGCTACTATGGTAACGTCGCTTCCGTCCTTAAGGCATACGCCCTTGCCAAGCTCGAACTTGTAGGTTCCTGCGTCGTTAAATACGGGAACTGCAAGTCTGCCGAAGCGAAGGTACATAGGTCCGTTGTATTCGAGAGCCGCCTTAACAGCCGCTCTTGCCTCGACCGCGTCTGCGGGATTTACTATTACCATACCGGGGATGGTTCTCATGAGAGCTATATCCTCAAGACACTGATGTGTTGCTCCGTCCTCGCCGACAGATATACCCGCGTGGGTCGCGCCTATCTTAACGTTGAGGTGGGGGTAGCCTATGGAGTTACGCACCTGCTCGAATGCTCTGCCTGCCGCGAACATTGCGAAGGAGGAGGCGAAAACAGTCTTGCCCGAAGCGGCAATACCTGCGGCAACGCTCATCATATTGCCCTCTGCTATACCGCAGTCAAAAAATCTTTCGGGAAATTTCTTTTTGAAAACGCCCGTCTTGGTAGCTGCCGCAAGGTCTGCGTCAAGTACCACGAAATCGTAATCGGCGCCAAACTCGGCAAGGGAATTGCCGTAAGCTTCTCTTGTTGCTATCTTATCTGCCATTTTTCTGCCTCCTTACAT
>CAJGCD010000116.1 GCA_904501715.1 uncultured Clostridia bacterium
TGCCTTCTGCTCCTCGGTAAGGAACTTGGCGATGGGGCCCTTGAACTCACCCTCCTCAAGGGTGATATATCCGCATCCAAACTTCATTCCAATGCTTCTGGAATAAGCGTCGATAGCCTTTTCAAACGCCTTCTTACCGTCGCCCTCGCCGTCCTTCTTTACGAGATAGTTTGCAACTATTCCGCGAACCAGCTTGTTCTTGAAGGGCACTGTTCTTCCGTTGATGTTAAGGAACTCGTGCTTAGCAAAGAAATCCGTAAGGTCCTGAATTATAAGGGGATTGCGAAGGTCGGGCTTATCCGAGCCGTACTTGAGCATAGCATCCGCAAAGGTTATGCGGCGGAAGGGGGGCTTGGATACCTTCTTATCCGAGAATTTCGTAAAGGTGTTATAGACCACGGTTTCAGCGACCGCAAATACGTCCTCCTGAGTAGCAAAAGCCATCTCAAAGTCAAGCTGATAGAATTCTCCTGGGGAACGGTCCTGACGGGCGTCCTCGTCACGGAAGCAGGGCGCTATCTGGAAGTAACGGTCAAAGCCCGACGCCATAAGAAGCTGCTTAAACTGCTGAGGTGCCTGAGGAAGCGCATAAAACTTGCCCTTGTGCTTACGGCTGGGAACAAGATAGTCACGAGCGCCCTCGGGAGAGGATGCTGTAAGAATAGGAGTCTGTATTTCAAGGAAGCCCATATCCTCCATCTGGCTGCGCAGATAGCTGAGTATCCTCGAGCGAAGCACGATATTGCTGTGTATCTTATGGTTTCTCAGGTCAAGATAGCGGTACTTAAGTCTTACCTCTTCTCTTGTCTGTGTGGATGCGTCAATTTCAAAGGGCAGACCCAGCTGGCAGGGTCCGAGAACCTCTATCTTCTCTGCTCTTACCTCAATAAGACCTGTGCTTATCTTGGAGTTTACCGTATCCTCATCTCTCTTGGTTACAATACCCTCAACAAGAACCACAGTTTCCTTGGACATTCCCGCTATCATGCTGTCGTCCGAGAAAACTATCTGTGTTACGCCGTAGTGGTCGCGAAGGTCAACAAAAAGAACTCCGCCATGGTCACGAACAGTGCTTATCCAACCCGTAAGGGTCACCTTCTGACCGATATGGTCGATATTAAGCTCATTACAAGTATGTGTTCTCAACATAATTCTAATCCTCCGAATTTATTTGTAAGTTTATATATTTTAATAAATAAAAAGCCTTCCGTCCCACAAAAATGGGACGAAAGGCTAAAGCTTTCCGCGATACCACCCAAATTGACCGCCGTTGCGATCCACTCGATTAAATCTTTACGCGATAAACGTGCGGTTCTACTGACCCGTAGGCTTTCTTCCGCAGACTCCGAAGTGTTCTTCCTGCAAGCTCCACTACCGTCCTCTCAGCACCGACGGCTCTCTGGAAATGTACCCCTGCCATACTCTCTTCATCATAGCCAATATTCTTTTACCCATATAGTATATCACAGTTTTTCAAATATGTCAACAAATTTTTTTGTTTTGGAAAAAATTTTCATCTAATAGTATTCATAAAATTAACAGCGAAGCAAAAAAGCAGATCTACAATGACCTGCTTTTTTAGGTAGCAACACTTTATGCTCTAAAATTATGTCCACAATCATGACAGAAAAATATTCTTCTCCTGTTTGAGAACCATCGTTTTGCCTGCCAAACATGTCCTTTTCCGCACGCCTTATGTACGATAGCCATCCACCAATCATAGCACATAAGTATCATCATACCAATCATCCACTTGCACATAATCCACATGAAATAGAAAAAGCCGAAAAGAACCATATATAGGCACCCGTGTTTACTAGATTCATTGGACAGTTGTACTTTTGTGCTTCCACATTTTGGACATTTAACGTTAATAGCCATAGAAATCTCCTTTCATTTTTACTATACAATATTATTTTATACTACTTTGTCCTACTTGTCAATACTTGGTAGCAAAATAATGTATAATAATTTTAAAAGGAGGTCGAAAATATGAAGCCTTTAAAAGAAAAGATAAGTATAACTATTGACTATGACATATTAGAAAAAGCAAAAGCTGCCGCAGAAGAGGATGATCGTTCCCTTTCACAGTACATCAATTTAATTTTAAAAGAACATTTCAAAACAAAAGAATAAAGCAAAAAACCAAGGTCAAATCAAAGGATCGACCTTGGTTTTTATTTTACATATAAAGCCGTGCTTAATTGCGCACTCTGTTGAATTTACCATAAGGCAAGCTTATTACTACGCCTAAAACTATAAGTCCGAGCCACACGAGTATCAGGTTGCCCCAGCCTATTGCAGATATGGCATTAGCAAAAACTATATTTGACGTCGCCGCCGCCATATAGCTGAGAAAGTCAAGAAATCCTGTTACCGAGGAAACAAGACCAGTGTCGCGAAGGCTCGGGCAATATCTGCTCCAAAGCATACACGCCGCACCGTTTGAGGACATTATCGCCAAAACTATGCAAACTATGTTAACTACGGGATTTTTCACTAAATATGTAAGCGCGAAAAA
>CAJGCD010000117.1 GCA_904501715.1 uncultured Clostridia bacterium
AAATATCTCGTCAAGGTCGGGGTCGCATACAGTAAGGTCCTCAAAGCTAAGACCGCTCAGCTCCCGTGTCAGCTCGGTTGCCCTTCCGCTGTACAGGAAATTTACCGTGTCGTTTTCTATTTTCATATCCCTTGCGTTATTTATGTTGGGGATGCCGCTCACACCTCTCAGCGTCACGCGCTTGACTCCCGTGTGCCCAAGGCGCTCAACGCTGTCACTAACAAGGATACGTCCCTCGCGGATGACCGCCGCGCTCTTGCAGTAGCGTCCTATCTCAGAGAGCACGTGTGAGGAAAGAAATACGGTAGCCCCCTCCTCGTTGCGCTCCTTAAGTATGGTATAAAACTCCTTTTGCATAAGAGGATCAAGACCGCTTGTGGGCTCGTCAAGTATATAAAGAGCGGGCTTATGCTGAAGAGCGCAGACGATACCCACCTTTTTGCGGTTGCCCAAAGAGAGCTGCTCTATTTTCTTCGACCTGTCGAGCTCCAACCTTTCGCACAGCCGCTCGGATTCCTTTTCGCAATCTGTCTTTCTAAGCTTTGCTGAAAGTGCGAGTATATCTCCCACCCTCATTCCGCCATAAAACGCTGCTTCCGAGGGCAGATATCCCACGTTTCTCAGAATTTCGTTTCTTTCGCTCTTTATGTCCTTTCCAAGCACACGCGCGCTGCCCCTGCTGGGAGAGATAAGCCCCAGCAGAGTGCGGATAAGCGTACTCTTTCCCGCTCCGTTAGGACCTATAAAGCCGAACAGGTCGCCCTCCTTCACCGAAAGAGTAACGTCAATTATTCCGCGGGAGCTGCCGTAGAATTTTGTTAAAGACTCAGTTTCAATCACGTTCATTGCTACCTCTCATTTTGCTATCTCGGCAGATATCCTATTGTATATGTCCCTCACGGTCTGCTCGTCCTCGGCGCTTATAACTACTGCTTTTTCGTCGATCATCAGCACGATGCAGGGCTTATCCCCCGTATAGGTATATCTTGTATATGTGCCAAGCTCATCATTTTGAAATGCTCCGAGCAGAAGCCTTGCCGAGCCCCAGCCGCTGATTCTTTCTCCGTCAACGCCCTCGGCGCGGTACTCTGCCGAGTCGATATCCTCGTATTTTACCGTAAGGTCGCTCCAATAGGTAGCCTTGACCGTAAGCGCATCCTCACCAAGAGTAGTTTCTATACTTCCCGTAAACATTATAATCGACAATACGATTACCAGAACAGCCGTTATGCTCAGCGTAACTATAAGGGCAATCTTTTTATTACCTACAAGCTTTTCGTATCCCTTTTCATACTCCTCACGGGTCGCCTTACCCTGCGCGAGCTGCTTTTTGTAAAATCTGTATGAGTATAACGTAGGGGCAATTGCGACCACCAATATTAAAGGCAGAACCACAAAGGGGAAAGCCGCAGAGGGTAAAGGCATCATAAGGAAGCACAAAAAGCCTGCCGCTACCATCACCTTTCCGCCGAAGCGGTGAGTAGCGTTCCAGTTCTCGTCATTGGACATTGTCCACTTTATTTTTATACCCATAGTGCGGTTTCTCGTGGTTTTGGGCATATAATTTCCCACAATGATAAAGGATACACCGATTATAAGAAGGACTATGGCGTACATATTTGAGGTATATCCCAGCGCGGTGGTAAAAATTACTCCCGATGAGGTCAGGGATATAACGGGTATTATCCAGAAGGTAATATTCATTATTTTTTTGTTTTGCTCGACGTTTTTATCCACCACGGCAGTGATTATCATACACACCCAATGAATAGCCAGAAGCACTGCGGGAAGTATGAAAAATACGGTTGGGCTCATCCAGCCGTCAGGATTTCCGTCTATTCCCCAATGCACCGCAAGCTCAGGGGGCAGTATGCTGCCGCCGAAAAAGCCTATGAGCATAGGAAGAAGTATAACTAACGAGGATATTATAAGCTTTAATTTATTTCTTTTAATCATTTCCATTATCTCCCTTCAGATCCGCTATCCATAGCATTATTTCCTCAAGCACCGAGGCGTTGAGCTCGTAATAAATATACTTGCCCTCCCGTCTGTCCCTTATGAGGTCGGCATCCTTAAGCACCGAAAGATGCCTCGATATTGATGCCCCCGTCACCTCAAAGCGCTCAACTATATCTCCCGCGGACATTCTGCCCCCCTTCAGAAGATTAAGTATTTCTCTGCGTATGGGGTCGGAGAGAGCCTTCATGGTGTTTTGAATTCCCATTTCCTTCTCCTTTATTTAACATTTAACCTAATTGTTAAATGTATTATATCATACCTCTATTCCTCTGTCAAGTATATTTTGAAAATTCCAAAATTTTTCAAAAAGCTATTGACAAACACAATACTTCGTGTTATGATGTATTACGCAAGGAGGAGTATTGTATGGATATTCAATTAAAGCGCGGACTTTTGGACGTATGCGTGTTATCTGCCATAAAGACCGAG
>CAJGCD010000118.1 GCA_904501715.1 uncultured Clostridia bacterium
CAATGCTTTAGCTGAAAATTTTTTCTCAATCCTCAAAACCGAGTGCATTTACCGCACAAAAATCCGCACCTATGAGGAGGCGCGCCTCCTCATAGGTGCATACATACAGTTCTACAACAATGAACGTATCCAACTCAAAACAAAACTGACACCTCTCGAAAAGCGATGTCAGTTCGTTGCTTAATTTTTAATATTTTCTACCACAGGGGTGTTTTTTGTACTGTCCGCATAATTTGGGGCAGTTCACGCGGTCTGTAGGGGTTCTCTGTTGTATGATAAATTTAATCTTTACTGATAACCTTTTTCTGCCAGGATTTCTTATGGCACTTGGGGCATTTCATATATCTGGTTCTGCCGTAATGCATAGAGAAGAAGACGCTTTTGTATGCAGGAATGTACTTGTGGTGACACTTTCCGCACTCGTAATATCCCGCGGTCTGCTCGATCTTGAGCATAAAGGGAGTCAGGATCAGCACGGGAACAAATCCAATGATAATAAGCACGATTCTCAGCCAATCTTCCATTTGAACATATGCCGCGGTCAAGCATAAGGCAAGCATAACCGCAATAGCAAGGAAGCCGATGATGATCTCGATAAGGAGGAGTCTTTTGTCGGACTCTTCCTTTTGCTTTACCAGCTCTAAAAGCTGCTGTTCGTATTTTTCGTTGTTGTTTTCCATAGTAATAACCTCCCCATAAAGTAAATCGTTTACGCTTATCCCAAGCTCTCGGCATAGGTCAAGCATTATAGAGGAATCGGGCAGACTCCTGCCTGTTTCCCATTTTGACACGGCTCTGTCGGTGACGTTCAGCTTTTCCGCAAGCTGTGCCTGTGTCAGATTTTTGTTTTTTCTTCGCTCGGCAATAAACGCGCCGATCTTGATTTGATCCATAACAAACTCCAGTCCGCCGCTTACGGCGGTAAAATAGTATTGATGAGTTTTGCCGTTCGGGCAAAACTCGAGCGTGAAGAAATATACTTCACTGAAAAACACAAGTGACCTTCACGCAAGTTCTCCTTTCTGAGTACAGTATAAACGATTTTTGCGATGAAGTCTACACACCGTTGGTTGAAGGGGAGTGTTTTTATTATCTACCGACGGTAGAGTTTAATATACTGTATGTAAATAAAGCGTTTGGGAGCAAGTTTTATCATTTGCGCCTCTTTCCGCTCTGTTAATTATAAGGCATTTTTAATGAATTGTCAATGATTTGTTGCCTTTTTGTAATTAGCGTAGGGAAAAAACCCGAAAAACGCAAAAACACACGCTTTTTTAAGACCGAATTACTTATTTTGAAGCTTGCAAAGATATTTCTTGCAAAACTTGACGAATTTCAAAAGAAATCGAGGGACAATTTGAAAGTTTACAATTTGTTAATTGCAAAATCCACCTAATAAATGGTATAATACCTTTATTGTTTTCACCGATAACATTTCTACCGCTGCTCAAAGGCGGAATGGAGGTCAGTATGCAGCTTTATTCAAAAAATCACAACAATGACCACGACGAGGAGATAGAGAAGGAGTTTCGGTCGATGCTTGATGACGCGCGAAGCACCTACGTTATTCCCAAGGCGGCGTTTGATAATTACAGAGTTAAGAAGGGTCTCAGAGAGGCAGACGGTTCAGGTGTTACCGCAGGTGTAACAAGAGTTGGAAACGCTCACGGTTATGTTATGAACGAGGGCGAAAAGTGCGCGGTTGAAGGTAAGCTTGAATATCGCGGATACGAGATCAGCGAGCTTGTCAATAATTTTGTTAAAGAGGGAAGATTCGGATTTGAGGAGTGCGCGTTCCTGCTTTTCTTCGGACATCTGCCAACTCAAGAGGAGCTTGCCGAGTTCAACGACATTCTCGCGTCATACCGCCGACTCCCTCCAAGATTTACCGAGGACATCATTATGAAGGCACCTTCGCGTTCCATAATGAATAAGATAGCAAGCTCTATTCTTGCGCTCTATGCCTATGACGATAATCCCGACGATACAGATCTTGAAAATATGCTTCATCAGAGTATGGAGATCTTATCAAGACTGCCTATTATCGCGGCGCAGTCCTACGCGGTTTATCAGAACGCTTTCCACGACAAGAGCTTGAATATTCACAACCCCAAGGACGGTCTTTCAACCGCGGAGAATTTTTTGCGTGTTCTCCGTCCCGACAAGAGCTACACCGAGGAGGAGGCAAGACTTCTTGACCTCTGTCTCGTCGTTCACGCTGAACACGGCGGCGGTAACTGCTCCACCTTTACCTGCCGAGTGCTGTCCAGCTCAGGCTCCGACACGTATTCTGCTATTTCTGCAGCGGTGGGAGCCTTGAAGGGTCCCCGTCACGGCGGCGCTAATATCAAGGTTCAGGAGATGTTCGACTGCATCAAG
>CAJGCD010000119.1 GCA_904501715.1 uncultured Clostridia bacterium
ACCGCTTAACCAACGGGAGCACCAAGGCGCTCCCCTACCGCACTAAAGCGAACATAGCTTTCGCGCCGTTATCCATACGGGTTGCACAAAAATAGATAAATATATATAAATTTGTAAAATAATCTATTGACATAAGAGAGGTTTTGTGGTATAATCATAAGGATAAAAATACGGATGAAGGAGGAAAATATTTATGAAATTTGTTTTTTCCGACGCTTCTGTTTTTTCTGAGGATTCCTACCTCAAAAAGCATACCGAATTTTCTGCTGAAGCAGTCATTTCCCGTGACTGTGTTATTGACTGTTCCAAATACGTTATTTTTCCCGGTTTCGTTGATGTACACGTACATTTTCGTGAGCCGGGCTTTTCTTATAAGGAGACCATAGCCACAGGCTCGGCGGCGGCGGCGCGCGGCGGATACACTGCCGTAGGTACCATGCCGAACCTTAATCCCGTTCCCGATTCTCTTGAAAATCTTAAGGCTCAGCTGGAAATAATAAACAGAGACGCAAAAATAAACGTGCTTCCCTTTGGAAGCATAACGAAGGGAGAGGCGGGACTTGCTCTCTCCGACATTGAGGATATGGCGCCCTTCGTTTGCGGATTTTCCGACGACGGACGGGGCGTGGACAGCACCGAGCTTATGCGCGAGGCTATGCAAAAAGCCAAGGCGCTTGGCAAGGTCATCTCGGCGCACTGCGAGGACGGAACGCAGATAAAGGACTCCCCCGAGGCTGAATGGAAGCAGATCGAGCGTGACATAAGGCTGGCTGACGAAATAGGAGTAAAATACCACGTCTGCCACATCTCCACCAAGGAGAGCGTAAGCCTTATCCGCGACGCTAAACGCAGCGGAGTGGATATCACCTGCGAGACCGCTCCCCACTACCTGCTTTATTCAAGCAAGGACGTGCGCGACGACGGACGCTTCAGAATGAATCCGCCTATCCGCGAGGAAGCCGACAGATTGGCTCTCCTTGAGGGATTACACGACGGAGCTATTGATATGATAGCCACCGACCACGCGCCCCACTCGGCAGAGGAGAAATCCAAGGGGCTTAAGAGCCTTAACGGAATAGTGGGACTTGAATGTGCCTTTCCCGTGCTCTACACCGAGCTTGTAAGAAAGGGCGAGATAAGTCTTGAAAAGCTCATAAAGCTTATGAGCACTAACCCCGCCGAAAGATTTGGCATAGACCGCAAGGGATTTTGCGTATACGACCTTGAAAACGAGTACGTCATAGACGTAAAGGATTTCGCGTCTATGGGCAACTGCACACCCTTTGAGGGCAAAAGGGTCTTCGGAAAATGCGTGGCAACCGTATCGGGGGACAAGGTTGCGTATATTGATGAGGGGATAATTTAAGGTACTCACTGCATCGCAATAACCTTAAATTCTTCCTCCACAAATAAACGAATAGCGAACCTTCCCAAAGGCTTCCCCAGCGGGGAAGCTGTCGAGCGTACATTTGCGCAGCAAATAGCGAGACTGATGAGGAGAACACGGGTGTAGCCCATGTTCGCGTTCATTTATTGGGGAGGATATAAGTTCCCTCAAAGTGAGCAACACACAGTGCTCCCAGAGCTCTCCTCATCCACCGCAAGCGGTCCCCCTTCCCCGCCGGGGAAGGCTAATGAGTCAGCGCACAAACCCATTCAATAAAACCCCTTTTCAAGTTCTTTTGGTCCTTTTCTCGAAAGAAAAGGACGAATAAAAAACGTTACTAATTCTAACTTCACATATATCAGAGAGGAAAAGATTATGGCAAAAAGAACAGATATCAAAAGAGTAATGATAATAGGCTCAGGTCCTATCGTTATCGGTCAGGCGGCAGAGTTCGACTATGCGGGCACTCAGGCTTGTCTTGCGCTCCGTGAGGAGGGCTACGAGGTAATTCTCGTAAACTCCAACCCCGCTACCATTATGACCGATACCACCATTGCGGACAAGGTCTATATGGAGCCCCTTACACTTGAATATATCGCGAAAATAATCCGCTACGAGCGCCCCGACGCTATACTCCCCGGTATCGGCGGACAGACGGGACTTAATCTGGCTATGCAGCTCGAGAAAAAGGGCGTTCTTAAGGAATGCTGCGTTGAGCTTCT
>CAJGCD010000120.1 GCA_904501715.1 uncultured Clostridia bacterium
GGTCACCAGCCCATCTCTGCGGGCTATTTTTCCGTCAAGCATATCTGTAACCGATGCAATAATAAACACAGCGGCACACACGGCGCTTGATATGTAAAACGCAAGACTATCCGAGCTTTTAGGTGTCAGGAACCCTATCAATAAAATAACGGGAACAAGACACATTCTTATTACTGTAAGTTTGTTTGGCAAATTCATCTTACTCATATATTCCCTCCTTTATACCGTTTCGGTTATGGCTCTGCCCATAAGGTCATAATCCAGCACCTCCCGCACCTTGACCTTCACGAAGGAGCCGGGGGCAATTCGCTTCTCTGACCTGAAATAAACCTTTCCGTCTATTTCGGGCGCGTCCGCGGGACTTCTTCCGAAATGAACCGAGCTGACGGGGTCGTAGTCCTCACAAAGAACCGTTATGGTCTTTCCAACCATTTTTTCGTTGTTTGCGGTATTGATATCCAACTGCTCACGCATAATTATATCGGCTCTGTCCTGCTTTACCTGCTCGTCTATTTGGTCTTCCATATCGTATGCGGGAGTTCCCTCCTCTCTGGAATAGGGGAAAACACCCATATGCTCGAACTTAGCTTCCTTTACAAACCCGCAAAGCTCAAGAAAATCCTCCTCGGTCTCACCGGGGAAGCCCACTATAAAGGTGGTACGTATAACGATGTCGGGTATCTCTCTGCGAAGCTTCGCTATAACACCGCGAACCATTGCGCTATCGCCGTGGCGGTTCATCGCCCTGAGCATATTATCGCTGATGTGCTGTATGGGCAGATCGATATACTTAAGTATTCTGGGGTTATCTCTTATCTCTGCCACAAGCTCGTCGGTCATCTTATCGGGATAGCAGTAGAGCAATCTTATCCACGGTATCTCGGTGGCATCGGTTATCCTGCGAAGCAGCTCGGCCAGCCTATACTCACCGTAAAGGTCAAGCCCGTATCTCGTGATATCCTGAGCCACGATATTCAGCTCCCTGACACCCAGCGCCTCAAGCTCCTTAGCCTCCTTTACTATGTCCTCCATAGTGCGGCTACGGAATTTTCCTCTTATAGACGGTATAGCGCAATAGGCGCAACGGTTGTCACAGCCCTCGGCTATTTTGAGATACGCCGTATACTCGGGAGTGGTAAGTATTCTGTCACCCCCAAGACGCACACTGTCCTTGTCCTCAAAGGACGTATATTTTCTGTGAGAGCCCTTCTTTTTCTTTACTGTAACAGCCTCAACAGCCTCGACTATATTATGTATGCTGCCAACACCGAGCACCGCGTCAACCTCGGGCATCTCCTCGAGTATGCTCTCGCGGTATCTCTCAGCAAGACATCCCGTAACGATTATCGCCTTCAAGGAGCGGTTCTTTTTGAGCCACGCAATGTCGAGTATATTTTCAATAGCTTCCTTCTTTGCGCTCTCTATAAATCCGCAGGTGTTGATAATAACAACGTCTGCCTCTGTTTCGTCGGGAGTTATCTCGTATCCCGCGCTTGCTACCTCGTGAAGCATCACCTCTGTGTCAAGCTGATTTTTGGGGCATCCCAGAGAAACGAATCCAATCTTCATTTATTTTCCCTTTCACCTAAGCCTATGTAAAACACGGCTTGTATTATGTTTCAAAGTAACTCAAAAGCTCCTTTGGAGTATCAATAATGACCTCGGGAGCGGTAGCCTCAAGCACACCTCTGTCCCTAAAGCCCCAGGATATGGCTACCGAATGCATTCCTGAATTTTTTGCCGTAAGCACGTCCACCTCGCTGTCGCCTACAAAATAGGTGTTACTCACCTTGCATCCTATCTGCTCAGCTATCATAAGGGGCACCGTAGGGTCGGGCTTGCGCGGAAGCTCGGACTGTCCCATAGCCACCGACATCATACCCTCTGGGAAAAGATTTTTGATTATTCTTTTGACCATAGCGTCGGGCTTATTTGAAAGCACCGCCAGCTTGTATCCCTTAGCGTGAAGCTCCATAACCACGTCGTAAAGGCCATCATAGCAACCGTCAATTTTGTCGTGGGTAATGAGATAGCAAGAATTAAAATAGGTCAATATCTCTTCAAATCTTTTATCCTCTACACTCTCA